>NZ_JBIWCX010000010.1:0-155923 GCF_044761695.1 Lysinibacillus sp. NPDC097287
GTCACACCCGTTCCCATACCGAACACGGAAGTTAAGCTCTTTAGCGCCGATGGTAGTTGGGGGCTTCCCCCTGTGAGAGTAGGACGTCGCTAGGCACATGAAAAACAGTCAACTATATGTTGGCTGTTTTTTTATGCGAATTTTATATATCGAGATACTTTTCAATCACATGCAATGTAGGCTATACATAAAGGCAGCTTAGTCATCAAAATTTTATGAGTGATTAAGCTGCCTTTAAATTTAAACAGTTATTCAATAGAAACCTACCTGAAAGAGTTACTAATCATTCCTATCCTCATTGTTTTCTTGTTTTTCTTTTGCTATATCCTCGCTTGATTTATCCTCAAATGTCGTATCACTAAAATCCTCTATTTTTTCAGCAACTGCTTCCTGCGTGTCTTGAATACGATTTTCTAGATTAGAAAGCTTTTCATATTTACGATCAATAAATATACCTCGATTAGCGTCTAAATTAACTTCGCTTTCTAGACGATGCTGTTCACGTTTTAATGCATCGTTAGTTGTATGTAACGTTTTAGCTTGATCTAAAAGTGTAGTTTTCACTAATAGTTCGTCAGTAGGAGTTGCTGAATGTTTGCCAGCGACTTGCATGTCTTCATTTGGTTTTTTCTGTTCAACTATCTGTTGTTCTGCAATCTGTGCGTCAATTTCGGCAATCTGCTTTTCAAATTCTTTTAGCTGCTCCTTAATCGATGTAATATCCTCACCGTTATCTATAGTACGCTCAGTCAAATTGCTTTTCATTTCCTGGATATTTTCACGTTGTTTTATTAAGCTCTCGATAAGATTTGTTTTGTGTTGTTGACCTTTAAATAAATTTCGGGCTTGTTGGCCAATTGTTAATTTATCTTTTTGGACACGATATTGTGTTTGTAGTATGTTCTTTTTTGAGGCTGACATAGTAGTAGTTTTATAGAAATTGATTGTTTCTTTACCAGTATTAATTTTCATTTTTTCACCTCTTTCATAAATGTATCGACTTTTTTTTTGTAGTTTAAAGTATACAATTAATTGTTATAAAATCTTACCTTCCCTATTAAGGATAACAATGTATAATTGGGTTTAAGTGAGGAAATCTATAAATGATACGAGAAGTGGAAGGAAGGACAACTTGGGAAAAAAGCAAATTTGGTATGAAGTAGAAGAAAATGAAACTATAGAAGAATGTTTGGCTCGAATGGAAAAGGATGGTTATATAGCGATGGGAAGAAAAGAAGAACCTGTCTTTCATATCGTAAATGGAGAACCAACGTATTTACGTCAAAAAATACAATTTAAAGCGATGTTATGTCAAGATTTTGAGTAGATATGACCGAAAACCGAACAATGCCATTTGGTGAAAATAAAACGTTCGCATTTTAGCATTGACGATAGTGTGTTCAATTGTTAAAATATGATAAGGAAAAACAATTAAATCCCCATATATGCTAGAGGATGGGCTCTAGTGTCTCTACCCGGCACCGTAAATGCCGGACTATGCGGGAAAGCAACTTTTGGCATGTTACGGGAAGGTGGATTACTAATGTGTAAATCTGCGTATTCTTTTCATCAATTGTCCTTAAGTAAGCTGCTTTCACGTGTACTGTAGAGAGTAGTTTATTTGAGGGTTTTTTTGTGCAGAAAAGTAAAAAATGCAGTGGCTATTGAAAAATAGTGGCGTGCACAACAATCGATCATTTTTCTATCGTTTAAAAGGAGCGACAATTCATGAATCCGAAAATCGGTGTCATTATGGGTAGTTCGAGTGACTGGGAAACAATGAAACATGCTTGTGATATTTTAGATGAATTACAAGTACCGTACGAGAAAAAGGTAGTATCTGCGCACCGTACACCTGACTTAATGTTTGAATATGCTGAAGCAGCAAGAGAACGCGGCATTCAAGTTATTATTGCAGGGGCTGGTGGTGCAGCGCATTTACCAGGAATGGTGGCAGCAAAAACAACATTGCCTGTTATAGGAGTGCCAGTGCAATCTCGTGCACTTAACGGTCTTGATTCATTATTATCCATTGTACAGATGCCAGGTGGTGTACCTGTAGCAACTGTTGCGATAGGTAAAGCGGGAGCAACGAATGCAGGTTTGCTTGCAGTGCAGATTTTGTCGACAACAGATTCAGAGCTTGCTAACAAACTAGATGCTAGACGCGAGGCGACGAAGCAACAAGTATTAGAAAGCACAGGTGACCTAGTGTGACAAAGATCATTTATCCCGGTCAAACGATAGGTATTATCGGTGGTGGGCAACTTGGACGTATGATGGCACTTGCAGCAAAAGAAGCAGGCTATAAAATTGCTGTACTTGAGCCATCCATGGATTCACCATGTGGACAAGTAGCAGACATTCGCATTCTAGCGCCATACGATGATGAAGCAGCGTTAGAGGAACTAGCAGAAGTAAGTGATGTGATCACGTACGAGTTTGAAAACATTGATTATGAAGGCTTGAAACGTTTAACAGAAATGGCATATGTGCCACAGGGTGCTGAATTAGTACGTATTACACAAGATCGTGTGATAGAGAAAGCGGCGATTGTAGAAGCAGGTTCCCCAGTTGCGCCATATGTTGTTGCTAGTACATATGCAGAGCTAGTAGAAAATATTGAAACAATCGGTTATCCGTGTATTGTGAAAACAGCAAGAGGTGGCTATGACGGAAAAGGACAGCAACTCTTAAAGTCAGCAGCTGATCTTCCGTTGGCTGAAGAGCTTTTTACACATTCACAATGTATTGCAGAAGGCTTTGTTCCTTTTGTGAAGGAAGTTTCAGTTATTGTACAACGTAATGGCGAAGGTGAATCATATTGTCAGCCGGTTGGCGAAAATATTCATGTGCATCATATTTTACATGAAACGATTGTGCCAGCTCGTATCCATGAGGCGACAGCACAGGCTGCTGAACGTGAAGCAATGAAAATTGCTGATTATTTAGATCTTGTGGGTACACTAGCAGTGGAGATGTTCGTCTTAGAGAATGGCGACATTGTCATTAATGAGTTAGCGCCAAGACCGCATAATTCAGGCCACTATTCAATAGAAGCATGTAATGTATCACAATTCCATCAACACATTCGAGCTGTTTGTGGTTGGCCATTGCGCAAACCAGAGTTATGGGCACCAACTATCATGGTGAACGTTCTAGGACAGCACGTAATGTCACTTAGTAATTCAATTGCAAAATATCCTGATTGGTCTTTACATCTTTACGGCAAAGCTGAAGCTAAAGTAAACCGTAAGATGGGCCACGTAACGATTATGACAAAAGATTTGGCACATACTTTACAAGAAATCGAACATTCTGGCATCTGGTCAGAATAGAAGGAGAAACGCGATGATCGAACGTTACACAAGACCCGAAATGGGCGCAATTTGGACAGAACAAAACAAATACCAAGCTTGGTTAGAGGTAGAAATATTAGCCTGTGAAGCTTGGGCAGAAATTGGTGACATTCCAAAAGCAGATGTAGCAAAAATTCGTGAAAATGCTTCATTTGATGTTGATCGTATTTTAGAAATTGAGAAAGAAACAAGACACGACGTTGTAGCCTTTACACGTGCCGTATCTGAAACACTTGGTGAGGAACGTAAATGGGTACATTACGGTTTAACATCAACAGACGTTGTAGATACAGCTCTTTCTTATTTGATTAAACAAGCAAATGATATTTTACGAAAAGATATTGTGAACTTTATTGATATTATTGCGGCGAAAGCGAAAGAACATAAACATACGGTAATGATGGGCCGTACACACGGTGTTCACGCAGAGCCAACGACTTTCGGTTTAAAACTAGGGTTATGGTACGAAGAAATGAAGCGTAACCTTGAACGTTTTGAAGCAGCAGCTAAAGTTATTGAAACTGGTAAAATGTCTGGCGCTGTTGGGACATATGCAAATATTGACCCACGCGTAGAACAATATGTATGCGACAAGCTTGGTCTTAGTGCATCACCTATTTCAACACAAACGCTGCAACGCGATCGTCATGCGCAGTACTTAGGTGCCCTAGCTTTAGTAGCAACGTCAATTGAAAAGTTCGCAACCGAGATTCGCGGTTTGCAAAAATCAGAAACAAGAGAAGTAGAAGAAGCCTTTGCAAAAGGTCAAAAAGGTTCATCAGCTATGCCACATAAGCGTAATCCAATCGGTTCTGAAAACATGGTTGGTCTGTCACGTTTAATGCGAGGTTATATGGTGACAGCTTATGAAAACGTGGCGTTATGGCATGAGCGTGACATCTCACATTCTTCTGCAGAGCGCGTGATTTTACCAGATGCGACAATTACATTGAATTACATGTTAAATCGCTTCGGTAACATCGTGAAAAACTTAACAGTATTCCCTGAAAACATGAAACGTAATATGGGTCGCACATTTGGACTAATTTACTCTCAACGCATTTTACTTGCACTAATCGATAAAGGTTTAGCACGTGAGGACGCGTATGACACAGTACAACCATTAGCGATGCAGGCATGGGACGAGCAAGTGCAATTCCGTACATTAGTTGATGCGAGCGACAAAATCACATCATTCTTAACAAAGGAAGAGCTAGATGATTGCTTCGACTACAACTACCATTTACAACATGTAGACATGATTTTTGAACGTCTTGGATTAAATTAGTTTTATTCAGTCAGTAGATTGAATAAAGTTAGTGCCTTGACGGATGTGATGGATATTGGATCGTGCGTGCACGGTTCAATATCTACACATGAATACGCCAAGGTGTATTTGAAAATATTATGGGGGAATGACGAAATGAAGAAAGATCAACTTTTGTATGAAGGTAAAGCAAAAAAACTGTATGCAACAGAGGAGCCCGATATACTCCTAGTTGAGTACAAGGATAGTGCAACAGCATTTAATGGTGAGAAAAAAGAGGATATTGTCGGAAAAGGTGTGTTAAATAACCGTATTACGTCATTAATTTTCGAAAAATTACAAGCAAACGGAATAGCGTCACATTTCTTAAAACAATTGTCTGATACAGAACAACTTGTGAAAAAGGTCGACATTATTCCAATTGAAGTCGTAGTTCGTAACATTGCGGCTGGTAGTTTAGCGAAACGCCTTGGCTTTGAAGAAGGCACACCATTAAAACGTCCAATCGTTGAATTTTACTATAAAGATGACGAGCTAGGCGATCCGTTCATTACGACGGAGCATATTGATGTACTAGACCTTGCAACACCGGATGAAGTAACAGCAATCTATGACGGCGCAATCGCTGTTAACAAAGTACTGCAACCAATCTTTGCAGATGTAGGTGTAACGTTAATAGACTTTAAGTTAGAGTTTGGGCGTGACACGGCTGGATCGGTATTACTGGCAGATGAAATTTCACCAGACACATGCAGACTATGGGATGCGTTTACGAAGAAAAAGTTAGATAAGGACGTCTTTCGTCGTGACCTCGGTAATTTAACTGAAGTTTATACTATTATACTTACTAGACTCGGAGGCAAATAAAATGAAAAAAGTTAAAGTTTACGTAACATTACGTGAGAGTATCTTAGATCCACAAGGTTCAGCAGTAAAAGGTTCATTAACAAAAATGGGATACGGTGAAGTTGAAGATTTACGTATCGGAAAATACTTAGAATTAACAATCGCTGACTCAGCTCGTGACATGGATACACTTGTAAAAGAAATGTGCGAAAAAGTGTTAACGAACGTTGTCATTGAAGATTACCGCTACGAAGTCGAGGAGGCTAACTAATCATGAAATTCGCAGTACTCGTATTCCCTGGGTCAAACTGTGACATCGATATGTATCATGCCATTAAAGATGAACTAGGTGAAGAAGTAGAATATGTCTGGCATTCTCAAACAGATTTAAGTAGTTTTGATGGAATTCTAGTACCAGGAGGTTTCTCTTATGGAGATTACTTGCGTTGTGGTGCAATGGCCAACCAATCGAACATTATGGCTGAAGTGAAAAAAGCAGCGGATGCTGGTAAACCAGTATTAGGTGTATGTAACGGATTCCAAATCTTAACGGAAGCAGGTTTACTACCAGGTGCTTTACTACGTAACAAAAACTTAAAATTCATGTGCCGTACAGTACAACTTAAAGTTGAAAACAACAATACAATATTCACAAACCAATATGAGCAAGGTCAAGTAATTGATATTCCAATCGCACATGGTGAAGGTAACTACTACTGTGACGAGGAAACATTACAACAATTAAAAGATAACAATCAAATCGTGTTTACATACTCAGGTGAAAATCCAAACGGTTCTTTACAAGATATTGCTGGGATTGTGAATGAGCGTGGAAATGTACTAGGAATGATGCCTCACCCTGAGCGTGCAGTAGATGCACTTGTTGGTGGAGCAGACGGTCTTGCCGTATTTAAATCAATTGTAAAGCAGTGGAGGGAAAATCATGTCAACAACTAAGTTTGAGCCAACAGCAGAGCAGATTAAAGAAGAAAAGCTATACGCTGGAATGGGTATGTCAGACGAAGAATTCGCAATGGTAGAAGGTATTTTAGGTCGTCTACCAAACTGGACAGAGACAGGTCTTTTCTCAGTAATGTGGTCGGAGCATTGCTCTTACAAAAACTCAAAACCAGTGTTAAGTAAATTCCCAACTAAAGGTCCTCAAGTATTACAAGGTCCTGGTGAAGGTGCGGGGATTGTAGATATTGGCGACGAGCAAGCCGTTGTATTCAAAATGGAATCACATAATCACCCTTCAGCAATCGAACCTTACCAAGGTGCAGCAACAGGTGTTGGCGGTATTCTTCGCGATGTGTTCTCAATGGGTGCACGTCCAATCGCAATGCTAAACTCATTACGTTTTGGTGAATTAAAAACAGCGCGTGGTAAATATTTATTTGAAGAGGTAGTAGCAGGGATCGCAGGTTACGGTAACTGTATCGGGGTTCCAACAGTAGGTGGGGAAATTCAGTTCGACCCTTGCTATGAGGGTAATCCACTTGTAAATGCAATGTGTGTTGGTTTAATCGACCATAAAGATATCCAAAAAGGTGTTGCTGCAGGCGTAGGTAACACAGTAATGTACGTTGGGGCAAAAACAGGCCGTGATGGTATTCATGGTGCGACATTCTCTTCTGAAGAACTTTCAGAGGATTCAGAGGAAAGCCGTTCAGCAGTACAAGTTGGTGACCCATTCATGGAGAAACTTCTTCTTGAAGCGTGTTTAGAAGTTGTAAAATCTGACGCATTAGTAGGTATTCAAGATATGGGTGCTGCAGGTCTTACATCATCTTCAGCAGAAATGGCTTCTAAAGCAGGCACTGGTGTGGAAATGAACTTAGACTTAATTCCACAGCGTGAAACAGGTATGACAGCTTATGAAATGATGCTATCAGAATCTCAAGAGCGTATGTTACTTGTTGTAAAAGCAGGTCGTGAAGAAGACATTAAAGCAATCTTTGAAAAATACGATTTAGACGCAGTAGCTGTTGGTCGTGTAACGGATGACAAACATTTACGTTTAATCCATAACGGTGAAGTAGTTGCGGATGTACCAGCTGACGCTCTTGCAGAAGATGCACCAGTTTACCATAAGCCATCTGCTGAGCCTGCTTACTACGCTGAGTTCCAAGCAATTGAAAATGCTGAACCAGCTGTAACAGATTATAAAGAAACGTTAAACGCACTTCTTCAAGCGCCTACAATCGCGTCAAAAGAATGGGTTTACGATCAATATGATTACCAAGTACGTACGTCAACAGTTGTTGCACCAGGGTCTGATGCCGCTGTTATTCGTGTACGTGGTACAAACAAAGGTCTTGCGATGACTACTGACTGTAACTCTCGCTACATCTACCTTGACCCAGAAGTGGGCGGTGCGATTGCTGTAGCAGAAGCGGCTCGTAACATTGTAGCAACTGGTGCGACACCACTTGCGATTACAGACTGCTTAAACTTTGGTAACCCAGAGAAACCAGAAATCTTCTGGCAAATTCAAAAATCAGCTGACGGTATCGCAGCAGCTTGTACAGCGCTAAATGCACCAGTTATCGGTGGTAACGTATCGCTTTACAATGAACGTTCTGGTGAAGCAGTTTACCCGACGCCAACAATTGGTATGGTAGGTCTAGTAGAAGACTTAGCACACGTAACAACACAAGATGTGAAGGCGGCTGGCGACGTAGTATTCGTAATCGGCGATACAAAAACTGAGTTCGGTGGATCAGAGCTTCAAAAATTACTAAATAATGGCGTGATTTCAGGTAAAGCACCTGCTATCGATTTAACGGTTGAAGTGGCTCGTCAAAATGATTTATTAAAAGCGATTAAAGCTGGACTTGTAGCTTCTGCTCATGACGTTGCAGAGGGTGGACTTGCAGTAGCAATTGCAGAAAAGACATTTGGCGCAACTGGTTTAGGCGTTGATGTAACACTAGATGGATCGGCTGTAACTGTTTTATTCAGTGAAACACAATCTCGTTTTGTGGTAACGGTTAAAGAAGAAAATGCAGCTGCGTTTATAGAAACAGTAAAAGATGCACAAAAAATCGGTGTCGTAACGAACGATGCGCTTGTTAAAATCAACGGTGACAACGGTGTGCTTGTAGAGGGTACAGTGGAGGAATTCCGTTCTAATTGGAAAGGAGCAATCCCATGCTTGCTGAACTCAGAGGCTTAAACGAAGAATGTGGGGTGTTTGGTATTTGGGGTAACTCAAGTCCAGCACACCTTAGTTATTACGGGCTACATGCTCTTCAACATCGTGGACAAGAAGGAGCTGGGATCGTCGTAACTGACGGCCAGCACCTTCGCGCGGTCAAAGGGGAAGGTCTAGTAAATGATGTGTTTAATGAGGATAAACTAAAGGCTGTTAGCGGCAAAGCAGCAATTGCACATGTACGCTATACGACAGCTGGCGGTGGAGGCATTGAAAACGTGCAACCGCTTTTATTTCATTCATCAACAGGTAGCCTTTCTGTTGCCCACAACGGTAACTTAGTCAATGCCAATCACTTAAAGCAGTATTTAGAGCGTCAGGGGAGTATATTCCACTCTAGCTCTGATACAGAAGTGCTTGCGCATCTAGTTAAGAAAAGCTCACATTCGCCATTTCGTGCGAAGGTGAAAAATGCCCTTTCATTATTAAAAGGCGCATACTCGTTCTTAATTATGACGAAGGATGAAATGCTTGTGGCACGTGATCCACATGGTTTACGACCGCTATCTCTAGGTAAGCTTGGGGATGGATGGGTTGTTGCTTCTGAAACTTGTGCATTCGATTTAATCGGTGCTGAGTTTGTTCGTTCTGTTGAACCAGGTGAGTTATTAATTATTAACGATGAAGGCGTAAAGTCTGATCGTTTTGCAGATATGGCAAATCGTGCGATGTGTGCGATGGAATACGTGTACTTAGCACGTCCGGATTCTGATATTGATGGTATTAATGTACATATGGCGCGTAAACGTATGGGGAAACAACTTGCACGCGAATGCGCACATATCGAAGCAGATGTTGTGACAGGAGTTCCTGATTCAAGTATTTCTGCAGCTATTGGATTTGCTGAGGAGAGCGGAATTCCTTACGAGCTAGGGTTAATTAAAAATCGTTATGTAGGTCGTACATTCATTCAGCCGACGCAAGAATTACGTGAACGCGGCGTAAAAATGAAGCTTTCACCAGTTGTCCAAGTTGTAAAAGATAAGCGCGTGATTATGGTCGATGATTCAATTGTACGTGGAACTACTTCTCGTCGTATCGTTAACATGTTAAAAGATGCGGGCGCAGCAGAAGTACATGTTGTGATTTCTTCACCACCAATGACGGACCCTTGTTATTACGGTATTGACACATCTACACATGAGGAGCTTATTGCTTCTAGTCATAGTGTCGAAGAAATTCGTGAGGCAATCGGTGCTGATTCTCTGACATTCCTTTCTGTAGAGGGCATGGTTGAGACAATTGCACGACCATACGATGACGAAAATCGTGGACTTTGCTTAGCATGTTTCACAAGTAAATACCCAACTGAAATTTTCCCAGATACAATCTTACCGCACGAAAAAGAACTGTTACGTTAAGATGATTCACTAGCGAAAAATCTTAATGAGCTTTGGCAATTGTCGTGGATTTTGTGCCATGTTAGCATGATACGAAATCTCGAGCCAAGGCGAATTTCATTTAAAGGAGGAACTCTGCATGTCAAAAGCATATGAACAAGCAGGTGTAAATATTGAAGCAGGCTATGAAGCCGTTAAACGAATGAAGTCTCACGTTGAGCGTACAAACCGTCTAGGTGTGATGGGTACGTTCGGTGGCTTTGGTGGTATGTTTGACTTGTCAGAACTAAATCTAAAAGAACCTGTTCTTATTTCAGGTACTGATGGTGTTGGGACAAAATTAAAACTAGCATTTATGGTAGACAAACACGATACAATCGGTGTTGACTGTGTCGCTATGTGTGTCAATGATATTGTGGCACAAGGCGCAGAACCACTGTATTTCTTAGATTACGTAGCACTTGGCAAAGCAGTACCTGAAAAAATCGAGCAAATCGTTAAAGGTGTAGCAGATGGTTGTGTACAATCAGGAGCAGCTTTAATCGGTGGAGAAACGGCTGAGATGCCAGGTCTCTATGAAGAAGATGAGTATGATTTAGCTGGCTTCGCAGTAGGTGCTTGTGAAAAATCTGCCATCGTGACAGGTGAGAAAATCGTAGAAGGTGACGTGCTTGTTGGTCTTGCTTCAAGTGGCGTGCATTCAAACGGTTATTCATTAGTACGTAAAATTGTTTTCGCTGATAACGGTTATGCAGTTGATGCAGTTGTAGAAGGATTCGAGGATTTAGGTCCAATTGGAGAAGCACTTCTAGTACCAACTAAATTATATGCAAAACCAGTGCTTGCAGCATTAAAAGCAGCTGACGTTCACGGTTGTGCACACGTAACAGGTGGAGGTTTCTATGAAAACCTACCACGTATGATGCCAGCAGGATTAGCAACTGAAATTGATCTAGGTTCTTGGCCAGTACTTCGAATTTTCGAATTCTTAAAAGAAAAAGGACAATTAGAAGATAAAGATCTTTATAATGTCTTTAATATGGGTATTGGATTCGTGATCGCTGTACCAGCTGCAGAAGCGGATAAAGTCATTGCTACTGCTGAAGCCAACGGTGAAAAAGCCTACAAAATCGGTCGCGTTGTGAAAGGTGAAGGTGTTGTATTTAACGGCTCACATGATGGGAGCTTAGTGTAATGACTGCACCAACCAAAATTGCCGTATTTGCTTCAGGCAGCGGCAGTAATTTTCAAGCGATTCAAGAAGCGATTGAACGAGGCGAGTTACATGCGAAAGTCGAGCTTGTTGTCACAGACAAGCCTGGCGCATTCGTTATAACTCGTGCTGAAAACTTTGATATATCAGTTTTAGCGTTAAATCCGAAAGAGTTTGCATCAAAAGCAGATTACGAGACTGCTATTATTGAAGCATTGCGCGAATGTGGCGTTGAGTGGGTAGTTCTTGCTGGCTACATGCGTTTAATTGGCGAAGTATTGTTAGCGGCTTATCCGCAGCGTATCGTCAATATTCATCCTTCATTATTACCGTCTTTCCCAGGCAAAGATGCCATTGGACAAGCGATGGACCATGGTGTCAAAGTAACTGGCGTAACAGTTCACTTTGTCGATGAAGGAATGGACACAGGTCCAATTATCGCACAAGCTGCTGTACCAGTTGTTGTTGGTGACCGCGTGGCGACTGAAACGGCGATTCATAAAGAAGAACATTCGTTGTATACAACAGCATTGCAACAACTATTGAAATAATTAAGATTGAAGTGGATAGGTAGCATAACAATGACCTATCCCTGCTCAATCATAAATTCCAAAGAGACAAATTAGGAGGATTTTGTTGTGACAAAACGTGCATTAATTAGTGTTTCAGATAAAGCAGGTATTTTAGAATTTGCGAAGGAATTAGTCGCATTAGGTTATGAAATTTTATCAACTGGCGGTACGAAAAAAATGCTACAAGACAACAATGTAGCGGTAACAGCTGTTGACGAAGTAACAAAGTTCCCAGAAATCTTAGATGGTCGTGTGAAAACATTAAACCCAATGATTCACGGGGGATTGCTAGGGAAGTTTGACGATGCAAGCCATCAAGCTCAAATGAATGAGCATGGCATTGAGCCAATCGAAATCGTATGTGTAAACCTTTACCCATTCGTTGAAACAATTTCAAAGCCTAATGTTACATGGGACGATGCAATCGAAAATATCGATATCGGTGGACCAACAATGCTACGTTCAGCAGCGAAAAACCACCAATACGTAACGGTGATCATTGACTCGAATGACTATGCAAAAGTTTTAGCGGAGTTAAAAGCAGATGGTGCAACAACTCTTGAAACACGTAAAAAACTAGCTGCAAAAGTATTCCGTCATACGGCAGCTTATGATTCATATATCTCAAACCACTTAACAGAAGAAGAGTTCCCAGAAAGTTTAACGATTACTTATGAGTTAAAACAAAATCTTCGTTATGGTGAAAACCCTCACCAAAAAGCAGCGTTCTACCAAAAACGTCTTGGCTCTGATTTCTCTTTAGCCTATGCAACGCAATTACACGGTAAAGAATTATCATACAATAACATCCAAGATGGTAACGCAGCACTTCAAATCGTAAAGGAATTCGAAATGCCAGCAGCAGTAGCTGTGAAACATATGAATCCTTGTGGTGTTGGGACAGGCGTAACATTAGAAGAAGCGTTTGATAAAGCATATGCAGCAGATCCAACATCAATTTTTGGTGGAATTATCGCGCTTAATATGGAAGTAGACGCAGCAACAGCTGAAAAACTAAGCCATATTTTCTTAGAAATTATTATTGCGCCATCATTTACACAAGAAGCGCTTGATATTTTAACGCAGAAGAAAAATATTCGCTTACTAACAATTCCATTTGAGCAAGCAAATAAAGATAAATTTAATGTTGTATCTGTTGAAGGCGGCTTACTTGTACAAGAGCCAGACCGCTACGGATTTGCAAATGCAGATATTAAAGTAGTAACAGACCGTGAACCAACTGAACAAGAGTGGGAAGCATTACAACTTGGCTGGTCAGTTGTAAAACATGTGAAATCTAATGCTATCGTTGTAACAGACGCACATATGACTTTAGGCGTTGGTGCTGGTCAAATGAACCGTGTTGGCGCAGCGAAAATTGCGTTCGAACAAGCTGGTGAAAAAGCAAAAGGTGCAGCACTTGCATCTGACGCATTCTTCCCAATGGGCGATACTGTTGAAGCGGCTGCTGCAGCTGGGATTACAGCTATTATCCAACCAGGTGGCTCAATTAAAGACCAAGACTCTATCGATAAAGCAAATGAATTCGGCATCGCTATGGTATTTACTGGCGTACGTCATTTCAAACATTAATTTTGAAAAATAATCAGCAAAATGACTCATCACTAAAAGTCGGGATGACCTTTAGTTAAAAGCATACCAATATTAGAATGCTCATTGATTGGAGTGGAGGCTGGGCGACTCCTGGGGGATTACAATAAAGGAACGAAGGCTAAAAACGTCACATCGTGTGACAACGCCTTCGTGACCAACATCATGTTGGCCCGAGAACCTGGAGCGAGCTTGTAGGGGAACGAAGGCTAAAAGCGTCACGTCCTGTGACAACGCCTTCGTGACCAACATCCTGTAGCCCCGAAGCGGCTCATCAGACGCCCCCCGGAAAGCGCCCGGCCGGAACGGAAATCAAGTTATGGTGACGAACCAACAATATACAGACACTTTAACCGAGATGGTGGTACATCTCGGTTTTACCTTCATTCAGCTGAATGAAGGTAAAGCCTCCGGCGGATGTCACAGATTTTGAAGGGAGTTAATTGTGCAAGCACAATTCAAAATCTGGACGCATTGTTTATCTGCGCGAAAGCAAAGTGACAACGAAGCGTCAGCGGCAAATACGCCAAGGCGAATTTGATTTACAAAGGGAGGATTTATCCACATGAACGTATTAGTAATCGGAAGCGGCGGTCGTGAGCATGCAATTGCCAAACAATTTAGCATCTCTCCGTCGGTAGAAAAAGTATTCGTAGCACCAGGTAATGATGGTATGCGCGGAGACGCAGAAGTAGTAGCAATCGATGCAATGGATTTTGCAGGCCTTGCACAATTTGCAAAAGAAAACGCAGTAGTCTTAACATTTGTAGGTCCTGAGCAACCACTTGCTGGTGGGATTGTAGACTTCTTCACAGAGCGTGGTTTACGCGCGTTTGGTCCAACGAAAGCAGCGGCTCAAATCGAAGGCAGTAAATCGTACGCAAAAGAAATTATGAATAAATATAATATTCCAACTGCCGCACACGAAACATTTACAGAGGCAGATAAAGCAGCAGCATACATTAAAGAGCAAGGTGCACCAATTGTTATTAAAGCGGACGGCTTAGCGGCTGGTAAAGGTGTAATCGTTGCTATGACGGAAGAAGAAGCGATTGAAGCGGTGCAAGATATGATTGGTAATCAACGCTTTGGCGAATCTTCATCTCGCGTTGTTGTAGAAGAATTTTTAGATGGCGAAGAATTCTCATTCATGTCGTTTGTTCATAAGGGGCAAATTTATCCGATGGTGATTGCACAGGACCACAAACGTGCATACGACGGCGATAAAGGTCCAAACACTGGTGGTATGGGCGCTTATTCACCAGTTCCACAAATTGCACAAGATGTTGTCGACCGTTCTTATAAAGAAATTGTTGAGCCAACAGTAGCAGCTATGGAACAAGAAGGTGTGTCGTTCACAGGTATTTTATATGCTGGCTTAATTTTAACGAAAAACGGTCCTAAAGTAATTGAGTTCAACGCACGCTTCGGTGACCCTGAAACACAAGTAGTATTACCACGTATGGCATCTGATTTTGGCGCATTCATGACAGCCTTAATGGACGAAAAACTGTTCGATCTACAATGGTCAGAGGATGCTATGTTAGGTGTGGTTATTGCGGCTGAGGGATATCCTGGCGATGTTGAAAAAGGTAATGCATTACCAAATCTAGCTGCACTATCCTCTTCACATGATGTGTTCCACGCAGGGACAAAATTAGTAGATGACAAGTTCGTTGGTAATGGTGGGCGTGTGCTATTAGTGGGTGCAAAAGCGGCAACATTAAAAGAAGCACAAGAAAAAGTGTATGCAGGTATTGCGACTGAGGAATGGGCAAACTTCTTCTTCCGTAAAGATATCGGTTGGCGAACATTTAAGTAATTAAGTCCATAAAAAACATGTCTCGCGATGAGACATGTTTTTGTTTTTAAGAAGGATTCTGTGTTTTGTTTGTGGAATTTGTATTGTCTGATGTGTTTTGCTTTTTTTCTGTCGCGTCGTTTGTTTTCGTAGTTGCCGGTTTATTTTCATTGGCATTACTTGAAAAAGCAGCAGAGAAATCTTTCATTAATTTATTCACGTCATCAGATGTCATAGAATTCTGACCACTGAGCATACTTTGCATAGTAGTGGACATGGCACTTTGCATGTTCGTGCTTAGCATTGCCTTTGTTGGGCAGTATTTAAAAATACCCTCTGCCATTTTCATGGCACCAAGGGCAATCATTAATTTGCCGGAAGTACAGTCAGGATTTCGTGAAACTTTAGCGATACCAAACGCGGTCATACTAGTACCTAAGAAAAAACGACAAAATGCATTTCTCTCACTTAAATTGGACTGTTGCAATATAAATTACCTCCTTTAGATTTTAGTGGTAAAATAACAAGCGGGCACTTTGCTTTACGAAAGTGCTGTGTTACGATTAAAACAAGATGGCTACATAAGCATAAAAGTTTAGGAGCTTATGCGATTGTAGTATGCGTTGTTTAAAATGATTTACACAAAGAAATATTACGTAATATAGGAAGGGGCGATTTTGATGAATCCAGTATGGAAAATTACAGAGCTTCGTCAACAATTAGCAGTAATAGACGGGAAAAAAGCGCCGGACATTGTTTTGAAAAATGCGCGTTATTTACATAGCATGCTGAAACAATGGATTGAAGGTAACATTTGGATTTTAGGTGATCGTATTGTTTATGCAGGTGACAAAATGCCTCCTTTCATAGATGGTACTGAAGTGGTGGATTGTACTGGGAAAACAATCGTGCCAGGCTATATTGAACCACATGTACATCCATTTCAACTTTATCATCCACAGTCATTTGCTGATTTTTGTGGCCAACTTGGTACAACGACATTTATCTCGGATAATTTGAGTTTTGCATTGGCTTTAGAAAACAAGAAAGCGTTTTCAATATTAGGTGATTTAAAGAAACTGCCATTTTCATTTTATTGGTGGGCACGTTTCGATTCGCAAACAGAGATGGAGCAAGAGGAAGAAATTTTCTCGAATACATCCATTTCAGAATGGCTAGAACGTGATGATGTTCTGCTCGGTGGCGAATTAACAGGTTGGCCGCGTTTGTTACAAGGTGATGATCGAATGCTGTACCGTATGCAAATGGCAAAGAGCGTGGGTAAAAAGATTGAAGGTCATTTTCCAGGTGCATCAGAACGTACATTAGCACGCATGAAGTTACTTGGTGCAGATGGGGATCATGAAGCGATGACGGTCGAGGAAGTGGAAAGACGTATATTACAAGGCTTTGCGGTAACGCTTCGCCATTCATCAATTCGACCTGATTTACCGAATCTGTTAAAAGGTATTATTGAAAAAGAACTTCCTATTTTCGATCATTTAATGATGACAACGGACGGCTCTACGCCTACGTTCCACCAAGATGGCGTTATGGATAAGTGTATTCAAGTAGCATTAGATGCAGGTGTATCACCAATTGATGCGTATCAAATGGCTTCATATAATACAGCACGCTATTACAATATGTCGAATTTACATGGATTCATCGCAACTGGTCGTTTTGCATCGCTCAATATTTTACAAGATGAATGGCATCCTGTTCCGGAAAGCGTGCTGTCGAAAGGGGTTTGGCTCAAACGTGATGGAGAACGAGTGCAAAGGCTGAGTAAGATTGATTATTCGGCGATTCCAGAATTTAATTTAGATTTTAGTCTAACATCTGAAAATTTTCAGTTCTCTATGCCGTTTGGAATTGAAATGGTCAACGATGTTATTACGAAACCATATAATTCAACGATTGCAAAGGAGAACCAGCTATCAAATCATGATGAATGCTATCTTATGCTCATAGATAGAAAGGGTAAATGGCATGTGAATACAATGATTAAGGGCTTTGCTACAGATCTACAAGGTTTCGCATCTTCCTACTCGAATACAGGTGATATTTTGCTCATCGGTAAAAATATAGCGGATATGGAAAAAGCATTCGAAGAGATGAAAGCAATGCGTGGTGGAATTGTACTTGTTGAAAAGGGTGAAGTTGTAGCTAGCCTCCCACTTACTATTGGTGGATTGTTATATGAGGGGAACGTTGAAGATTTAATAGAGCAAGAGATTGTATTAAAACAAGCTTTAGCAGAGCGAGGATATCATCTTGGAGACGCAATTTACTCGCTATTATTTTTACAATCGACGCATTTACCTTATATTCGTATTACGCAAAAAGGAATTTTCGATGTGATGAAAAATAAGCTATTATTACCAGCTGTAATGCTTTAATAGCATACAAAGATTGGGCGCAATTGACTTTAGGGAGGATATTATCTGTGTTTAAATCAAATAAGTTATTTATGGCTTTAGCAGTTAGCGCTTTATTCATCGGGGGATGCTCGAAGGAAAAAGAAGCGGAAGAAACACCAAAAGAAGAAAAGCCACCAGTTGTAGAGACTGTTGTTGAAGAGGTACATGTAGCACCGTTAACAGGAGAGGTTGTAGAAGAAGAAATCACACAACGTCCGATAATCGTGACAGTGAATAATCATCCTCAAGCCCGACCGCAGTCGGGTATAGCTGAAGCTGATATTATTTATGAAATGCTTGCAGAAGGTAATGTCACTCGCTTTTTAGCAGTCTACCAAAGTGCTTTACCTGAAAAAGTAGGGCCGGTGCGTAGTGCACGTAATTATTTTGTTGATATTGCTAAAGCCTATGATGCGTTTTACGTTGCCCATGGGTATAGCCCAGAGGCAAAGTCGATGCTTAGCAACAATGTAGTCGACAATATTAATGGGATGAACTATGATGGTACTTTGTTTAAACGCTCGACAGATCGTGTAGCACCGCATAATTCTTATATTTCCTCTGAAAATATATTAAAAGGCGCGGAAAAAGTAGGCGCTTCAATGAATTACAGTGAAAAAGTAGTTCAGGCTTTTTATGAACCTGATGAACATGGTAAGATAGGCATTGAAACAAGTCAAGTTGACGTTTACTATGGGAATAATAAGTCTTTCCACAATACTTATGTGTACGATCATCAAAACAATCATTATGAACGACAATCGGCAGGCGAAACTACAAAAGATTTGTTGACAGGCGATGCATTGACATTTGCGAATGTGTTATTTTTCGAAATGAACCATAAAACAATTGATAATGTAGGTCGACAAGATATTGATCTAACATCTGGTGGAAATGCGTACGTATTTCAGAATGGCTATTTGAGAGAAGTCAAATGGGCAAATGTAGATGGAATTCCAATGGCGGTTGAAGAGTCTGGGGAGCTTGTGAAGCTTGTGCCAGGAAAGTCTTGGGTTCATTTCGTACCATCCTCACCGGGGTTACAAGCAATAGTTAAAACGCAGCCTTAAAGGGAGGAAAGTTATATGCAAATCGAAAAAATTCGGGGGCATCAAACAGATCAATTATTTAAAGCCGTGTTAGAGCTTAATGATATTGAAGAATGCTATAAATTTTTTGACGACTTATGTACGATTAGTGAGATTCAATCACTGGCACAACGTTTTGAAGTGGCGCATTTATTACGTCTGAAGAAAACGTATGAATCCATTAAAAAGGAAACGGGTGCAAGTACTGCAACTATTTCACGTGTACGCCGTTGCTTCGATTATGGGAACGATACATATGATGAAATGCTAGGTCGTCTGTATCCTGATGAAAAGCCATTCCAAGCACCAAAAGAGTCAAATCATAAATAAGTCAATAGAGAGACTGGGTAGAACTTCTGCTCAGTCTTTTTCATTTTTTTGTGGTGTTGCTTCGGCTATACTTATTAATGAATATATATAAATAGAAAAGCTAGATAGGTGGTAATATAGATGGAATATTTAGAGTGGAGACATGTGTTCAAACTTGATCCAGCAAAAGAAATCTCTGAAGAGGCGTTAGAAAAAATCTGTGAATCAGGTACCGATGTCATCTTAGTCGGTGGCACTGACGGTATAACACTTGATAATGTGCTTGATTTATTAGTACGTGTACGTCGTTTTACGGTGCCGGTTGCTCTGGAAATTTCGACTGTTGAATCGGTTACGCCTGGTTATGATTATTATTTCATTCCAACAGTATTAAACAGTGATGACCCAAAATGGATTAAAAACTTACATCACGAGGCGATTAAAGAGTACGGGGATATTATGGTATGGGAAGAGCTTGTGGCAGAAGGGTATTGTATTTTAAATCCTGATTGTAAAGTGGCAAAACAAACGGGTGCAAATACGGATTTATCGGTAGACGATGTTATTGCATATGCACGTATGGCAGAAAACTTCTTTAAACTTCCTGTATTTTATGTAGAATATAGCGGCATGTATGGCGATATTGAAATTGTACAAGCTGTAAAAAATGAATTGAATCATACAAAGCTCTTTTATGGTGGAGGCATTACATCTGCAAAACAAGCGGAGGAAATGGCGAAGTACGCAGATACAGTAATTGTCGGCAATATTATTTATGACGATCTAAAGGCTGCTCTTGCTACTGTTAAGGCTGTTAAAAGTACGATATAATTAAGAACAAACGTTTGTGTATCTTCGTTCATCTGGCGCTTTAAAGCTAGTTGAATAAAGTGAAAGCCCCAGGTAGTGGTTTAATGTACCGAAAGTAGAGTAACAGGTACGATTTTACAGGGGTGAATTTAATAGGTGGTGCGAAATGGAACAATTAACGAAAAATTTATTAGCAGGAATGAATCCTGAGCAGGAAAAAGCGGTGAAAACAACAGAAGGGCCGCTACTTATTATGGCAGGTGCTGGATCGGGAAAAACACGCGTACTGACACATCGAATTGCATATTTAGTCGTTGAAAAAGAAGTCTATCCATCAAAAATTTTAGCCATTACATTCACGAATAAAGCAGCACGTGAAATGCGTGAACGTATTGACGCTATCCTTGGTAATGGAACTGGCGATAGTATGTGGGTATCAACATTCCACTCTATGTGTGTACGTATTTTGCGTCGTAATATCGATCAAATTGGCATGTCTCGAAACTTCTCGATTTTAGATTCTACAGATCAGCTATCGGTTGTGAAAAATGTTTTAAAGGAAGAAAATATCGATCCGAAACGTTTTGAGCCACGAGCAATTTTAAATGCCATTAGCTCAGCAAAAAATGAATGTATTACAGCAGATGATTTTGCTGCAAATATGAATGAAAATAACCCGTATGAAAAAACAGTAGCTAAGGTATATAAAGGCTATGAAAAACGACTGCGTCGCAATCAATCGCTTGATTTCGATGATTTAATCATGACAACCATTACTTTATTTAAGCGTGTACCTGAAGTACTGGAATACTATCAAAATAAATTTCAATATATTCATGTGGATGAATACCAAGATACAAATAAATCACAATATTTACTTGTGCAACTACTAGCAAAGAAATTCAAAAATATTTGTGTAGTAGGAGATTCTGACCAATCAATTTATCGCTGGCGTGGAGCAGATATCGGAAATATTCTATCGTTTGAAAAGGATTATCCGAATGCAAAGGCCATTATGCTCGAGCAAAATTATCGTTCTACAAAACGCATCCTCCAAGCGGCGAATGACGTCATTCAAAATAATACGACGCGTTATCCAAAAGAGTTACGTACAGATAATGCAGAAGGCGAAAAAATAGCTATGTACAAAGCGTACAATGAGCAGGAAGAAGCGCAGTTTGTCGTGCAAACAATTCAGCATTTAATCGACAAAGAAAACCGTTCACTCGATGATTTTGCTATTCTTTATCGGACGAATGCACAGTCACGTGTTATGGAGGAAGTGCTCGTTAAGTCGAATATGACCTATCAAATCGTCGGCGGTACGAAGTTCTATGATCGTAAAGAGATTAAAGACTTACTCGCATATTTACGACTTATCGCGAATAACGATGATGATTTATCTCTCGCACGTATTATTAATGAACCAAAGCGTAGTATTGGTGCCACTTCTTTTGAGAAAATGGCGCGCTATGCAATTGATCAAGATCGTTCAATTTTTGAAGCAATGAATGATTTGATTTTTATGGGGTTAACAGGTAAGGCTGCAGCATCTGCGGAGCATTTTTATGCGATGATTAAAGGCTTCACGGAGATGCAAGAATACTTATCTGTAACAGAGCTTGTGGAGCAAGTGATTGAGAAGTCGGGCTATCGTGCAATGCTACAAAATGAAAAAACGATTGAAGCAGAAAGCCGACTAGAAAACATTGAAGAGTTTTTATCTGTAACAAAAGCATTTGAAGAGCGTAGCGAAGATAAGTCACTGATTAGCTTTTTAACCGACCTTGCGCTGGTGGCAGATATTGATGCCCTCGACAAAGAGGATACATCTAAAGGCAGTATCATTTTAATGACGATGCATGCTGCAAAAGGATTAGAATTTCCGGTTGTCTTCATTATTGGGATGGAGGAAAATATTTTCCCTCACTCTCGTTCACTGGATGATAACGACGAAATGGAAGAAGAAAGACGTTTAATGTATGTTGGTGTGACACGTGCAGAAGAGCGATTGTATTTAACATGCGCCGGTTCACGTACGATTTTTGGGCGCACAAGCTATAATAATGCGTCGCGTTTCTTACGTGAGATTTCAGAGGATATTACAGAATCTATTTCTAAAGGTGGCAGTAAACCAGACGTGCCGTTTGCATCAAGTAATCGATCTGCTGGTGGCTATAAAAAACGTTCGCTTGGAGCGGTACAACAAACACAACCAGCATCTGCACGTTTACAATCAACAGGTGGCGACCAGTTTGGTTGGAAGGCTGGCGACAAAGCAGTCCATAAAAAATGGGGTACAGGCATGGTCGTTAGTGTAAAGGGTGAGGGTGATGGAACAGAACTTGATATTGCGTTCCCACAACCAATAGGTATTAAACGATTACTAGCACAATTTGCCCCAATCGAAAAAGCGTAAGCGGAGGAAATTAAATGAACGAAATTGAACAACGCATTGCGGAGTTAAATAAATTATTACATGAGTATGGACATGCATATTATGTGCTCGATAAGCCGGTTGTATCGGATAGCGTATATGACCAATTACTGCATGAATTAATAGCATTGGAAGAGGCAAATCCATCACTGGTTTACCCAGATTCACCAACACAACGAGTTGGCGGTGCAGTGGTTGATGGCTTTAAAAAAGTAACACACGATTATCCAATGCTCAGTCTTTCAAATGCCTTTAATGAGGCAGATTTGCGTGAATTTGACCGTAAAATTCGCCAAGCAATTGGTGATAATTTTTCTTATGTATGTGAACTGAAAATTGATGGCTTAGCGATTTCATTGAAGTATGAAAATGGTGTTTTTGTGCAAGGTGCAACACGTGGAGATGGTGAAGTTGGCGAGGATATTACTGCTAATTTGAAAACGATTCGTGCGGTTCCGCTTCGTTTAAAGGAGCCGTTAACGATTGAAGTGCGCGGTGAAGCATACATGCCTAAAAAATCTTTTGACAAGCTAAATACACAGCGTCTTGAAAATGGTGAAGAGCTATTTGCAAATCCACGTAATGCCGCTGCTGGTTCTCTGCGTCAGCTAGACCCTAAAGTTGCAGCTAGTCGTCAGCTATCAACATTTATTTATTCTATTGGTGGAGACGGTGAAGCATATGGTATCGATGGGCACAGCGAGATGCTTGATTATTTAGAAGGGCTAGGCTTCCCTTCAAATAAAGAGCGTCAGCATTGTACATCGATTGAAGAGGTATTAGGCTTTATTGAAAAGTGGACTGAAAAACGTCCAGATTTAGCATATGAAATTGATGGTATTGTTATTAAAGTCGATCGTTTTGCACAACAAGATGAGCTCGGATATACAGCGAAAAGTCCGAGATGGGCTATAGCGTATAAGTTCCCAGCAGAGGAAGTTGTGACAACATTACTTGATATTGATTTAACGGTTGGACGCACTGGTGTTGTGACACCAACAGCAATACTAGCACCAGTACAAGTAGCAGGAACGACTGTGCAACGTGCCTCACTTCATAATGAAGATTTAATTCGCGAGAAAGATATTCGTCTGGGCGATACTGTCATTATCCGAAAAGCAGGAGATATTATTCCGCAGGTTGTAGGTGTGCTAGTAGAGCAGCGCCCTGAGGATTCTGTCCCTTACGAAATGCCTGCAAATTGTCCGGTTTGTGACAGTGAACTGATCCGTATTGAAGGGGAAGTAGCGTTACGTTGTGTAAATCCCGCATGCTTTGCGCAAATTGCAGAAAGCATTAAATATTTTGTCTCTCGTAATGCCATGAATATTGACGGGCTTGGTGAAAAGGTTGTTGAACAATTACTACGAGCTAATTTAATTCATGACGTTTCAGATTTATATCAATTAAAGGTTGAACAGCTTATTGAACTAGAGCGCATGGGTGAAAAATCAGCGACGAATTTAGTAAATGCGATTCAAGCATCAAAGGACAATTCAATGGAACGTTTACTAATTGGGCTTGGTATTCGTCATGTTGGTGAAAAGGCAGCGAAAATTGTTTCGGAAGAATTTGAAACGATGGAGGCAGTCATGTCTGCGACTGAAGAACAGCTAGTGGCGATTCACGAAATTGGCGATAAAATGGCCTCATCGCTTGTCGAATACTTTGCAAATGAAGATGCCTGTGCAGTGATTGCTCGTCTTGCTGAAGTGGGCGTTAATATGACGTATAAAGGCAAAAAGGTCGAAGTGGCAGCAGGCGACAATCCATTCGCAGGTAAAACAATTGTGCTTACTGGTAAACTTGAGCAATTGACACGTAACGAGGCAAAAGCGAAAATAGAAGAGTTAGGTGGTATTGTCACTGGAAGTGTCAGCAAAAAGACAGATCTTGTTATTGCTGGTGAAGATGCAGGTTCTAAATTGACAAAGGCAGAGCAACTAGGCATTGAAGTTTGGGACGAAAACCGCCTAATCGAACAACTTTCATAGTAAAGGGGTATTAAAAAAATGAAGTCATTTCGACTCATTCCGGCATTAGTGGCGGCAGCAATGTTAGTAGGATGTGTGCCTGCTTCTAAGGAAGATACAGAGATTGCACAGGATAAGCAGCAGGAAAAAGCGGAAACAACGATTATTCCAAATATATCGATTGATGATTCTTATTATAAAACGTTAATCCCATATAAAGAAAGTGCTAGTCGTGGGTTAATTGTTTCAAATATTTACACGAAGTACGATATCAAGGAAGCAGAAACAGGGTTAATGCGTCTTTCTCAAAATGAGTTCGACACAGATAATTATTTTTTCCAAGAAGGTCAGTATTTAGCGGAAAGCACAGTGAAAGATTGGCTTGCGCGTAGCTCTCAAGAGGAGGATGGCTTAAACCCGCCAACCACTGATTCAATGACACCTGAAGAACGTGCAACAAAGGCACCTATTTATTTAGCGCATATTGTCGAGCAAAACTATTTAACAAAAACAGATGATAATAAAGTGAAACTAGGCGGAATTTCTATTGGTCTTGCCATGAATTCGATTTACTATTATCAAAAAGAACAGTACGGTGAATATTATGAGGAGCCAATTCCAGAAGCGGAATTAGTTAAGCAAGGGAAAAAGATGGCTGCTGAAATCGTATCTCGTTTACGTTCACGTGAGGAGCTAAACGATGTGCCAATTGTCGTTGGATTATTTAAGCAACAAGCACGCAATAAAATTATCCCAGGAACGTATTTCTCTTATGGTGTAGCGAAGGCTGGACAAAATGATATAAGTGATTGGCAAGCAATCGATGAAGAATATGTATGGTTCCCAACAGATGAATCTAAAGATGTCTACCGTGAAGTGAGTAAACACTTCAAAAACTTTAAGCAAGACGTCGATAAATACTTCTCAAACTATACAAGTGTTGTTGGTACAGGCTTCTATAAGAATAAAGAAATTCAAGAACTCAAGATAGAAATACCTATTCAATTTTTCGGCACTACTGAAGTAATTGGCTTTACACAATATTTGACGGGTTTACTCATTAAGCAATTCGATAATATTAATGTCGAGGTCAGCATTACATCTGTTAATGGTCCAGAGGCTTTAATTGTGAAAAAAGCGAATGATGGCGAACCTTACGTGCATATTTACGAAGGATGAAATATAGTCGGCATCGTGCTGACTATATTTTTATGCAATCAATTTTAGATGCTATGCTTTGGTATTAGAAGGCTTAACAAAACGCAACAACAGATATAATTCATTTCTTTTTTGCATATTATGACTGTCATCGTCAGTACTTTGTCATAGTAGAGAAAGTTTCCGTGTTTTTGGAGAAAGATGTGATTTTTAAGGTGAAAAATGTTATGATTGTTGGCATGGTTATCTTTCTTCAGCCCTATTGTTATCAATAAAAATAACGATTTTACCTTTATTCAGTTGGTATCGTAATTTCTGCTGAATAAAGATAAAGCCTCCGGCGGATGTCACAGATTTTGAAAGTAGAAGAGGGTGTCAGCTTAAGAACGTCGCATCCATGCGACAACAGCTGACTGACCTGCATCATGCAGGCCCGAGCACGATTCAAAATCTGGACTCAAATTCGCCGAGGCGAATTTGATGAATATTCGGAGGTGTAAATAATGGCGAAATTAACAAAAGAAGAAGTAAAGCACGTTGCTAATTTAGCACGTCTTGCAATTACTGAGGAAGAGGCAGAGAAATTTGCTGAGCAACTTGGTAAAATTACAGACTTCGCAGAACAATTAAACGAGCTTGATACGACAAATGTTGAACCAACTACACACGTTTTACCACTTGTTAACGTAATGCGTGAAGACGTAGCACACAAAGGTTTAGACCGTGAAGTAATGATGTTAAACGTAAAAGAACAAGAAGATGGTCAAGTAAAAGTACCAGCTATCATGTAATACTAAAATATAGGAGGATTCCTCATGACGTTATTCGAACGTTCAGCAAAAGAGCTACAAGCTGACATACAAGCAGGTAACTTAACGATCGCTGACTTAACAAAAGAAGCATACGAGCGCGTAGCAAAGCTTGATGGCGATGTACAAGCATTCCTGGCTCTAAATGAAGAAAAAGCAACTGCACAAGCAGCTGAAATGGATAAGGTACCTTTCAACGAACGTGGACCACTTTTCGGTCTTCCTATCGGGGTTAAAGACAACATCGTAACAGAAGGTTTAGAAACTACTTGTGCTTCTAAAATCCTTGAAGGTTTCATGCCAATTTACGACGCAACAGTTGTCCACAAACTACGCGAAGCGGGTATGGTGACAATCGGTAAATTAAATATGGACGAATTTGCAATGGGTTCTTCAAACGAAAACTCATACTATAAAACAACGAAAAATCCATGGAACTTAAATCATGTACCAGGTGGCTCTTCAGGTGCATCTGCAGCAGCAGTAGCTGCTGGCGAAGTTCCATTCTCACTTGGTTCTGATACAGGTGGTTCTATCCGTCAACCAGCAGCATACTGCGGCGTTGTAGGGATGAAACCTACATATGGTCGTGTATCTCGTTCTGGTCTAGTAGCATTCGCTTCTTCTTTAGACCAAATCGGACCGATTACACGTAATGTAGAAGATAATGCACTTTTACTTGAAGCAATCGCAGGCTTAGACCCGAATGATTCAACTTCAGCAAACGTAGAAGTACCAAACTATGTAGCAGCACTTACAGGCGATATTAAAGGTTTACGTATCGCTGTACCTAAGGAATTCCTTGGTGAAGGTGTTGGCGAAGCAGCAAAACAATCAGTACTAGATGCACTAGAAGTATTAAAATCTTTAGGTGCAACAGTAGAAGAGGTTTCACTTCCTCACTCTAAATATGCACTTGCAGCTTACTATATTCTTTCTTCTTCTGAAGCGTCTTCTAACCTTTCTCGTTTCGACGGTATCCGTTATGGCTTCCGTGCTGAGAACGTAGATAACTTACTAGACCTTTATAAAGAAACACGTGCACAAGGCTTTGGTGACGAAGTAAAACGTCGTATCATGCTTGGTACGTATTCACTTTCAGCAGGTACTTACGATGCTTACTACAAAAAAGCACAACAAGCGCGTACGCTTATCAAAGCAGACTACGACAAAGTATTTGAAGACTATGACGTAATTATTGGCCCAACTACACCAACACCAGCATTCAAAATTGGTGAAAATGTAAATGATCCAATGACAATGTACGCAAATGATATTTTAACAATTCCTATGAACTTAGCGGGCGTACCTGCGATTTCAATCCCATGTGGTTTTGAAAATGGTCTGCCATTAGGTTTACAAATTATTGGTAAACACTTCGATGAAGAGACAATTTACCGTACAGCGCATGCTTTCGAACAAGCAACTGAGTTCCATAAACAAGTTCCTCAAATTTGGGAGGGAAAATAACATGAACTTTGAAACAGTTATTGGTTTAGAAGTACACGTTGAGTTAAAAACTAACTCGAAAATCTTCTCTTCAGCACCTGCTCACTTCGGTGCTGAGCCAAATACAAATACAACAGTAATCGACCTAGGATATCCTGGTGTCCTTCCTGTATTAAATAAAAACGTAGTAGATTTCGCGATGCGTGCTGCACTTGCACTGAACATGGAAATCGAACAAGAAACAAAATTCGACCGTAAAAACTACTTCTATCCGGATAATCCGAAAGCATACCAAATTTCACAATTTGATAAGCCAATTGGTAAGAACGGTTGGGTTGATATTGAAGTAGACGGTTACACTAAACGTATCGGTATTACACGTCTTCACATGGAAGAAGATGCGGGTAAACTATCTCACGGTAGTGATCATTCTCTAGTTGACTTTAACCGTCAAGGTACACCACTTGTAGAAATCGTATCTGAGCCAGATATTCGCACGCCAAACGAAGCATATGCGTATCTTGAAAAAGTAAAATCAATCATCCAATATACAGATGTTTCTGACTGTAAAATGGAAGAGGGTTCTTTACGTTGTGACGCGAACATTTCAATCCGTCCGTACGGTCAAGAAGAATTCGGTACAAAAACAGAGCTTAAAAACCTTAACTCATTCAACTTTGTACGTCGTGGTTTAGAGCACGAAGAGTTACGTCAAGCAGACGTATTACTTTCAGGCGGCGTAATCGAGCAAGAAACTCGTCGTTTCGATGAAAAAACAGGGAAAACAATCCTTATGCGTGTCAAAGAAGGAACGGATGATTACCGTTACTTCCCAGAGCCAGACTTAGTGCGTCTTTCAATTGACGACGAATGGCTTGAGCGTGTACGTGCAGAAATTCCTGAGCTTCCAGATGCTCGTAAAAAACGTTATGTAGAAGAGTTAGGCTTAACAGCTTATGACGCAGGCGTACTTGTTCTTTCTAAAGAAATCTCTGACTTCTTTGAAGGTATGGTAGCAGCTGGCGCTGACGCAAAACTTTCGGCAAACTGGTTAATGGGTGATGTTTCTGCTTACTTAAACGCAGAACAAAAAGATCTTAAAGATACTGCTTTAACACCAGAAAACCTTGCAGCTATGGTGAAATTAATCGCGAACGATACGATCTCATCTAAAATCGGTAAAAAAGTATTTGCTGAATTAGTTGTAAATGGTGGTTCTGCGGATGAAATCGTTAAAGCTAAAGGGTTAGTACAAATTTCTGACGAAGGTGCATTATTAGCCATCGTTTCAGAAGTATTAGATAACAACCCACAGTCTATCGAAGACTTCAAAAATGGTAAGGATCGTGCAATTGGCTTCCTAGTTGGTCAAATTATGAAAGCAACTAAAGGCCAAGCGAACCCACCAATGGTCAATAAATTATTACAACAAGAAATTGCCAAACGCTAATTTCTTGTTGGTTGAAAAAAGCCAAGAGAGCAAAAGTGCTTTCTTGGCTTTTTATATGCAACAAAGATTCCAAAGAAATGTGTATACTAACAAATATAGTGGGATACTACATTTAATAGTTGTTTAAATTGAGTATTCATAGCAAAATATAGAATAGATGTAGTATTTGATTTCAAGGGGGAATGAAGTAAGATGAAAGCTGAACAAACATATTTCAATGAAGCAATTTCAATTCAACAATATATGGACGAGATGTCTACTTTAAAAGAGGAAAGTTTCCGAATTTATGATGGCTTTGAAGTACCGACAAAGGATGGTTTCATCGAGCTATTAAAAGAAAAGCAACCAAAGATCTTAACGATTACAGAAGATTGGTGCGGAGATGCTATGTTAAATAATCCAATTATTCGACGTGTTGCAGAAGCAGCTGGTTTGGACATGCGTACAGTATTACGCGATGCGGATACAGATTTAATTGATCGTTATTTAACAAATGGTGGTCGTGCTATTCCAATCTATGTATTATTAGATGATGAAGGACAAGTAATAGGCAAGTGGGGTCCTCGTGCACCAGAATTGCAAGAGAATGTCGTAAACAAACGAGCTAACTTGCCAGACAAAGAAGATCCAACATTTGAAGGCGCACAAAAAGCGTTGTACGCTGAAATTCGTGAAGAAAATATTTCGAACAAAGACTTTTGGACATTTGTCTATGAAGATTTTAAAAAACATGTAACAGCGGCATTACGATAAAAGCTATGCAACATTTCCGCGCAGTATGCGTTTAAGGAATAGAATCTTATGAAGCAGGAAGGTATGTTATGAAAAGAGCAAGAATCATTTATAACCCTACATCTGGACGCGAAGCATTTAAAAAGCATTTACCAGAAGTGTTGGAAAAACTAGAGGTAGCAGGCTATGAAACATCTTGTCACGCAACAACTTGTGAAGGCGATGCGACAAATGCGGCAAAGGCTGCTGTAGAACGAGGTTTTGATATTGTCATAGCAGTTGGTGGTGATGGTACGTTAAACGAGGTTGTTGCTGGTGTAAGTCAATTTGAAAATCGACCAAAAATCGGTTTAATACCTATGGGGACGACAAATGACTTTGCACGTGCGGTTCATATTCCAAGAAATATTGATGAAGCGATCGATATTATTGTTAAAGGGGATACGTTGCCGGTCGATGTTGGATTATTAAATGGAGAACGCTATTTCATTAATATTGCTGCAGGTGGTCGCATTACAGAGTTATCTTACGAAGTGCCGAGCAAGATGAAAACAATGCTTGGGCAGTTGGCGTATTATGTCAAAGCTGTTGAAATGATTCCATCCATCAAAGCGACACACATGCGTATTGAATACGATAATGAAGTGTTTGATGGCGATACAATGATGTTTTTATGTGGCCTGACGAATTCAGTTGGTGGCTTTGAAAAACTAGCGCCTGATGCGAGCATTAATGATGGTTTGTTTACATTAATTGTATTGAAAAAAGTAAGCTTACCTGAATTCGTACAACTTGCAGCAATGGCATTGCGTGGCGAGCATTTAAATGATGACCGCGTCATTTATAAAAAAGCTCGTTTTGTAAAAGTAACATCGCAGGATGAAGTACATTTAAATTTAGACGGAGAATACGGTGGAGATGCGCCGGCAACGTTTGAAAATCTAAAACGACACATTGAAATTTTTGTACCTATTGACGATATTCGTGAAGAAGATCGTGTGGAAAATCTCCAAAATGAGCAATTGTGAAATAAATAAGTGAAAAGTTTGACAATTGCACGTATATTAGTTGAACAAATATTGAAACCTTTATAATGGGCCGAATTTTCGGTTCATTATAAAGGTTTTTTTCATATCAATAGTGGAAAATGTGGGTATAAGAAGGAAAGGAAGTGTTGCATTTGTATAAATCGCAAGAAAAGAAGCTTATGTGGCTGAGCTTTGGAGTTGCAATTATTATGCTACTTTCCATACTCGGCAGAATATTTGGAAGTTAGGAGGGGGAAATGATGGTCAATGAATCAGCAGTCTTTTGGAGTAGAGCGTTAACGGAGTTGACTCTATCGTTCCACATTATCTATGCAACGATAGGTGTTGGTGTACCACTGATGATTATGATTGCACAGTGGACAGGATACAAAAACAATGACGAGCACTACATTTTATTGGCTAGACGGTGGGCGCGTGGATTTGTCATTACCGTTGCTGTTGGGGTCGTCACAGGAACAGCAATTGGGTTGCAATTATCACTGTTATGGCCAAATTTTATGCAGCTAGCCGGACAAACGATTGCATTACCACTTTTCATGGAAACATTCGCATTTTTCTTTGAAGCGATATTCTTAGGTATTTACTTATACACTTGGGATCGATTTGATAGTCAGAAAAAACATATGCTTCTACTCATCCCAGTAGCAATAGGTGCATCAATGTCTGCTGTGTTTATCACAATCGTTAATGCGTTCATGAATGCGCCACAAGGTTTTGATATTGTAGATGGTGAGCTCGTGAACATCCAACCATTTTTAGCAATGTTTAACCCTGCGATGCCGACAAAAGTTGCGCATGTACTTGTAACTGCCTATATGACATCGGCGTTTGTGTTAGCAGCAATTGCTGGATATCGCATGTTAAAAGGCTCAAACCATGTCTATCATAAAAAAGCTTTACTGTTATTAATGAAAATTGGATTAGTGTTCTCTATTGCATCAGCCATTATTGGTGACTTCTCGGGTAAATACTTAGCGGAATATCAACCAGAAAAATTGGCTGCAGCGGAATGGCATTTTGAAACAGAAGATAAAGCATCACTTGTGTTATTTGGTATTATGCAGGACGGTGAAGTGAAGTATGAAATTAGAGTGCCTTATGCCCTAAGTATTCTAGCGCACAATAATCCGAATGCAGAAGTAATTGGATTAGACCAATTTGCTGAAGAGGATCGACCACCTCTTTATATTCACTATTTATTCAACATCATGGTGTTTATAGGGATGTTCATGGTCTTTGTTTCATTGCTTTATGTTGTTGGTAAGGTACGGGGCTGGAAATTTATCCATGCACGTTGGTATAGATGGATTATTGTTGCAGGAGGACCACTATCTATTATTGCAATTGAAGCAGGCTGGTGGCTTGCGGAGGTTGGTCGTCAGCCATGGATTTTATATGGCCTAATGCGTACGCCAGAAGGAGCAACAACAAGTGATCATGTAGATTTAATGATGCTGTTATTTACAGGTGTTTATACGGTACTTGGAATTGGTAGTGTTATCGTACTGATTCGTATGTTTAAAAAGAATCCAATTGAACGTGAAATTGAAGATCGCCAATCTGAAAAGGGTGGTGACATCGTATGACGTTAGAAGTTTTAGGGATTTCAGTACTGTGGATTTTCTTATTTGGTTATGTGATTGTTGCATCAATTGATTTTGGAGCAGGTTTCTTTAATGCTTACAGTTTACTTATTGGGAAAAATCACATATTGACGAACATTATTAAACGTTATTTATCGCCAGTTTGGGAAGTGACGAACGTCTTTTTAGTATTTTTCTTCGTGGGGATTGTAGGATTCTTCCCGCAAACAGCGTTTTACTACGGTACAATTTTGCTCGTGCCAGTTAGTATCTCACTTGTATTACTGGCGATTCGTGGCTCGTACTATGCATTTGAATCGTATGGCTCGCGAGGGCATATCGGGTACACTTTAACTTATGGCATTTCAGGATTACTAATCCCAGCATCTTTTTCTGTCATATTTGCAATTGCAGGCGGTGGTTTCGTAGATATGGTGAATGACCAACCAGTACTCGATTATTGGGCGCTGTATACGAGCGCTTATGCATGGAGTATCGTCGTCTTGAGTATTGCAGCGGTGCTCTATATTTCAGCAGTATTTCTGACATGGTATGCACATAAAGCGAAAGATACGGAAGCGACTAGCCTAATGCGAAAATACGCACTTATTTGGGCAGCACCATTAATGGTTAGTGCGCTCGGCATTATGTATGAGATGAAAGGCATTAACCCAGAGAGCTACGACAATATGGTTAAACTATGGTGGCTGTTTGCTATCTCAGCGATCCTCTTTGTCATTACTGTTGTGCTTCTATGGATGAAGAAAAATTACGGTTTAGCAGTGGGATTACTAATTGCGCAGTTTGCCTTCGCGTTCTTTGCCTACGGTATCGCGCAATATCCGTATTTACTATATCCGTATTTAACAATTTACGATAGCTTCACAAGTAAACAAATGGCGATTGCATTAGTCATCGTATTTATTCTTGGGTTATGTTTATTGATACCGTCTTTATATTTACTGTTGAAATTATTCTTGTTCAACAAAGATTATCTAACAGGTAAAAAAGACAATCATGCATAGGAGGTATTAGGGATGGATGATTTCATCATTTTTTACGCGCCATTTATTGTGGTCATCTTAGGTATTGCCATTGCCTTTTGGTGGGCACCAAAAGATTCGCATGCTACGAAAAAAGATTTTATAGAGGATGAAAAATAAAGAAATGGACTATCCGAAAAGTCAGGTTGAGTGGCTTTATGGATAGTCCATTTTTTTAAAATTTTATAGCTTAAATTTTTGTGCGAGTATTTGAAGCTCATGTGCATTTTTGCTGAGTTCCGTTGATACATCTTCTATCTGATGTGTTGTATTAGATTGTTCTTCTGTTGTTGCAGCGATTTGAGCAATATTTGCGGAAGTTTGCTCCGTATTATAGGAAATCTCATTGACTGAAGCTGATACTTCCTCTGCGCTTGCAGAAATTTGTTGGGACGTTGCAGAAATGTCTTCAACCTGATCTGTAATGGACGCAATATTAGTTGAAATTGTAGTAAATGCTTCTCCAGCATGTTCAATCATATGGACACCTTCTGTGACAGAATGTAGGCCATGTTTAACAGCTTGATCCACATTTTTAGCATCGGTTTGAATATCGACTGTTAGACGGACGATTTGCGTTGCAGATTGCTTAGATTGCTCAGCAAGCTTACGTACTTCATCTGCAACGATGGCGAAGCCTTTACCATGTTCACCTGCTCGTGCCGCTTCAATTGCAGCATTTAAAGCCAGTAGGTTTGTTTGTTCAGTAATTTCTGTAATGACGTTTGTGATGTGATTGATTTCTTCAGTCTGCTTATTCAACTTATCTGTTAGTTCTGAAACGAGCGCTGTTGAGTCGTGAATAACTTGCATTTGAGAGCGAGCCTTTTCTACGGTTTCAACACCATCTGATGCTGTATGTGAAGTATCCAGAGCGTTTTGGTGAAGTACTTGAGTAGATTCAGCAATGCGTTGAACGCCAGTAGCTGTTTCTTCCATTGCGAGTGCACTTTCCTTTGCTGCTGCAGTCATCGTTAAAGCCATTTTTGATGTTTGATTTATACGTTCAACAATATCTCTTGAAGCGGCGGACATTTCAGTTGTATTAGTTGATAATTGACTGGAGGAAACTGTTAAATCATTTGTGTTGGCTTGTATGTTTTGTATCACGAGCTGGAAATTTTGTTTCATTTTATTAAATGCATCGGATAAATCACCAATTTCATCATTTTTTTCATGATGATAATCTGGGATCGATAAATCGCCATCGGCAAGTGTTCTAGCGGCATCCCCCACACGTTTTAGTGGCGCTGTAATTTGACGACGTACATAAATCATCAAGAGTGTCGCTATAATAATTGTTAGCACAATACAACCAATGGCTATAAATATAGAAAGTGAGGCGATACTTTTGGTGCTAGTTACAATATGTTCGAGCTCATTTGGTACGTCTTTACCGATTTGCTGTTGCACAATATAATCATTAATGGTTGCTTCTACTTTTTCACCAACTCGATAAAATTGAACTGACACGGTAATAAGCGATATGTATATTATTGCAGATAATGTTAAAAAACCGACGTTCAGTCTTGTACGAACGGACATCATGAAACATCTCCTTGCGCTATTTTAGTATAATTATAGTACAAGCATAGTGTAAACTATTTCCAATAATATCACAAATGAATAGTTTTTCATGTAAAGCAATCACGTTTAGGAGATGACATTTCGTGTGTGCATGCTACAATAGAAGAATTGAAATGGAGGATTTACGTATGTCAGCACCTGTAAAGAAGAATGATCGACTAACAGTTTATATAGAAGATTTAACGCATGACGGCAATGGCGTTGCCAAAATCGATGGCTATCCGTTATTTATTCAAGGCGCACTGCCTGATGAAACAGCAGAAGTGCATGTTTTAAAAACATTAAAGAACTACGGCTTTGCCAAAATTGTAGAAATCATCACACCATCACCAGACCGCGTAGAAGCGCCTTGTGAATATTTCTCACAATGTGGTGGTTGCCAACTACAACATCTGTCTTACGAAGGACAGTTAAAATGGAAAGAGAACATGGTGCGTAATGTCATGCAGCGTATCGGCAAAATCGACGCGCCAGTATTACCGGTAAAAGGGATGGAAGAGCCCTGGCAGTACCGAAACAAAGCACAAATTCCATTCTCAACAGATGAAGCAGGACAAGCAATTGCCGGTTTCTACAAAACGAAATCTCATACAATTGTGGATATGGAACGTTGTCTGATTCAAACAGGTGAAGCGGATGCCATTCTTGCAGATCTGAAAAGAGAATTATCTGCAATCGGCATTCGTCCATATAATGAAGGAACACACGAGGGGATGCTACGTCATGTAGTTGTACGTAAAGCACGTGCAACTGGTGAGGTCATGGTCGTACTCGTGACAAAAAAGAAAAAGTTCCCTCAAGCAGAAGCGGCTGTTGCGACAATTCAAAAGCTTGTACCGAATGTCACATCAATCATGCAAAACATTAATAGCGATAAAACAAATGTCATCTTTGGTGAGGAAACATTGAACCTTTGGGGCAAAGATGTCATTATCGATACGATTGGTGATATTCGATTTGAAATTTCAGCGCGTTCTTTCTACCAAGTGAATCCAATCCAAACAGAAGTGCTATATCAGCAAGCGTTAGATTACGCAAATTTACAAGGGGATGAACGTGTCATTGATGCTTATTGTGGTATCGGAACAATTTCATTATTCTTAGCGCAAAAAGCAAAAGCTGTCATGGGCGTGGAAATTGTGCCACAAGCAATTGAAGATGCAAAACGTAACGCTGAGTTAAACGGCTTTACAAACACGTATTTCGAGGCGGGACCAGCAGAAGAGGTCATTCCACGTTGGTACGAAGAAGGTAAAGAAGCGGATGTACTTGTAGTGGATCCACCGCGAAAAGGCTGTGACGAGGCGTTGCTTACAACAATTCTAGAACAACGACCAAAACGTGTTGTCTACGTGTCATGTAACCCAGGTACACTTGCTCGTGACCTTCGTATTTTAGAGGATGGCGGCTATAAAACACAGGAAGTACAGCCAGTAGATATGTTTCCGCACTCGACACATTGTGAAGCAGTTGCATGGCTTGAACTAGTATAATAATTAAAGAGCAAATTTCCACTATAGGAAATTTGTTCTTTTTTATTAAAAAGGAGTAAAGGTATTTTTGTTGAAGTTGTTGAACGAGGCAAGTTAGTTTAATAAGCAATTATATTTGGTAGTCTGTCGAAGTAGTTATATGACTATCCAACAATTTAATCAAGATGAACAACGTATAAAGGTTGTTATTCTAAAAAAGGAAGACGCCTTCCCAAATACATCGGATAGCGCCTTGATATTTTGAATAGTTCTTTTATGGGTTCGTCGACCAAAGTCCAGCATGTTTCAATACAACACGTGGATGGAGTTTTAGCTGTGCGATCATTAAGTCTGCTAAATCTTCAGCCTGCATTACTTTTTCTGGATTGCCGTCTGTTAAGTTTAACTCAACAGCCATATCTGTTGCAACCGTACTTGGTGTTAACGTTGTAACGCGGATATTTTTCTTACGTACTTCAAGCATTAATGACTCACTTAGTCCGATAACTGCAGCTTTTGAAGCCGAGTAAGCACTTGTGATTGGTGCACCTTTTTGACCAGCTGTTGATGAGATATTAATGATGTCGCCTGTGTTGCGCTCGATCATTTCTGGTAATACCGCACGTGTTGTGTAGTACACACCTTTTACGTTGACATCGATTATATTTGTCCATTCTTCGGGTGTTAAGTCCATAAAGCTACCGAATTTTGAAATTCCTGCATTGTTTACTAAAATATCGATTGCACCTAGCTCGCCACGAATGGATTCAACCGCTGTGGTGATAGATTCTAAATCCGCTACATTTGCCGCAGCGATTGCTACCTTCACATTATACTGTTTAAGTTCCTCTTTTACTTGTTGTAAATTTTCAAGCGTACGTCCAACAAGACCCACGTGAATACCTTCTTGCGCAAAAGCAACTGCTGTTGCACGTCCAATTCCACGCCCTGCTCCTGTAATTAACGCCACTTTTCCTGCGATTGTTTGCATGTTTTCGCTCCTTTAGATGAATTAAAGTATAGTAAACTAAATATAAAGGCTAAATTTGATGAACCTGAAGTAAATTCTTCTCTATCGCCAATATACTAACAATTGAGCTTGTAAGTGTTGAAATTATTTAGTAGTATCGTTTAATATTAAATGCATAAATCAATGTTAATCGAGATTTCCTACTTCAATACTTCGTATGTTTAAATATAAGAACTAACTTAATGCTTCAACCAGGCTTTTTCCAAATTCTTTTGCACCATCTGGGCCATCGCCTGTAATAATATCATCATGTGCTACGACATGCTGTTCAACGTATTCAACGTTAAGCGTTTTTAATTCGTTTTTTTGTACGTCAAGCGGGTAACATGTTGCTTTTCGGCCAGTCAGTAAACCTGTTTTCGCTACAGTTACAGCTCCTGCACAAATTCCTGTTACAAGAACATTTTGTTTATGAGCTTGTTTCAAGTAGCTTAGTAATTCTTGGTTTCCCCATAAATAATCGTTCGTACCAGATCCCCCAATGACTGCGAGAGCATCATAATCAGTGGCTGACACCTCAGAGAAGATCACTTCAGCGTTTGTCTTGCCTTGATAGTCACCAGTAATTTCACCTTTTTTTGTGCTTGCAATGGTTACTTCGATCCCTGCATTTTCTAATGCTTCTTTAGGTTGAAATAGTTCGTCTTCATTAAATCGCTCTGGTGGTATAATTAATAAAACTTTGTTATTCATAAATGTTTCCTCCTGAAATATAAAAAAGATATTTTTTAAGACTGACTTCATTCTACCTGCGGTGATCTACCTTGTGAAGAATGCACTTTTTTGTGCGTAGGTTACCAAACGGTTACTTATATAAGAAAAGGAGTTACACCCCTATGTCAGACATATTAAGAAAAGAGATTAAAGAGAGAATATTAAATCAAGATTATCATTGTGCAAAAGAACTTACTTTATCGATTATTAGTGGAAAATGGAAAGTTGTTATTTTGTGGCATTTAGGTGTAGAAGGGACACATCGCTTCAGCGAACTTCAAAAGCTTTTCCCAAAAATATCTCATAAGATATTAACAAACCAATTACGTGAACTGATAGAAGATGGAATCGTTCATAGAGAAGTGTATCCAGAAGTTCCTCCGAAAGTTGAATATTCAATGACGGAACTCGGGATGACGTTATTACCAATCGTTGAGATGATGTATGACTGGGGAAAAAAGCGAATAGATCAAATTAAACAAGAAAATAATTATATTGAATAAAAAATCTCGGACTTATTCTTTACTTATGAAAGAAGACCCTAGATAGGAAGAAAAACAGAGGGGAATATTAAAATTCTTTCTTCCACTAACAGGGGATTTAGTTGAATAAGCAACAGTATAAGATTAATAAGAAATATAGGCTCGATTCCATTGAAATAGGAATCGAGCCTATATTTATACCCACCAACATCTTTGAGTTGCCACATACACTCCACACATTGTGAAGCGGTGGCTTGGTTGGGGTTAATATAATTAAACAGTTAAATGAAAAAGAAGATGGTTTAGTAGTCCGATAATGTACTTCTAAATAATCTGCTTTTGCTTTTACATTTCCGATATAAATCAAGCTACTATTGTGGGAGAAAATTGATCAAAAGTATAAAATGGAACCGTGATTTTTAATATTTTTCTTCCTTAGTGAAATATATCGTAGAAGAGGACATTATGTGCAGATAAATTAATAAAGCTAGGTTATACTTTAAAATGATTTAATACCTTTAGCTCGCAAACATTTATGGAATGTCCACAGATATACCTAATCCTATTAGGTATTGGTGGACTTAATCTATCAATTATTAAACATGGCATAAGTGTTAAAGGAATAGAAACATTTTAGTTATTAATTTAGGGAAGAGCGTTTGACTATGTACCCATAATGAGAGGATTTGAATTTAGATATGACAGAAAATTTTTGGGAGGATTTACCGAAACCGTTTTTTGTACTCGCACCAATGGAAGATGTGACGGATGTTGTTTTTCGCCATGTAGTAAGTAAAGCGGGTAGACCGGATGTATTTTTCACAGAATTTACAAACTCGGATAGCTATTGTCATCCAGAGGGCATGAAAAGTGTGCGTGGCCGTTTGATTTTTACAGAAGATGAACAACCAATGGTAGCACATATTTGGGGGGATAATCCCGAATATTTCCGTCAAATGAGTATTGGCATGGCGGAGCTAGGATTTAAAGGCATCGATATTAATATGGGATGTCCTGTACCGAATGTGGCAACGAGAGGGAAAGGTAGCGGTCTTATCCTGCGTCCAGATGTTGCGGCAGAACTTATTCAAGCAGCGAAAGCGGGCGGACTACCTGTCAGCGTGAAAACACGACTTGGCTATAACGATGTAAGTGAGATGGAGGAGTGGCTAACGCATATTTTGAAACAGGATATTGCGAACCTTTCTATTCATTTACGTACAAGAAAGGAAATGAGCCAAGTAGATGCGCATTGGGAGCTAATTCCGGAAATCAAAAAATTACGTGACCGTATCGCACCAAATACGCTACTAACAATCAATGGAGACATTCCTGACCGTCAAACTGGGCTACAGCTTGCTGAACAATACGGTATTGATGGAGTTATGATCGGGCGAGGTATTTTTAAAAATCCTTTTGCTTTTGAAAAAGAGCCAAAAGAGCATAGTAGTAAAGAGTACCTTGATCTTTTAAGACTGCAGCTTGATCTTCAGGATCAATATGCGGAAGCACTACCACGTTCAATCACAGGGCTTCATCGCTTTTTCAAAATTTATGTCAAAGGATTCCGTGGAGCTGGTGAATTAAGAAATCAATTGATGAACACGAAATCTACAGATGAAGTGCGTGCATTGCTCAATAACTTTGAATCAAACAATGTTGATTGACGATGGGCTGTAGAATGATGTAACCGCCAAAAAGTTAGAGCCTATTAAGCAGTAAATTGGCAGGAATGAATGCGGTATTGAACCCACCAGCACGACATACACTCTGCATATGTCGCATCTCATATAAAAAGAAGGCAACTAATCCTATAGGGAAGTTGCCTTTTTCTTATTTTATTTGTAACGGATCATCCAAAGGTAAGTTAATTTTAGCTTCTAATTTTTGTTCAAGAACTTGAATACGTTTCTCTAACTCATTAATTTTTTCTTGTTGCTTTTTTATTTGATTGGTAGGAGTATTCATTGAATCGTAAGTATGATCAGATTTTGAAGAGCTATTTTTTATGTTTACGCTTTCTACATTAGTAGCACTTACAAAGATGATTTCATATGATTGTTCAAATATTTCCTTTATGATTTCTGAAATCATATGTCCATAATGATTTTCTATCCAATCTCTAGCAAAAGAGTTAGGAGAAATAATAGTCAATGTATTTTCGTTTAGTTCAGCTTTTGTACTTTTAAACCACGTTTCGTAACTTGGCTTTGAAATGTTTTCTCTAATTTTATGTAAGACGTTCTCCCACAAAAACTCCATTTAATAATTACTCCTTTTGGTTTTATTTAAATAATATCCAACTCATTTTACAATAAATTAATTATTAAAACCAACTTATGCCGACATGTCCTAATAGCTAGTTATTCCATCAACGTCCCTTAACTTCAAATGTTACACGGCTTCAAAAGTGCATTTCGAACTTCACCAAATGCTCTATAGTGCGAGTAAAATATACTGAAAAAATTTCTAATTTAAATTAAAAAATAACTCTGAAAAACAGGGTTTTACCGTTACATGCATTCATATACATAGAGTAAAAGCTAATAGGGAGTAGAAATCATTGGACAAACAAAATAGCAAATACAGATGGATTGTATTTGTTTCTGTATTGTTTACTTATTTGTTAATGGCGAGCCAACGGACTGCTCCAGGATTGATTACAGACCAATTGATGAGGGATTTTCAAGTAACTGCATCAACGATTGGGTTATTGACGAGTATACAATTTTTTGTTTACACGAGTTTGCAAATTCCAATGGGGATATTGGCTGATCGTTATGGGCCAAACTTTTTTCTAATTATAGGTGCTACACTTACAGGTTTAGGTACAATCATTTATAGTCTTGGTGCACATGAATTGATTCTGTTTTTTGCCAGAATACTTACTGGCGTAGGGGATGCGACCATTTGGGTTAATATGGTGCTTATTTTGGCTCAATGGTTTCATAAAAAGGAATTTGTTCGATTAATTGGCCTGGCGGGCATGACAGGAAGTCTAGGTTTTTTATTAGCGACAGTACCTTTCTCTGCATGGATAGATTTACTTGGTTGGAGGTCAGCATTTTTCTCAGCGGGACTACTATTATGTTTATGTGGGTTACTTCTTTATTTTGTACTTGTAATAAGAACAAAACGAATATTTTTGGATGAGCCGGTAGTTGTAACAGAAGAAGTACAACGTGAAAAAACATTAGTTTTACTACGAAGGATTTTTTCAAGTCGGCAAGCATGGGCTCTATTTTTTTGTCATTTTGGCGTAGTCGGCGGTTATGTAGGGTTTATCAGTTCTTGGGCAGTACCATATGGGATGAATATGTATGAAATGACACGCTCAGATGCAAGTCAGATGATTATGATCGGTCTTATCGGGGCACTTATTGGAGCTCCTCTAACTAGTTGGATTTCAAGCCGGTTAGAAACAATAAAAAGGCCCTATATTGTCGTTCATATTACTGTTTTATTGGGGTGGTTTTCATTCCTTTTATGTAATGGACATCCGCCATTGTTCTTGTTAATTATCCTGTTCTTTATCATTGGCTTTGGATATGGGGCAAGTGCATTAACCTTTGCAGGTGTACGTCAATCTTTCCCTATAAAAGAATCTGGCATTGTTTCTGGATTTGCGAATACTGGTGGCTTTCTAAGTGCTGTCTTGCTACCAATCATTTTTGGATTTATATTAGATCATTTCCAAACTACTTCGGGCAATCAAGCTGATGGTTATTATTATGGTTTCATAATACCAGTTATCTTCTCCATAATTGGCTTGATTGGAGTGACTTCATTTAAGGAAAAGCGTCAGGTAGCAGAGCATAAAACGAATATCCGCACATCTTAACTGGTATATTGTGAAGCGGTGGCATGGTTGTAGTTAAAGTGATAGCTGAGAGTTAAATCTCTAACATTTAAAACAAACCGCTGGCATCAGCAAAGTAAAATCTCGGTAATTCAGGAAACAACGATAAGCAGGAGTAAAGAGCTTGGACGCAAAGCGGCCATTCTTTACTCCTGTTTTTTATGTCCTTTTAACGTGATTTACAAGGTATACAAAAACAGTAAGAAGTTAGGTATAATTATATAATTGAGAAAAGGTATGAGGGGTTCTACGGGCTCTTGAAATTTGAATAAAGAATGATTAGAAAAGTCACCGAAGGCATTAAATTATAATTGGTAGAAGGTACATTATGATTAGATTAAAGCTTGTAACGAAAGGAAGACAAACCTGAATTGACAAATAAAAATAAAACGGTTGTCCGTTCAATGGACATCTTAAATCTATTTATCGATCATACAGAACTGTCATTTCAAGAAGTAATTGAGTTATCTGGAATTCCTAAAACTACTGCTTTCCGCATGTTAAAATCATTAGAGGAAATGGAGTTTTTGGAAAAGGGGTCTGATGCAAAATATAGGTTGGGTATTCTCTTCCTTAAATTTGGGCACCTAGTTTCCATACGTTTGGATGTACGGAAAATTGCATATCCGATTATGAATGAGTTACATAATGATGTAAAAGAAGCGGTTAATTTAATTGTTCGTGATGGTAACGAAGCTATGTATATTGAGAAAATTGATACGAAGCAAAAAGTCCGACTCTATACGGCAATCGGTAGAAAGAGTCCGCTTTATGCAGGGGCATGTTCTCGGGCAATCTTATCCTTTTTACCGGAGGCTGAAATAAAGGACTATCTCGAATCGATAGAACTTGAATCATTTGCAATGGGGACGATTACTGATATGGAACGTCTTTATGAAACGGTTGTACAAGCGAGAGAACTTGGCTATACAATCAGCCGTTCAGAATTAGAAAATCATACATCTGCTATTGCAGCACCGATTTTCAATCATAAAGGGGAAGTCATTGCAGCGATGAGCATAGCAGGATTAGAAACCAATTATCAAGGAGAAAATGTTGAAGTCTTCGTTGAGAAACTGAAGAATGTTACCGCAGAGATTTCCAAACAGTTGGGTTATGAACAGCATTAAAAAAGGTGTCTCAAAAGTCATTTGAGACACTTTTTTTGAGCTGAAATCACTCGTTTTTCACTCACAGTTGATGTAACCTTTTTAAACGAAGTCCAAATGCCAATTCGTTCATTTCTTTCTCTTGATGAATTAATGCCCTTTGCGCTTCTTCAAGCGTGACCTCTTTAAAATATACCTGACCATTTGTTTGCATTTGTGCTAAGGACGGTAAATCCGCAGAAATCACTTGGCCTATTTTAGGATAGCCACCAGTCGTTTGACGATCCGCCATTAAAATAATGGGTTGTCCATTAGAGGGCACTTGAATTGTTCCAAACGTAACCCCTTCGGATAATAATTCAAACGGCTCTTTTAATTGGATGTCTTCTCCTTCTAATCGATAGCCCATTCGATCTGAGTGTGTTGAGATGGTGTAATGCGTTGAAAAAAATTTTTGTAAACTTTCTTCATTAAAACGCTGATATTCAGAGCCCCTGATAATGCGGATTGTTTGAGTTTTGTTAAATGTAACAAAGGGTGCGTAATAAACTGACCAAGAAAGGTAAGTGTCTTTCTTTAGTAATTGATTAAAAAGATCCTCGCCTGACTCTGTTCGTTTATTGCATTCAAAAACATCATTCTTTTGCAGTCTTCTACCTTGAAAGCCACCAATGCCAGCACGTATGTAGGTACTTTTACTACCCATCACTTCGGGTACTTGAATGCCGCCACTAAATGATACATAGGCGCGGCTGCCACTAATCGCAGCATTAAATTTTAAAGTAGATCCTTTTCGAATTAAAAGTGGTTGCCACATTGGTACTTCTTTTCCGTCTATTGTAGGTTGTAGATTCCCACCTGTAATTGCAATTAGTTCATCACTTTCAAATAAAAGGCTAGTGCCAAAAAGTGTCACTTCAAGAGCGCCTTCTCCTTCAGAATTTTCAACGAGTAAATTGGCAATTCGTAAGGAAATTGAATCCATCGCTCCTCCTACGATAACACCAAACTTCTGTAGTCCATATCTTCCTAAGTCTTGAATGGTTGCCAGCATACCCGGCTGTAATACCTTTACGCCCATACTTTCATCTCCCAATCGCTTGTATATTCCTCCAATGAAATTGGTACAAATTGAATTCGATCGCCCGGTTGCAATAAGGTCGGAGGAGATTGTTCAGGTAGAAATAAACGAGAAGGTGTTCGTCCAATGATCTGCCATCCACCCGGTGTTTCTAATGGGTAAATCCCTGTTTGACTTCCCGCAATTCCAACAGATCCAGGAGCAATTGCTAAACGTGGCGTTTCTTTACGCGGTGTTGCAATTTGCTTGTCCATGCCGCCCATAAAAGGGAAACCTGGAGCAAAGCCTAACATATAGACAAGATATTCCGTGGAAGAGTGGATTTTAATGACTTCACTAGGAGTTAAACCATTATAAGATGCTACAAATTCTAAATCTGGTCCCATCTCACCACCGTATACTACAGGTATTTTTACAATACGATCAGTCGTCGTTTCAGTTCTGTGAAATTGGTTCATTAAGGAAATAATCGTTGTTTTCACATTTTCGTAAGGCGTTTTTACACCTTTTTCTAAATTTGAAAAGTAGACATTAATCGGATTGTAATAAACCGTCACATTGTTATAGGCAGGCACGGCCTCAACAAATCCACTAAATGGATGATTCTCTAATAAATTTAGTATATTTTTTACTTTCGTATGTGTTACCTCATTGATTCCTTCGCCCACTTGAATGACAAGTGCAGAATCGCTCAAAGGTCTTATTTGTACATTTTCTTTTAAATTTGGCATGAAAACCACCTCCTTAAGTTTCATAATTCGGTATGTAGGTTTTAAATAACGGATTATTAATATTATATTTTAAGAATAAACAAAAACAAGCTGAATCTTAATAAAAGTGAAAAAATTGTATTATTTCTTAAGATTTAAAATTTATTCTTTCCTACGATAATAAAATATGCTAAAATTTTTTTACATTTCAAAACTGAAGTTCCGAATATCGGTACCAAATATTTGGAAACGCATTCATTATAATGCGTTAGTGAAAAGAAAGTGGGGAAGAAGATGTTTCGTGTTGATTTGAACTGTGATTTAGGGGAAAGTTTTGGTCGTTATCAACTTGGAGAGCAAGAGGAAATCTTAAAATATGTAACATCTGCTAATATTGCATGTGGCTTTCACGGTGGAGATCCAACGGTTATGCGTGAAACCGTTAAGTTAGCGATTGCTAATGGTGTGAAAATTGGCGCACATCCAGGATTACCGGATTTAAATGGCTTTGGACGACGTGAGATGAATATCACGCCACAGGAAGCCTATGATATGGTCGTTTATCAAGTGGGGGCATTACAAGGTTTTTTAACAATCCACAATGAAACGATGCAGCATGTTAAGCCACATGGAGCACTTTATAATATGGCGGCTAAAGACGCAGCAATTGCTGAGGCAATCGCACAAGCCGTTTATGATATTTCACCTTCAATTGTGTTATTCGGTCTTTCGGGTAGTGAATTAACAAAAGCTGGAGAGAAAATTGGGCTTCAAACGGCTCATGAAGTATTTGCAGATCGCACTTATCAGCAGGATGGTTCGTTAACATCTCGCAAACAACTGGATGCATTGATTACCGATAACGGACAAGCTGTCGGGCAGGTTGTGAAAATGGTGAAAGAAGGAAAAGTATTGTCACAGCAACAAATCGAAGTCTCATTACAGGCAGATACAGTTTGTATTCATGGAGACGGGGAACATGCTGTTGAATTTGCGAAAGATATTCATGCTAAATTAACGGAGCAACAAATATCTGTACGTGCAATCAAGGAGGAACTCAATGGGAGCTAATAAAATCGAAGTTACTGCAAAAGAAATCGAGCACAAGAATAAAAGTAAGTTTGTGAAGAAAACAGCGAGTAAAAGTGTATTACTAGGCGCTGCATTTTTAATGGCTACCTCATCTATCGGACCAGGTTTTTTAACACAAACAACAATATTTACACAGCAATTAGCTGCTAGTTTTGGGTTTGTCATTTTAATTTCTTTAATTTTAGACATTGTCGCTCAGGTTAATGTTTGGCGAATCATCGCTGTTTCTGGTTTGCGTGGGCAAGAGATTGCCAATAAGGTATTGCCAGGGCTAGGTGTTGTCCTTGCCATCATGGTCGTTATAGGCGGTTTAGCATTTAATATAGGGAACGTTGCTGGAGCGGGTCTAGGGTTAAATGCCATGATTGGTTTAGATCCGATTACCGGAGCAATAATAAGTGCACTATTTGCCGTTTTTATCTTTGTCTATAAAGAAGCAGGGAAGGCAATGGACAAAGTAGCGCAAATGGCTGGTGGTATTATGGTTCTACTAATGCTATTTGTTGCTTTTAAAACTACACCTCCTGTAGGTGAAGCGATTGTAAGTACCTTTATGCCTCAAGAAATTAGCTTATTTGCGATTGTGACTTTGGTTGGTGGATCAGTTGGAGGATATATCATCTTCGCTGGTGGTCACCGCCTTTTAGATGCTGGCATTAAAGGCGAAGAATCTTTACCCGAAGTAACAAAAAGCTCAGTGACAGGGATTGTGATTACAGGTGTGATGCGAATTGCATTATTCCTAGCAGTTCTTGGCGTAGTTTCACAAGGTTTAGCGATTGATCCTGCTAATCCACCTGCATCTGTTTTCCAACTTGCCGCGGGTGATATTGGCTATCGCATGTTTGGTATGATTATGTGGGCTGCAGCGATTACTTCTGTTGTAGGTGCGGCTTATACATCGGTTTCTTTTATTCGTTCATTCCATCCAAAGATTGAAAAATATCATAATTGGGTGATTATCGGATTCATCCTTGTTTCAACAACAACTTTTGCCTTCATCGGACAGCCTGTTAATGTGTTAATTATTGTTGGAGCAATAAATGCACTGATTTTACCATTAGCACTTAGTATTATGTTGATTGCGGCACATAAAAAAGACATTGTGGGTACATATAAGCATCCTCGTTGGTTAACTGTGACTGGCGCAATCGTAGTTGTTCTTATGGGATATCTAAGCGTTGTCACACTAACGGAACAAATACAAAAATTATTTAGTTAATCAAACAACCATCCATGAGCATCTAACCATGGATGGTTGTTTTACAAGGAGCGAATTGATGATGACTACATATAGCACTATAGAGCCAAATGAAATACGTAAACTTATTCGAGATCAAGACATAACAGGACCAACTTCTGGCATGTCAATTGGATATACACAAGCAAATTTAGTGATTTTAAAGAAGGAACATGCCTTTGATTTTCTATTATTTTGTCAGCGAAATCCAAAACAATGTCCGTTATTAGACGTGACAGAACCGGGATCATTTATACCAGCTACAATTTCAAAAAATGCAGATATTCGCAAGGACATTCCGAAATATCGTATATATCGTGATGGTGTTTTTACAGAGGAAGTATTAGATATTACGGATTATTGGGAAGAAGATATGGTTGGATTTTCAATTGGTTGTAGCTTTACATTTGAAACACCGCTTCTTGAAGCAGGTATTCCAATTAGACATATCCAAGAAAACTGCAATGTACCAATGTATAAAACGAATATCCCATGTGTGAAAGCAGGGATGTTTGAAGGACCAACTGTTGTAAGCATGCGTCCAATGTCACCAGAAGATGCGATTCGTGCGATTCAAATTACCTCACGCTTTCCAACTGTACACGGTGCACCAATACATATCGGTAGTCCAGAACAAATTGGGATTACGGACATTTCAAAACCAGATTTCGGTGATGCCGTGTCCATTAAGGCAGGAGAAATACCTGTATTCTGGGCGTGCGGCGTAACACCTCAAGCCGTGGCAATGGAAAGCAAACCTGCAATTATGATTACGCATGCACCAGGTCATATGCTAATCACAGATATTAAAGAAACAAGTTTAAGCATCCTTTAAGAGATGTTCGAAGACGTCTATTTATTTTCTTCATCAATGTAAAGCTCACCAAGTCATTTTGGTGGGCTTTACACATTGGTGAAAAACAATTACATCAATAAATTCTTTGTGTATGAGAGTTTAGTCAAGGCCCCATTGATTTCCGTTACAGGCGGCGCTTTCCAGGGGGCGAGCCTTGAGCCGCTTCGTCGCCACGCTCCTGCAGGGTCTCAAGTTGCTTGCTGATCCCCTAGGAGTCGCCGCCTTCCACTCCAATCAACTAGATTTTTATTAAGATAAAGTTATATCATGCTCGTAGGTAATTGTAAGCGGCAGACCTTATTCAGAAATTTTAGAAGTACCATCTTTTTTAGTAAAATACACGCTACTCTTGAAGTAACGAGCTTGTGTTTTTGCTGATGCCTACATTTTTAAGACAGATTTATTCAGATGACTTTTATGGATAAGATACTTTTCTTGTCGGTTGCAATTCTACTGTAAAGATAATCATGATAATTATCTGAGGTATTGCATTGAACTGGAGGAAACGGGTGCTATAATAGGTACTGATAATGTACTTGTTGCCAATCATCTTCAATTTGAATTGATGTTTATTCCAATGTTGGATGAGATGATTGCTTCCAGAGTATAAAAATATAAAAGCAATCGAACACTAATATCTCTGTAGATACAAAAGCAATCATGACAACTGATTGTTTTTGTTATTTTGAAATATGGTATTTATAGTACCAAGATGTGATTGGTGAATTTTATTTGGAGGTTTATAAATGGATAATAACGATATTTTAATTAGAGTGCGCTATGCGCTAGATATAAAAAATCAAGATATGATTGAAATCTTTAAACTTGGTGGGATTGAAGTTACAAAGGAAGATGTGCTTAAGATTCTAACTAAGTCAAAAGAAGAATTTGATGATGTTGAAGTTGAGGAAAATGGCGATCAAATCAAATGCAACAATAAGATGCTAGAGGCATTTTTAAATGGCTTAATCACGTTTAAACGAGGAAAACAAGAAGAAAGACCAGGACAACCTCAAAATCCAGAACCAACTGTTCAAAAATCAGATAATGTGAATAATATGTTGCTGAAGAAATTAAAAGTAGCATTACAATTAACGACAGAAGAAATGCTGGATATCCTTGATGACGGTGGTATAGCTGTATCAAAAGGCGAATTAGGCGCTATTTTAAGAAAACCAGGGCATAGAAACTATAAAGAATGCGGCGATAATTTCGCGCGTAAATTTTTAAAAGGTTTAACTATAAAATATAGATCATAAAAGTAAAGTTAATCGTAAAAAAGAACGGATCCCAATAATCGGAATTCGTTCTTTTGTTTTATTTAATTGTATTAGTTACCTTTTGTTTGTCTTGTTTGTTCTTGAGCCATTTGAACAAGTCGCTTCGTGATTTCTCCACCAACTGAACCGTTTGAGCGAGAAGAAGCTTCTCCTCCAAGCTGTACGCCAAATTCTTGTGCAATCTCATATTTCATTTGATTCACGGCTTCTTGTACTCCTGGTACTTGAAGCTTATTTGAACTTCGGTTATTTGTAGCCATATCTTTCTCACCTCCTCGTGATATTAGAATGGTCTTGGATTTGTTTTTAATACATTTTAGAAAGTGGTATATATTAAACCTATATACTGTTTTATGATGGTCTAACATCAATCCCCAAAATTAATAGATCCTTTTAATAAAGGGATTTTAAATAGTTTATTTTATGTTTTTTTCTCTGATGTTTTCTTGACTATGCAAGATTGTGATACGACTTAACTATAAGTAAGTGCTAATCAAAAGCTTTTATCTGGTATTTACACTTATTCAAAACTAAGTCGTATCTCGTTATTACCTTTTCTAACATTTCGCAAGTTAATGTATACAAATCAATTTTTTAAAGAGAATAAAAATAGCAGCTGACGAATAGTATTTCTATAATGGTTGAGCTTTCAATCGAATATAGATCTACAAGGTGGTATGTAAATGGACATAATCGTACTCCTATATGTCATAGGTATTATATGGATTGTTATAGCATATTTAGTGAAAAGCACTATAGTAACTGGTATTTGTATTATCATCGCACTCGGAATGTTTATCTGGGCGAATATAGAGAGAAGAAACCAAGCTGCTAGAAAAGATGCTGAAAGAAGAAGGATTAGTGAAGAAGCACTTGCAAGAATTCCACATACTCAACATTTCTTATCCACGGATTATTTAAGCGCATTGTTAATAAATGAAGATACAAAGAAATTCTATATGGTAAAAAGAGAAGAAGATCATCCTCAATTTGAGATAAAAGAATATACATTCAATCAAATACTGGAAGCTGCTATTGAAGAAGATGAAGCTATCCTTTCTTTGTATCCCAAAGAAGGACTACTAGGTAGCACATTGCCTGATAGTGAGGAAAGTTCTGTCGTTTACATTGTAGAGTCAGACGATGAAGAAGACGAAGAAGGTGAAGAAGAAACTGTTGAAAAGCTAAGCTTAAAAATGGTAGTCGATGATTTAGGGGAACCTATCGTAGAATATGTATTTATGGAAAATGAAGATGCGATTGCCAAAGACTCTGAGGAATATGAGGAAGCATTTAAAAACTGTAATGAATGGTATCAAAAGATAAGTGTTATTATTAGGCGCCTTGAAAGAGTGCCAGTGAGACAATGGCGTTAACGCAATTTCAATGCTATTAATGAGAAATAAATCTAATTATGTCCCATCAAACTGTCCTTTACTATGGTATAGGGCTTTTTCTATGCATAAAATACAAAATTAATGTTTTTTAATCAATGCTAGAGGATAAATGGCTGTAAGGTTAGAAGTTAAAGACAAGGTAGGTAAATATCAGCTATGATAAAAGGAAATATTAATCTTTTAGATTATTTAAACTGGATTTAATTAAAGAGACCAACAAGTAAAGGTGAGTTATAGAATGAATGAAACATTACTAATAAATGCTGATGGGTGCTATCGGCAAGAGGAGCAGAGAGCTGCTCATTATTTTGCATCACTTTACGAACAGGTCCAGCAAAAAAACTATGGCCCAACCTTAACAAAAGATATACAAGGGTGGAAACAACAGCATATTCAACCTCGATCATTATTTACCTTTTTTTCGCGTGGTAAGGAAAAAACGAGTCCAAAAGGATATCACAACTATATTAAATGGTTGAATTACACAGGGAAATTAGATGATTATTTGGATCGTAGCATCTCCTATATTTTTATGCGAGATTTGGGCAAAGCGTTGGACACACCTGATACACAGATAAAGATTAGGGATGTAGTTGAAACCCTAAAAAAACAACTGACAGCAGATCGAGAAGAAGACATTGAGATGTTTAGTGTGCCTAAATTGTATAGGCTGGCTCAAAAAGAAGGTATTGAGTCCGCTATGATTTGGGTTATGAACAAACTAAATACTGTCTCCACTAATATTCCAGACGGGATGGATGCTGTGCACGCTCAGCGGAAACTTATTAAAATCATTGCTGGGGTAATACTACATGTCGTTGAGGAAATGGGAGATGAGGTATCTCCTAAAGAACGTACTCAAAAGCTAGATGAAGCGATTCGATTAGGATACTCCTATGGTCTGACGTATCCTTTCGTCGACGACCTTCTAGATGCCAATGTATTATCTGTTGAAGAGAAAAAAAAATATTCCGATTTAATACGTATCACACTCACAACAGGATCTGTACCAGAATTGGGTGATTGGACTGGTGGAAACGTAGAGCTTATCAGCTTTATTCATTCCGAGCTACGGGAAGCCTTCGAGTATATTAAATCCCACCAGCTACCAGAGACATTAAAAAGTTTTTTCGAGCAATCTTATGTATTTTTTAATGCGCAGGACGTGGACCGAGTAAAGGATCTTTCACATGCAAATTACTCCAATGAAGAATTATTTATACCGATTATTTTAAAATCGTCTTCTTCACGATTAATTACCCGTTCATTAATTAGCGCTCCTGAGGACGAGGGCTTTGACAATCGAACATTTTTATATGGTATTTACAATCAGCTAGCAGATGATTTTGCAGATATGTTTGATGACATGGAAGTTGGCGCGGTAACTCCTTATACGTACTATATGAAATATCATGGTGAGCGTCCTGATCTTATAAACCCTTTTGAATTGTACTGGACAGTTATCGCCAATCTGATTCATAACGTATACAACTCAGATACAAAAGCTTGTGAGGTGATTTTGGATCGTGCTATAAACGGCCTGAAACGATTTAAAGAACGAATGGGTAACGAAAAATATAATGAAGTGATGGAGCTATTTGCCTCTGGAGATCCTAAATTCAACAAAGTTATTCAAAACATGGTTCGTAAAGCAGATGATGTGGATTTCTTTGATAAACTGCTTCGTGATCACATCATTACGATATTGAAAAATGAACGTGAGGAGCGAGAAGACTTTTTAGACACGATTGCTTCTTTACGCATTCAGATGAACAACATCTTAAGTATTCCTCAAAAAGAGCAAGCATTTTTGGTAGAAGAGCCAATCATTGATGCGGCAAATTACATTTTAGAGGGTAATAGTAAACGATTGAGACCAATAATAACTTGGTTCATGGGGGTAAAAGCATATGGACTAAATGAGTCAGCAATTATACCGCTACTAAAATCATTGGAATATATGCATACAGCCTCTTTAATTTTCGATGATCTACCATCCCAAGATAATGCAACTATTCGTAGAGGACGTCCAACTTTACATCAAGTATATAACAGTGCTATTGCAGAATTAACGGGTCTCTTTTTGATGCAGAAGGCGGTTGAGGAACAAGCGTCTCTGGATCAATTTGATTCGCAGACTGTACTAAAAATAATTCAATATTCTGCTCAGGTGACTGGGGATATGTGTAGGGGACAGGCGATGGATTTGGGCTCCAAAGGAAAACCACTAACATTAGAGCAACTAAATATGATGTGCTTTTATAAAACGGGGATAGGATTCGAAGCTTCACTAATAATGCCTGCAATTCTGGCTCAGGCAAAAGAAGCTGAGATTGAAGCCTTAAAAAAATTCGCACGACATGCTGGCATTGCGTTTCAGATTAAAGATGACCTCCTAGATGTGAAAGGAGACACTAATTTACTCGGAAAATCAATAGGCAAGGATGCAGAAAACAACAGCTCCACTTTCGTATCCATCTTAGGTCAAGAAGGTGCCAAAAAAGAAATGTGGGACCATTACTGTATGGCAATAGAAGCACTACAAGGAGTCTCACACAATACCACTTTCCTGAAGCATTTTATGAATTATATAGTAAATCGAGATCGTTAAGAGTAGTAAAATTAAAATGTGAATGGTAAAGAGAAGTCCCTCCAATTGTTAGATGCGTTTCAAACAATTGGGGGGATTCTTTGTGTTGTGTAATTGGAATAGGAGTTGGGTTGTAGATAGCACAATAAGTTAGTTCATATGTTCAATAAAGTTTTCAGCGAATTGAAATATCTTTTCCGAAGGCACTGCTAAATTTAAATTTTGCCCTTTATCAAATCCAGCAGTAATTAAACCTACTAACCGCCCATACATATCTAGCAGTGCACCACCTGAGCTTCCATTAGAAATTGGAGCAGTAAATTGAATCATAGGGATATTATTAATCTCTCTGAAACCGGAAACAATACCATCAGAGATAGAATTGAATAACCCTAAAGGACTACCTATGGCAACAACCTTCTGCCCTCTAACTAAATGATCGTCAGTTTTAATAGTGAGGGGTGAGCAGTTTTTATCAACTCTAATAATCGCCAAGTCATATAGCTGATGATATTTAATGAGTTTATCTGTAAAATGTTCTTCCGTTTCATTTTCATAGAGTACTGAATAATAATGGCCACCCGCAACCACATGTAGATTCGTTAAAATATATCCACTGCTATGGATGACAACACCTGAGCCACCGCACAAAATAGTATTTTCTTCATCATAAACTTTAATCATGACAACAGAGTTTGATAGACCAGCCAACTGCTCATAACTAAATTCTTCAGCCAGAGGTCGACTTTGATGCTGTTTGGTAGGCTTAGATATCTTGGATTGAGAAATTGCATTCTGTGTAGGAGGCATGGGAGTATGCTCTAAATTTGGTGCAGGTGTATATTCAGGAATTGTGATGCTACCTGAATATAGGGCGCTGCACTTATATAACGTTGAGTATGTTTCTACGTCAGGATACAAATTGGCGATATCCTCTTTCGGATTCATATAGAAAATGTCACAGCCAAGTCTAGATAAGAAATATAAAAATAATAATTCATGGTGTTTAATATCTCCGATAAAAATGACTTTTGGAGATATGCCAGTAGGTTTAAAAAGCTTTGGTAAGTAGGTATCTATCCAATGCGAAAATTTAATAACAAAGTTTTTTTGTAGCGTTGTATTTGAATTCGGATTTGCATTTTTATACATTGAAAGAATTTTTACAAAGGTGTTTTTTTTAGTCCATTCAAGTGTTTCGTTATCTAATTGAGTGCACAGGGGTGTTTGATAAAGCGAATTAGGGTCAGTGATTGGATTGTTAAAGATATCCTTCCAACTGTCCCAAATGATTGATAATCTATTAATATCATTTTTATTTGATATTGGCTCAAGTCCATGTAATCGTAAGTATGGTGTAGTAGATAAATTTGAAGAAAAATATTGGTCTATTTTAAGAATATTCTCGTTATAAAGTTCGGTGGAATCAGGAATACCAATGTATCTTACAAAAAGGACCTCCATATTTGCAGCATAATGATTTAAGTGCATAAAATCTTCGAGAGGATTTTGTGTTTGTTTAAGCTTAATCTTTAAAGGTTTTGTTCTCACAATCATATCCATTCTCCATTTGAAAATGTATTTATTATTACAATTATAGATAAAATTAGAATTATTTCATAGTTAGAATTTTTTTAGATTTAAATTATCAAATCCATTGGCTCTATCTAAACTCTAACGATTGTAACAAGAAATTTGCTTAGAAATGATTCACCAAATTTCCTGAAAGAGATCAATCACTAGACGATGTGGGCAGTAAGAGGAAAGTACAACAAAATTTATCTCAAATTAAAACGACGAGTGACTATACATTATAGTTGCTCGTCGTTTTAAATTTATTGCTTAGCCTTTTTAGCTTGTCTTTCCCATTGCAAAAGAGACGGATAAGGGTCAAAAGCCCATTCCGTACGTCCGTTGAATTTATAGATGCCGTAGTGAAGATGAGGTGGGAACTTGCCAGACGTTCCTTCTTTACCATAACCAGAACTACCGACATAGCCAAGTAGCGTACCAGGCTCTACAACATCACCAACTTTAATTTCCTTATTATAACTACCAAGATGGGCATAATAATGATACGAGTTGTGATTATCGCGTATACCGATACGCCAACCACCGAACTGATTCCAGCCTTTTACTTCGACAACACCATAAGAGGTTGAAACTACTTGTGTGCCATAGCCGGCAAAAAGGTCTGTACCTTCATGGATTCTTCGTCCACCCCAACCTCTATTGGCACCCCAAGTCCCTCTGTAGCTATAATCAGCGCGAACTGGAATAGGGAATGTGTGGGCATCTAAATCCATTGTTTTAAAATGTTTGTAAAGCTTAAAAATGGTCATAATTTGATTTACCGCTTCTTCGCTTCTGTAATATTCCCATAAGGCTAATTTGTAATCTTCTTCTTTCGATCCGAAGCTGCTTAAATAATTTGCCATTGTGAACATCACATCTACATCGTCTTTTGGATTGGCAATTCCATCACCATTTCCATCAAGACCCATGCCTCCAAAAAAGTCAATTGTTGCTGGCGATGTATCTTGGCTAGATGGATTCAATGCTCCTGACCAATATTCGTCCGAAAATTGTATGGCAATCATGCCATCCCGTTTAGGAATATCTGAACGAACGGACTGTATATTTCGTTCATATTGATCTATTGCAGCTAAAGAGTACCATGGGACAAGTTGATCTTCAAATTGTACAAAATAGGTCATACGCTGCTGTAGTATCTCTTCCCTTGAGGGTTCTTCATTTGCTGATGCGGTGGTGAAAAAAGAAGCATTCCACAACATGGTAAATGCTAGGAAGGGAATAAGATTTCGAGCCAATATTTAACCTCCTTTCTTCTAGGATTAGAATAACCGAAATTTTATATTTCATAAGTCCAGTTTATCTACTGAGCATTAAAGCGGACTTTGACCTGTATCTAGTGATTAGTAATTTTAGTATCAATTGTTATATACCTACGTTCACCGTTTTCTACTTCATATGCTAGTAAGAAGAAAGTGAGGTGATAACATGATGAAATATAGCAATTCCATCACGATTCTAGGTAGTTCTGGCGGTGTAGCAAAAGCAATCCTTTCAGTACTAAATAAATCGGTTCAAGACAAGTATGACCCGTTAAATGCCGTTATCGAAAACAGCTTGATCCATTTAATAGACAAGAAGCAAGTGGACAAAGCATATTTTGAACAACATTTTACTAATTTAAAAAATCAATTTGCATTTCATCAATTTGACTTAACTGAGAGTAAAAAGCTAATTGAACATCTGAAAAAAACAAATACTACTGTAGTTATTGATGTATCGTGGGCAGATACGGTAGAAATGATGCAATGCTGTGATCAATTAGGTGTTGATTATGTGAATACCGCATTAGAAAATCCCTATATTGATGAAAACGAAGAGTTATTTGAAGGATTTGGTTTAATAGAAAGGCTACGGCATTTAGAAAAACATAAGGATAGTATTTCAAACTCAGCTTCAATTATTTGCTCTGGCATGAATCCAGGTGTTGTACAATGGATGGCTATTGAATTACTAAAAAAAGAACCAACAAAGGAGGTACCACTTGCTTGTTATATAGTGGAACATGATTCCTCTTTTTATAAGGATAAGAAAAAAGCAAAGAAGAATACTATATATACAACTTGGTCGCCAGAATGTTTTTTAGATGAGGCGATTTTAAGTTATCCGATGTTTATGAGTCAGAAAACACCGCTGTTCTTATACGAAAATGTTTATGATCTAGAGTTTAAGGTTACATTGGGGGACAAACAATTTTATGGCAGCTTAATGCCACATGAAGAAGTATATACCTTAGGGAAATTGTATAACATGGAAAGTGGATTTTTATACAAAATAAATGATCATACAACGGAACTAATCCTTACGAATATTGAGGATGTAGATAAGTTATGGGATTTTGAAATGAAAGTACTTGACCCTATGGATGGGGCATTAGAAGGCGAAGATTTGTGCGGTGTACTTCTCGTATATAACGATAGGGAAAAGTATATGTATAACGTATTGAAAAATGAAGATATCTTCTCGAAGTATCAGACGAATGCAACGTATTTTCAAGTTGCATGCGGTGTTTATGCATCTTTGGCTGTCCTATTATTAGATGATATCGAAAATGGTGCTTATTATGTTGATGAGCTTTTAGTCCATACAAATAATCATTTTGGAGATTATTTAACGTATTATATGACAGACTTTGTCATAGGCGAAAACAATAAGACAGACGGTTTATTATTAGAACGAATTAGAAGAAATAAAAAGTAAACATAAAAAATGGCAACCGAAAGTAAAATGTACCCTATAAAGTAGACAGTTCAAACGTCTACTTTATAGGGTGCATTTTTAGAAAGGGAAACATTTCTTGGTGAGGTTGTTCAGCCAACAATGTCCCAATGGAATGTTGAATGGAAGTTTTTAAAGTTGTGGAATTTGAAATGAAGATGATTTGCGGATGCAAGAGGAAGAAAATTCTCGACATTTCTGTAGAAATTATTTAGGAATACAAAAAGTATTAGGTATCATAATTTTTCTAGTTTCATACTATGATAGAAAACAAGCCCTGAATGGAGGGAAGGCTATCGACATTTTAAATAAGCTTAGAAGCTACCGTGAAGAAGAAGATAGGTTGAAGTGGGAAGGTACATTTGCGGATTACTTAGACATGGTGAGAGAAAGACCTGAAATTGCTCAAACAGCGCATTCTCGCGTGTACCATATGATTAAGAGCGCTGGATTAGGTGAAAGAGACGAACAGAAAATGTATAGTTTCTTTGGTCAAGAAATATTTGGGCTTGAAACAGCAATTGAAAGGCTTGTGGAGGAGTATTTCCATCCTGCAGCAAAAAGATTAGATGTTCGAAAAAGAATCTTATTATTAATGGGGCCAGTGAGTGGTGGTAAGTCGACGATTGTGACATTGCTAAAACGAGGGCTTGAGCAATACTCACGAACAGACGAAGGTGCAGTTTACGCTATAAAGGGATGTCCGATGCATGAAGATCCATTACATCTAATTCCACATCATTTACGTAAGGATTTCTTTGAAGAGTATGGTATACGAATAGAAGGTAGTTTATCTCCTTTAAATACGATGCGACTTGAAGATGAATACAATGGCCGTATTGAAAATGTCATGGTTGAGCGTATTATCTTTTCGGAAGACAAACGTGTGGGGATTGGAACATTTACACCTTCTGATCCGAAATCACAAGATATTGCAGATTTAACGGGAAGTATTGATTTTTCAACGATTGCTGAATATGGCTCTGAATCGGATCCTCGTGCTTATCGTTTTGATGGGGAGTTAAACAAGGCCAATCGAGGTATGATGGAGTTCCAAGAAATGCTTAAATTAGATGAGAAATTCTTATGGAACTTATTATCTTTGACGCAAGAAGGGAATTTTAAAGCTGGACGCTTTGCATTGATAAGTGCCGATGAGTTGATTGTTGCCCATACGAATGAAACAGAATATCGCTCCTTTATTTCCAATAAAAAGAACGAGGCTTTACATTCACGGATTATCGTGATGCCGATTCCGTATAACTTAAAAGTCAGTCAGGAAGAGCGAATCTACAAAAAAATGATTAATGAAAGCGATATTGCACATGTGCATATTGCGCCACATGCATTAAAGGCTGCAGCCATTTTCTCTGTGTTGACAAGACTTGAGGTTCCAAAAAAACAAGGCGTGGATTTAGTGAAGAAAATGCGTCTATATGATGGAGAAAGTGTTGAAGGATTTAACTCAGTGGACGTAGAGGAATTGAAGAAAGAGTTTCTGAATGAAGGTATGAACGGTATTGATCCACGTTATATCATTAATCGGATTTCTTCAGCCATCATTCGAAAAGAAGTACCGTCTATTAATGCTTTAGATGTACTGCGTGCGTTGAAGGATGGGCTCGATCAACATGCTTCGATTTCTCAGGAAGACCGAGAAAAATATATGAATTACATTGCAGTTGCCAGAAGAGAATACGATGAAATTGCGAAGAATGAAGTGCAAAAGGCGTTTGTGTATTCGTATGAAGAATCTGCAAAAACATTAATGAATAATTATCTCGATAATGTGGAGGCTTTCTGCAATAAAAATAAAATCCGTGATCCGCTAACTGGGGAAGAAATGAACCCAGATGAAAAATTAATGCGCTCTATTGAAGAACAAATTGGTATTTCAGAAAATGCGAAAAAGGCATTTCGTGAGGAAATTTTAATCCGAATTTCGGCATATGCAAGGAAAGGAAAACGATTTGAATACAATTCTCATGAAAGATTACGAGAAGCAATTCAAAAGAAATTGTTTGCCGATTTAAAAGATGTCGTGAAAATTACAACGTCGTCTAAAATGCCAGATGAGTCACAACTTAAAAAGATTAACGATGTTGTTGCAAGGCTTATTGATGAGCATGGCTATAATTCAACTTCTGCCAATGAGCTATTACAATACGTAGGTAGCTTATTGAATCGTTAATTAGTAAATAGGAGTGTCCAATTAATATTGGGTGGCACTCCTTTTTTATTTCTCAAAAGAAGTTAAATAATTCACTAGATTCGCATAGGATAGAAAAAGTGGGCTCATCAGCATAACTGGGGGTTGATTTCCATTCCGGCTGGGCGCTTTCCGGGGGGCGTCCGATGAGCCGCTTCACTCGCAAGCTCGCTCCAGGGTCTCATCTAGGACGCTAATCCCCCAGGAGTCGCCCAGTCTCCACTCCAATCAACAAACAATCTAAAATCAATACGCTCTTTAAATCAAATGTCATCCCTGACTTTTGGTTACGAAACAAAAAGGTGTGAATATTTACAATTATAGGTTCAGGTCGTTTGTAAGTTTTTTAAAAATTTTCTGTTAAAGATGGGTGAGGATAAAAATGACTGAAAATCAGAATAAACGTTTTGTCATCTCTCAGGAAAATTGGTCCCTCCATCGTAAAGGGTACCAAGACCAGCAGCGTCATATGGATAAAGTAAAAGATGCTATAAAAAATAATTTACCAGACTTAATAAGCGAAGAAAGTATTGTAATGTCGAACGGGCGAGATGTTATCAAAATTCCAATACGTTCTTTAGATGAATATAAAATTCGTTATAACTACGATAAATCAAAGCATGTTGGTCAAGGACAAGGTGATAGCAAAGTAGGCGATGTTGTGGCCCGTGAACCGGGTCAGGGGAATAAAGCGCCGGGGCAAGGTAAAGAAGCGGGTGACAAGGCTGGGAAAGACTACTATGAAGCAGAAGTTAGTCTTGAGGAAGTTCAGAATGTTTTATTTAAAGAATTAGAGTTACCAAACTTGCAACAGAAAGAAATGGCGGACATCACAACAGAAAAAATCGAATTCAATGATATACGCAAAAAAGGACTTATGGGCAATATCGATAAAAAACGAACAATCTTAACTGCTATTAAACGAAATGCTATGAAAGGTAAAGCAGAGATTGCACCTATTCATAATGACGATCTACGTTTTAAAACGTGGGATGAGGTTGTAAAACCCGAATCGCGAGCAGTGGTCCTTGCGATGATGGACACAAGTGGATCGATGGGGAATTTTGAGAAGTATTGTGCAAGAAGCTTTTTCTTTTGGATGACAAGATTTCTACGTTCTAAATATGAAACAGTTGAAATTGAATTTATCGCGCATCATACGGAAGCGAAAGTTGTGACAGAAGAAGAATTCTTCACAAAAGGTGAGAGCGGAGGAACCATTTGTTCGTCTGCTTATGTAAAAGCATTAGAACTGATTAAGGAAAAATATAATCCAGTTCGTTATAATATTTATCCAGTTCATTTTTCGGACGGAGAAAACATGTCCATGGACAATGAGAAATGTATGAAATTAGTTCAGGAATTAATGGGGATTTCTAGTATGTTTGGCTATGGAGAGGTAAATCAACATAGCCGTTACTCCACGTTAATGAATACGTATAAGAAGATCGACAATCCAAAATTTCGACATTATATTCTAAAACAAAAAAGTGACGTATACGAAGCGTTAAAAAGCTTTTTCCAAAAAGCAGAGGTTTAATCTTGGGCGAAGCATCGTCGAGAACTTATTCCTTAATAATAGACGCGGGAGGGATTTAGATAAATGGAAAAAGAGCTTCACCGTGTAATAGCTGAGATTACGGAAATTGCTGAAGGATTTGGTTTAGACTTTTATCCAATGCGTTATGAAATATGTCCTGCAGATATTATTTACACGTTTGGTGCATATGGAATGCCGACACGCTTTTCCCATTGGAGCTTTGGGAAACAATTTCATAAAATGAAGCTGCAATACGACTTTGGTTTAAGTCAAATCTACGAGCTAGTTATTAACTCTAACCCTTGTTATGCGTTTCTACTTAATACAAATACGTTAATACAAAATAAGCTGATTATTGCGCATGTACTAGCGCACTGTGACTTCTTTAAAAACAATATTCGCTTTTCCAATACAAGGCGAGACATGGTTGAGAGCATGACAGCAACAGCTGAACGAATTGCACACTATGAAATGCTCTATGGTAAGGATGAAGTAGAACAATTTTTAGATGCAGTGTTAGCCATTCAAGAACATATTGATCCATCCATCATCCGGCCAAAGATGCTAGCGAGCGATTATGAAGAGGACGAAGAAGAAATTATTGAACAAAAAACTGTATATGATGATCTTTGGCAGTTGGATCAAAAAGAAACTGAACCAAAGCCATTATGGAAAAAAATAAAAAAGTTTCCGCCAAAGCCAGAAAAGGATCTGCTACTATTCATCGAGCAGCATAGTCGAGAGCTAGAGGAATGGCAACGAGATATTTTAACGATGATGCGTGAGGAAATGTTGTATTTTTGGCCACAATTAGAAACAAAAATTATGAATGAAGGTTGGGCTTCATACTGGCATCAGCGTATTATGAGAGAACTCAAGTTAACAACGTCTGAAACGATTGAATATGCGAAGTTAAATGCCGGTGTTGTGCAGCCATCAAAAACATCCATTAACCCCTATTACTTGGGTATAAAAATCTTTGAAGACATTGAGGAGCGATATAATAACCCAAATAAAGAGATGTTAAAATTAGGGGTTAAACCAAACTCAGGTCGCGAGAAAATGTTTGAAGTCCGTGAGGTTGAATCGGATATTTCCTTTATCAGAAACTATTTAACAAAGGATTTAGTAAAACAGGAAGACCTTTATTTATTTGAGAAAAAGGGCAATGAATATAAGATATCAGATAAAGATTATAAAAAAGTCCGTGATCAACTTGTATCGATGCGGGTAAATGGAGGGTTTCCATACATTGAAGTGGTCAATGGAGATTACTTACGAAATGGTGAATTGTATTTAGTGCATGGCTATGAAGGGATGGAACTCGATCCACACTATTTAGAAAATGTACTAAAGTATATTTATCAGTTGTGGGGGCGCCCTGTCCATGTAGAAACATATAATGAGGAAAAGCAAACTCTTTACTCGTATGACGGTAAAAAGAATTATAAGCGCACTATTTAAAAATTTACTCAGTTGATATAGAGAGTAGAGTGACTATTGAATAAGAATCAGTCTTTATTACGTTAAGTAATAAGGGCTGATTTTTTTTTTTGTTATACACTATCTTATTGAATGCACCCATTAGTTTCTTGTTGCTTTTAAATTCGCGTGAAATTTTACTATATTATTATAATTTTTTGAAATGACATTGACAACGTTTACATAGATATGTAGTATGGTCGTTAAGAGGTCAAACCTCTTAACAAATAACGAGGTGATAATTCATGGAGAGCACAGGGAAAATGTTGCCAAACATCCAAGTTGAAGAAGGATCTATTGCGGAAAAAGTCATCGTTTGTGGAAGTCCAAATCGAGCAAAGGTGATTGGTGAGCGATTGGATCATGCTGAGGAAATAGCTTATTCCAGGGAATATCGAATCATTAATGGTTATTATAAAGGTGAAAAAATTACAGTAGCCTCACACGGCGTTGGTGCTCCTGGAGCTGCGGTATGCTTTGAAGAATTAATTAAAGCAGGAGCAAAAAAAATTATTCGTGTAGGTACGGCCGGGTCATACACTGAAGCATTACCACCAGGTAGTTTAATTATTGCTGATTCAGCTGTGCGAGCAGATGGGCTAACTAGACAGCTCGTTCCAGAAGGTGTACCAGCAGTTGCAGATTTTAAAATGTTGCTGAAATTAGAAGAATGTGCAAAAAAGGCGAATGTTACATATGGATTAGGAACAATCGCTACAATAGATGCGTTTTATGCTGGTCCAGTTGAAATACCACATATGTTATATAAAGAATCAGGTGTTCTTGGTGCAGAAATGGAACTTGCGGCTTTATATGTTATTGCGAGATTACGAGGTGTATCAGCAGTAGGGATTTTTGCACTTGATGGCTATGCTTTTGCGGATATGAATGATTATAATCCGCATAAAGATGTCGTTAATGCTGCGATTCAAGCAGAAATTGATATTGCGTTAGATACATTTATCAATCTGTAATGAGTGACCTCCTATGGCATATGTTGTCATGTATTATTTAACAATAGTATGATGTAAGATAGATGTCTTAGGGGGAATACAAATGAAAGATATTGGAATTGAAAAAAAATCATTATCATCTATAGCTTTTAAAAAAATTATCGAACTAATAGAAAATGATGTTCTTAAAGTTGGCGAAAAATTAGATGCTGAACAAAAGCTCGCAAACAAATTAAATATAAGTCGCCCTGTATTGAGAGAGGCCCTTCAAAAGTTGGAATTAGAAGGTTACATTTTGCGAAAGCATGGTGTTGGTACGTTTGTTATTTCTAAAACACCGATGCTTTCAACGGGTCTTGAGAGACTAGATAGCATGACAGACCTTGTCAAAGCACAAAACTATTCAGTTGGGACGATAGGTACAACTGAACTATGTAAATGTACAGATGATTCAATACGTGAAATGCTAGGCTTAGATAAAACGGATAATTTAATGTTTTTTGAGCGCATACGTACAGCAGACAAAAAACCATTTGCTTTGGACTATATTTACATTCCTGAGAAGTATGTATGTGAAGATTTTCACTCCATGTATGCGGATGCTTCTCTTCTGAATTATTTTAGTAATGTTCAAGGTACGCCTATATTTAGCTCTCAATGTAATATTTTTGCTGAAAATGCTTCGGCGGGTGTTGCAGATAAACTTGCTATTTTAGAAAATGACGCCCTTCAAGTATTGGAACAAATCTTTTATACAAATATGAATGAGCCCGTTTTTTATGGGAAAAGTCTTATAGTTAATAACATCATGAAGTTTCATTTGGTTCGTAGAAGGTAAGGAGAACCTCAAAATGTATAGTGAATTAAAACAAACGGTTCATGAGAATGCCTTGAAAGCCTATAATACTGGCTTGATGGCTGGAACTAGCGGTAATTTCAGTGCAGTTGACAGAGATTTAAAAGTGATGGCAATTACTCCAAGTGGTGCAGCTTATGAAACAATGGTGCCAGAGGATATTACTGTTATTGATTTTAATGGAAATATTCTGTCTGGCACTAAGCCGCCATCTTCTGAATGGCAGATGCATCTAAGTATTTATGAAAAAATATCAGATGTGGGTGGGGTTGCACATACGCATTCGCCGTATGCAACATCCTTTGCAGTCCTCAATCAATCGATTCCGGTAGTGTTGATTGAGATGGTACTGCTTGGCGGAGAAGTACCACTTGCTCCATTTGCAATGCCTGGCTCTAAAGAGTTAGGAGATGTTACAGCTGAAACTTTATTGAAAAAACAAACAACAGCGTGTCTACTGGCAAATCATGGCGCACTTGCAATTGGTAAAACGTTGGATGAAGCCTATATGAAAGCTGTCTATTTAGAGGATTCAGCGAAAATTTATCATATGGCAAAATCAATTGGTGAAGTCCACATTGTTCATGAGTCAGCGATAAATGAGATGAAGGAAAAATTAGGACTATAATAGGGGTTTTAATTTACTGAATATTTAAATAAAGGATGAGGTTTCATGAGAAATATAGAATCAGTTACATATAACGGCGAAAAAATAATTATACTTGACCAAACAAAACTACCGCTAGAGGAAGTTTATCTTGAAATCGATTCTGTAAAAGATGTATGGGATGCTATTGTTCAGTTGCAAGTCCGTGGAGCACCAGCGATTGGAATCGCAGCAGCGTACGGAGTAGCACTTGGAGCAAGCCAAGTGAAGGAAGATGATTATGAGTCATTCGCAGCTAAGTACGAAGAAATCTCAGCGTATCTTGCTTCTTCACGTCCCACTGCAGTTAATTTATTCTGGGCATTAAATCGAATGAAGAACACGCTTGTTGCAAATAAGGAACAGCCAGTCGCTGAAATAAAGCAAATTTTATTGAATGAAGCGGATGCAATTAAGAAAGATGATGCTGAAATTTGTAAAAGCATTGGAGAGCATGGCTTAACACTTTTAAAAGATGGAATGACCCTATTAACACATTGTAATGCTGGGGGAATTGCGACAGCTAAATATGGAACAGCGCTTGCGCCAATTTATCTTGCTAAGGAAAAAAATATGGATATTCGTGTATTTGCTGATGAAACAAGACCATTGTTACAAGGTGCAAGATTAACAGCATGGGAGCTTATGCAAGCAGATATCGATGTAACTTTGATAACGGATAGCATGGCTGCTATGGTGATGCAACAAGGAAAAGTAGATGCCGTAATTGTAGGCTGTGATCGTATTGCAGCGAATGGAGATACAGCAAATAAAATCGGGACTTATGGTTTAGCCGTATTAGCACAAAAGCATAATATTCCATTTTATGTGGCTAGTCCATTATCAACGATTGATTTGGAAACAAAAACGGGTGCTGATATACCAATCGAAGAGCGCTCAGCTGAAGAAATCACTTGTGGTTTCGGTAAACAAACCGCTCCAAATGGTGTGAAAGTGTTTAACCCTGCATTTGATGTGACGCCGAATGATTTAATCACAGCTATTATTACAGAAAAAGGAATTATTAACGCGCCGTACACAGAAAGTTTAAAAAATCTATTTTAATTGAATGGTAAGTTGCTATGTTTATCAAAAAAGTATTATAATTCGAAAGAAGAAATTAAAGGACATACTTTTCACAAACACATCAAACATTTACCGTTATCATTTTACGGAGGCCGAGTATAAGAAATGTTAGACTTTTAGATAACAAGATTATCATGTTGCTATGTTTGGATTGTTAAGAGTTTGAACTTATCGAAGGAGTAAATTATGGGCATATATCTGATTATTAACATCCTTGGTATATTTGCATTTATTGGTATTGCCTTTTTGTTTTCAAAGGACAAAAAGAAAATCAATTGGAAGGCTACTGGTATTTTAGTGTTATTCAATGCCTTCTTGGCTTGGTTATTAATTGCCTTTCCGTTGGGGAGATGGCTAGTTGAACAAGCTGCACTAGGTTTTAGTTGGTTAATAGACACTGCTTATTCAGGTATTGGTTTAGCTTTTGCTAGCATGGTAAATGTCGAAAATATGGACATGGTATTTAGTGCCTTAATGCCAATACTACTTGTTGTGCCACTGTTTGATATCCTTACGTATTTTGGTGTTCTTCCCAAAATCATTAAAGGGTTAGGCTGGGGACTTTCTAAATTGACAGGACAACCTAAATTTGAAGCGTTTTACGCGATTGAAATGATGTTTTTGGGTAATACAGAAGCATTGGCGGTTTCGAGTGGACAATTAAAGTCAATGAGTCAGGCACGCTTACTGACAGTATCACTGATGTCCATGAGTTGCGTTTCTGCAGCGATGATCGGAGTATACATACAAATGCTACCAGCACAGTATGTATTAACAGCGATCCCTTTAAATATCATTAATGCGATTATTATTACAAGTATTTTAAATCCAGTAGTTGTAACAGAAGAAGAAGACGTTATTTTTGAAATGAACAAACAAGATAAGCCACCCTTCTTTTCTTTCTTAGGAGATTCTATTCTTGGTGCTGGTAAGTTAATTTTAATCATTACAGCAATGCTCATTGCATTTGTATCACTTGCTGCTCTTGTAGACAAAGTGTTATATTTATTCGCTCCATGGTTATCGTTAAGTAGTATTTTGGGTGTCATCATGACTCCATTTTCGCTTCTTCTTGGTTTGCCAATTGATGAAGCATTCCAAACAGCTCAGTACATGGGGACTAAGTTAGTCACGAATGAGTTCGTTGTAATGGCTGAAATTGTGCCAATTATGGATTCATTCAATCCCCATATGATGGCGGTACTTTCTACATTCCTAGTGTCGTTCGCAAACTTTTCTACGATTGGTATGATTCTAGGTTGCTTTAACGGGATTGTCAAAAAAGAGCAAGCGGATAACTTGTCCAAAGGTGTTTGGATGATGATCCTTTCCGGAACACTAGTCTCTTTATTAAGCGCAGCATTGGTTGGCCTATATGTTTGGTAATAATGTTGATTAAATAAAGTAAGAAAACACCTTATTTTGCAGCCAGTTGACGGTATTGTACCGGCGACTGGCTGTTTAATTTTGTTTACCGTCAGAAAATTAAGTAGAAAAGGCCAAGAGGCATGTAACGAGCTCCTTCAAACTATATAGTAATCTTTTTAGCTATTTTGTTTGAAATTCTGCTTTAATGGAAATCACTAATAAGAATTATTTATTTTTGAAAATAGAGGTGTTTTTTATGAAAACATGGACAAAAAATATTGAAATAAACGCTCCAATTGAACATGTTTGGAAGTTTTTCAATGGTTCTTTAGAAGAAATGCAGAAGATTATGCCTCAAATAGTGGAAAATACACCTGTTAAAGTTACTGAAGAAGTGGTTGGCAGTGTTTATCGTCAAAAGTATAAAGAAGGAAAACACATTCAAGAATATGATGTAGAAACCTTTGAATACTTGGATAAACCTGATAAAAAAAGGCTGAAAGTAGGTTTCACACTCGCTAATTTATTTGAAATTATGGCTTTATATGAACTACGTAAAATAAATGAAAGCAAGACTTCATTTACATACACAGTGACTAATCGACCTTTAAAGTGGTTGGTGAAATTATTTTTAATATTTGCTAGCGAAAAGGTAGTAGTTAAGTTTGTAGATCGTGTGAAAAGCGTAGCTGAAGCTGAAATCAGTAATTGATGCTTGTATACGATTTATGCGAGAAGGGATCTTCAAAAAGTCAATATTGGACTTTTTTGACGATCCCTTCTTAGGTTTTAAGAAATATTTCTTGAAAAAATGATTGTCTATAAAAAGGTATAGTGAATAGTGATAATAGGGAAATACAAAGATTTAAAGGATGTGTGATGGTGGAATTTTTTCATGGACAAGAATCACTTACTGCCGTGCAATGGATTTTAAGGGCAATAATCGCTTTTTTCTTTTTACTCATTGCAGCAAAAATTATGGGACAGCGTTCGATTTCCCAATTGAGATTACTCGATTTTGTAATGGCTATTTCTATTGGGAATATTATTGCTCACCCCTTATCTGATGAAGGATTAGGTATGAAGGGTTCCATGATTACGATGACTGTATTAGTTGTTTTATATTTATTGGGGGTATTCTTGAGCCTCAACTGGATCTCCTTTAGACATTTTATAGATCCTTCTCCGCTACCGCTTATAAAAGAGGGTCAAATTATTTCGAAAAACTTAAAAAAGGCAAGGATTTCAGTTGATTTATTATTATCGGAATTAAGAAAAGAACAAATTGAAGATGTTCAAAGGGTGGCTCTCGCCTTATGGGAACCAGATGGATCGATTTCAAGCTTTTTATATCCTCAGTATCAGACACTGACACAAACAGATATGAACTTGGCACCTACACCTTTTTCTTTTCCAACAGTCATTATTAAAGAGGGAAAAGTTGATTATGATGAAGTGAATAATCAAAAAATGAATGTGGATTGGCTAAAACAAGAAATCATAACAACATACCACGTCGATACTAAGGATGTATTATTAGCGACAATCGATAGAAATAAAAATCTTCAGGTATTCTTATACAAGTAAAAACTTCTTTCTTTGAAAGCAGTAATTGAAGCTACAAGAGCTAAGGATATTGAATTGCATTTGAGATTGGATAGAAGATAAAATCTTACCATAACAGAGGGGTTGATTGAAGATCTGATACAATCGATACTCTGTTATGTGATTACTGTAGAAGCGTATTTTGTTGAATGAAAGCTTACTCATCTTCCATTAGGTCTTCTTGACTCTCGCTATGATTAGAGGATGAATGAATATCGCTGTCTAACACTAAACTATCTCTTACTTTGATTCCTTGTTGCCCGCCAGCTTCATCATTATTATCTCCAGCAATGCCACTTCGGCCATTTCCGTCTGCAAATTGAGATTTTTCATTACTTGTTTGGCTGCGGTTTAAAGCATTTTGCCCACCTTGGTTGGCATTCGTACCAACATCTTTATTGATTTGTCCGCCGCCCTCTGCTCTTTGTTCAATATGATATTCCTTTTTGCCAATATTAAAGGTGTTATGAATGTGAATAGTGATATTTAATTCATCTATATGAGGATTTTTATTGCAATTTTTGTCTTGTCTTTTATTAAAATTATAATTGTTTAAGTTACTCTCATTTCCTGACACGGGTTTTTTCACTCCTTTCTTTTGGTATACTATTAAAATATTAATTTTAATGAGATTTGTTTGTGCGTGTAGCCACTGTACTATGAAGAAATTTAGTAGAGATGAGATATTCGCTTGGTTATAGTAAGGTAGAGTTGTGAAAATCAGCTCGACATCGTGAAAATTTGTTAAAATGAGTAGGATTGAATAATTAAAGAACTGGATTGGTGAATACCCGTTGAAAACATTTAAAAAAGTATATATCGAAATTACGAGTGTGTGTAATCTTGCTTGTAGTTTTTGTCCGCCGACTGAACGTGCAAAAGGACTGATTAAGGTAGAGCAATTCAACAAAATACTTGATGAGATTCGACCACATACAAAATACATCTACTTGCACGTAAAGGGCGAGCCGCTGTTACACCCGCGCATCAACCAACTATTAGACGCTGCCCATGAAAAAGGATTCAAAGTAAACATTACAACAAACGGTACGCTGATTAAAAAGAATCGTGAAAAGTTACTTGGAAAGCCTGCGTTGCGTCAAATAAACTTCTCATTGCATAGTTTTGACGGTCATGAGGGCTCAGAAAATCGTGAAAAATATTTAGGCGATATTTTAGATTTTGTGCGGGAAGCGAAGGAATATAACACAATCATTTCGTATCGATTATGGAATTTACAACAAGAGCATGTGACAGATCTTGCAGCGAGACGGAATCGCGAAACATTAGAAATTCTAGAAAACGAATATGACTTAGATTATAAGATCGAAGAAAAAGTACAACCAGGTAAAGGTGTGAAAATTGCGCACAATGTGTACTTAAACCAAGATCATGAATTTAGATGGCCAAGCTTACTTGCACCTGAGGATGAGGGCAAAGGATTTTGTCATGCGCTTCGTAGCCAAGCGGCAATTCTTGTTGACGGTACAGTCGTGCCTTGCTGCTTAGATGGTGAGGGTGTCATAAACCTAGGAAACGTTAATGATAAATCTTTCACTGAAATTGTAGAAGGTGAGAGAGCGAATAATATAGTTGATGGATTTTCAAGAAGAGAAGCAGTCGAAGAATTATGTAGGAAGTGCGGATATAGACAGAAGTTTGGTATGTGAAAAAATGTATGAAAAACAGCTCTGTAAATAGAGCTGTTTTTTTTTTATTTATGGACAAAATATGGGAATTGTGAATGCTATACTTATTGGAAATATAGTTAAGATACATCGAGGATATAGGTTGGCTATATAAAACAATAATGGATAAGAAAGGGTGTTCAAATAATGACAATCTATGAGCAAATTAAAGAAATGATGATGAATAAAGACAACCAGATTATTTCACCAGCGGAAGTGAAGTCACAATTAAAAAGACAGTACGGCACTAATTCAGAAAGCGTGATTTTATCAGATTATTGTTACAACCGCTACAATAAAGGGATTACTTTCAACAAGCATCTGTTTCTATATGTTACAAAAAGTAATTACAAATACATAGGAGAAAACTTCGCTTATACAGGGCTGATTTTCCATAAGCCTCAGGGACAGACTGGTGAATTCGTTGTTGGCGAATGGAGAAATGGTGTAAAAGAACTTTATAATGAACCTATCAGTGTAAGTGATGCAATGGAGATGATTAGTACAGAACAAATCATAAAACTCTATGAAGATTATAATCAAATTTTACAATATGAAATGAATCTACTTGGCTGTAAACCTACTGAATTACGTCATTTAATTGGGCGGATTGGCGAATTTCTATGTGCGATTGTCACAAAAGGGAGTTTGTCTAGACAAACGAACCAGCACGGGTTTGATGTTGTAAGTAATGGCAAAAAAATCAGTGTGAAAACGACGGCTCAAACTGATGGTTTTATAACATTGAATCAAAATACGTTTGATGCATTTGATGAGGTATTTGTCGTTCAATATGTAAATGATGATTTTAAGGTGATTTATTTCGGACCAAAAGAACAAGTAAAAACGATAGCGAGACAGTATGATAATAAATTCGAAGTAGATATTAATCGCCTAAAAAAAATATATGCTGCTGATTAATAATAGTCGGAGAATCAGGTGTGTCGCTGTTTGACGAAACACGACTTAATAGCCGCTTTTCAGAATAGAATATATTAGATTTTTATCCCTAGACTCTTAAAAGAAAATCATATAGCACTTTTACTACAATAAATAATATTGATAGGTAAGAAAATAGAGGGAGTAGATATTTGATATGGAAGAGAAAAGAAAGGCATATGTCGCAGCAATTTTATATGCATGTATTATTGGTTTTTCATTTATGTTTGTCAAATTTACTTTAACGGTTGCAAGTCCGATGGAAACACTGGCGCATCGTTTTACCGTTGCCTTCATAGGTGCACTTATTTTGTTACGCGTGAAAAAAATTCAATTAAATATTACTTGGAAAGACGCATTGCAAATCCTACCCATGGCGTTATTATATCCGATTGCTTTTTTTGCTTTCCAAATATCTGGATTAGCTCGTATCTCCTCTTCAGAAGCTGGAATTATTCAGGCTGCTATACCTATTTTTACTTTAGTACTTGCAAGCGTGATATTGAAAGAAAAGGCTACACGAGGACAACTCGTATTCATTAGTTTGTCAGTATTTGGTGTCATCTATTTATTTATCATGAGTGGGGCAGGTGCGGAAATAGCTAATTTGATAGGAAGTGTATTTATTTTAACTTCAGCTTTAGCATCCGCACTTTATAACGTTTTTGTCAGAAAGCTTACACAGCAATATTCAGTAATTATCATAACTTTTATGATGACCTTTATCGGATTTGTTGTGTTTAATAGTATGGCAATTGGTCAACATGTCATGAGCGGAACATTAATTGAGTACTTCCAACCATTTATGCATATGAAATTCGTATTATCTATTTTATATTTAGGAGTTTTATCGTCACTTGTTACTTTATTTTTGTCCAACTATGCTTTGTCAAAAATAGAAGCAGCAAAAATGAGTGTGTTCAATAATTTTTCGACACTTATTACAATATTGGTAGGGGTCATGTTCTTGAAAGAGGATTTTTATCTTTACCATCTAATAGGAGCAATCTTTATTATTGTAGGAATTGTTGGTACGAATTACTTTGGAACGAAAGAGAAATCAAGTGAAAAAGTATAGTCTATTACTTTGGTGCTGTTATTTTAAGATAAAGTAGAAAGCGTAATAAAAGAGAATGTTTTGATTGTTTTTCAAAACATTCTCTTTTATTAAATTTCAATAATGATCGGTAATAGCATTGGTTTTCTTTTTGTTTGTGTATATATATATTGACCAACAACTTTTTTTAGTTCTTTTTTTATTATAAATGGTTGTTGGATACTCACTTCTTTTAGTTCGTCAACAGTTTCTTTCACAAGTATATTCACTTTTCTTAGAAGTGTTTCAGAATCTCTTGCGTATACAAAACCACGAGAAATTGTGTCAGGCTCAGAAAATAGTGTACCGTCAGATTTGTTTAATGTTAACACAATTACGAGCATTCCATCTTCAGAAAGCTGCTTACGATCACGCAGTACAATGCCTTCAACCTCACCGATGCCCACACCGTCAACGTACGAATCTCCAGCTGGTATTTTTCTTGTTTGGCGAGCTACTGAATTTTCAATATCGACTACGTCTCCATTTTTTATGATAAAGGTATGTCCCTTTTCTACACCAACAGATTCTGCTAACAAACGATGTAGATGTAGCATTCTATATTCACCATGAATAGGGATGAAGTATTTAGGTTTCATAAAGGTAAGCATGAGTTTTAAATCTTCTTGATAGCCATGTCCAGATACATGCATCCCCGTATGACTAGAGGATCCGTAAATTACCTTGGCACCGATTTTAAACAAATGATCTACGATACGCGAAACATCCTTCTCATTCCCTGGTATGGGCGATGCAGCAAAAATTACTGTATCCTCAGGTAAAACCTTTACTTCACGATGTTGCCCCCGTGCCAAACGAGCAAGTGCAGCTAATGGCTCACCTTGACTTCCTGTACATAAAACGACTACTTCTTCAGGAGGGAGGTACTTGACTTCCCTCGCATCAAGGAGCAATTCTTCAGGAACATTTAAATAACCGCGTTCTAATGCAACGGATACTACATTCACCATGCTTCGACCTAGTAATGCTATTTTTCGATTGACCTTTATTGCGGCATCTACTATTTGTTGAATTCGATTTACATTTGAGGCAAAAGTAGAGATGATGATTTTACGAGTAGCACGAGCAAAGGCATCTTCAATATGACCTCCTACTAACTGTTCTGATGGGGCAGATCCTGGTCGTTCGGCATTGGTACTTTCAGAAATGAGTGCTAAAACACCTTGTGACCCTATTTCGGCCATCTTATGAATATCCGAATATTGATTATTTACTGGAGTTAAATCAAATTTGAAGTCACCCGTATGAACGACTTTTCCTTCGGGGGTATCAAAGACAATGCCTAAACAATCGGGAATACTGTGGCTTGTTTTAAAAAAGCTAACATCCAATTTGCCAAAATTTAATTGTGAATCGGATTGTATCTCTTTTAACTCAGTAGCTCTTAAAAGTTTATGTTCTTTAAGTTTTAGTTCAATTAATCCAAGTGTAAAACGTGTAGCGTAGATAGGGACGTTTAGTTTATTTAAGAGATAAGGAATACCGCCAATATGATCCTCATGTCCATGTGTCACAACTAACGCTCTAATTTTATTTTTATTTTCCTGTAAGTAAGTAATATCCGGGATGATTAAATCAATGCCCAATAAACTTTCATCGGGAAATTTTGCGCCACAATCGATAATGATCAAATCATTTGCATATTGCACCACATACATATTTTTGCCGATTTCATTGATGCCACCTAAGGCGAAAATAGATAATAAATTCTCTTTAGAAGCCAAAATTATTTCCTCCTACTTTAACGTTGCTATGTTATTCATAAGTATTTCTTGAAGTACTTTGACTTATACTAATGGCGAAATTATATAAAAAAATAGCTCGGTTAGCAGTTTAGCTAACTGGGCTATTTTAATTATAAAGATAAAAAAGTATAACTTTTAATTTGATGTCTAGGCATTCGCGCCGCACGCTCGAGGTCGCTTCGGGCTCTCCAGCGCTTGTCGCGTGCAAATCTTTTTTCTGTGCGAAAGCGTAGCGGCAGCAACAGACGGGCTCGATGCGCTTTTCTTAGGGATGTATGAAAACTGGTGTACCTATTGGGATAATGCTGGCTAATTCTTCTACGTTGTTGTTATGCATACGAATGCAACCATGTGAGACGGCATGGCCAATGGAGCTTGGGTCGTTTGTTCCGTGGATACCGTAGTGTTCTTTGGATAAACTCATCCACATCGTACCAAATGGACCTCCAGGGTTAGGTGCTTTATTGATGATAATATAATTGCCTACTGGCGTATCATACAACATTCTGCCTACTGCAATAGGGTATTGTTTTAGAAGAATGTTATCTTTGTATAAACGTAACCAGCGATTGTTAACAGAAACCTCAATTCGATAGGGTATCGTATTAGGATTTGGAAAACCAGGTATCACAATTTGTTGTCCAATATAAAGGACATTTGGATTGATGCCTGGATTTGCGCTGATGATCGCGGATAAAGGCGTCCGATAATCTCTTGCTATTTGCGACAACGTTTGACCTGCTGTAACCGTATGAATCAGTGTTATCACCTCCAAAATTGCAAGTTTTTACAGTATTTTATGCTTTAAATGTAGAAAGTTTCGGTAGTATTTTTTGGTCGTATGAAGCGAAGAATCATTGGACATGATAATGAAAATTAATCTTCATTCAGCAGAAAACTCCCACCTCTATAGATGGTGAGATGAATGCTGTTCTAGCTTTTTTTCAGTAGGTGTCCAAACGCCTACTGAATGAATATAAGCCTCTGGTGGATGTCACAGATTTTGAATTGTGCAAGTACAATTCAAAATCTGGACGCAATTACGCCAAGGCGTAATTGATACTGTACGAATTAGGAGTTAAGGACACATGAAAGAATTTAAAGTAACTTATTTCTTTGAAGAGGAGCATTACATCAGAAGGTTTGTTCATGAGGAGTCTCAGAAACAAGTTGAAGCACTTATTAAAAGTGAGCGTGATCAGTGGATTTCATTTACAGATAGTAGAGGGATTTATCATGAGTTGCATACGAGAAATGTCCGGGTCATTCAAGTTTCTGAATACCATAGAATTGATAAATCTAAAAGTGAAACGTAATCTTCAACACATAATACGCGTACCTTTACACACATTAACGGTAAAGGAGCGTGATGTTTTGGATAAGGAAAATGTACCGCATGAGAAAAAGATTTTTTTGAACCTTGCGAGTAAAGACAAACCAGACATGGTCGATTCGGATACAATTAGTATTTTCGATTTGCACGAAGATATGCAAACAGTGGATGCCATACCGATTGAAGAGCTCAATAAAAAGGTGAAGCGAGAAGGCGATGAACTAGTCGAAATGCAGCCTGACGAATTATAGAAATGGAGGTTTTAGCATGAACGATTATAATGAAAAGCAATTTGCTTCTTCCGGCACCGACATTAATGAAGTGAAAAGACAAAATGCCGCGTCTGGCTTATCTTATAATGAAGTGAAGGAACTGCTGGCAAGAAGCGGTGGAAAAGGTACAGCTGTATACAGTGATACCAAAAGTGATGAAGTGAAGATGAAAAATCAATAGAGAATAGCTGAGGAGTGCGAAAATAAAAAAATTCGTACTCCTTCTTTAAATGTAGGAAGAAAAATACGTTGTTTTAAACCAAGACGTAGTTTGATATGGTGGTAGAGAAATAGGATAAGAACAATTAGATGATTTTGAGTAAGGAGTGAGTAAATTGCAAGTAGATGAAAAACATTGTCCTCTCTGTGGGGGAGATAATCATTGTAAGGTAGGTACAGATCAGCAAATGGCATGTTGGTGTGTCACGGCAAAATTTCCTAATGGGATTTTAGGAACTGTTCCAGTTGAAAGTCAGGGTAAACATTGTATTTGTCAAAACTGTATCGATACATATAAGTGTGAGTAGGGTTTAGGAATCGACTGGTACAAACGTCTATGGCACAACGACCTATAAGGCATACACTATTCTGAAAGGGGCGTATGACCTTATGGAAAAAATGGTTGAGTTAAGTAATGTGACGCAGGCGTACTTAGAGGAATATGAAAGAATCCTAAAAAAGATGATGAAAAGAATGACCTATATAACGATAACATGTAGTATTTCCGATAATTTTATCAAGCAGATGATTCCGCACCAAATAGCGGCCATTAAAATGTCAGAAAATATTCTGAAATGCACAACAAATTTAGACGTACAGTGTCTTGCTCAAAATATAATTGCAGAACAAAAAGAGAGTATTGAAAATATGAAAGCAATACAAAATCGATGCTGTATTGTTCAAAATTCGGAATATGAAGTATATGATTATATGTATGGCTTTAAAGAAATTGCTGAAGTGATGTTTTATGAGATGTGTTCAGCACCTATATCAAACAGTATAAATGTGAACTTTATACGAGAAATGCTTCCACATCATCAAGGGGCTGTAAGAATGGCACAAAACGTACTAAGATTTTGCATCTGTCAAGAATTAATTCCTATTCTGCAATGTATTATTAATACGCAATGTAAGCAAATCGAACTAATGCTAAAATTACTCGAGGGGTTATCGGATTGTTAATGCTTATAAAACGCTAAAATCCATGAGGGACTTTGGCGTTTTTATATTTATCTTAATAAACTGTGATTGAGTACGGATTCCATCTCATTTGTTCATAGGTATGTATTATGGACAGTTCTATAAACAAATCATTTTGCTCTATTATTGTGAATAGGTAGTTGGTAAAATGTATTTGTTCTATTTTTTAGAAAGTTACTTTATACATAGTGAATGTTACAAATTATAAATAAATGTATAAAACTGTTAATGTCGTTGTGGATTATAAGTAAATTGTACATATTTAAACTTGAGATAAAGGGAGGGAACTGCTCTTTAGAGAGGACAATTTTATAAAATGTTTTTTCATGGCTTTAACTTTAAATAAGGGTGTTTAAACACCTGCAACATAAGGTTAAAGCTTGCTGTGTTTATCAAACAATATGTCTTTGGAGGGTGAAAAAAAGTGTTTAAAAAGAAAAAAACTAATCAATCCTATGATTATTTCTCAGCAACGAAAAAATCAGATATTCAAGCAAATGAACGATTTAAAGAAAAACTAGACTTCTTGGCATTGTCTCGTATTAGAAGGGAATCCGTTAGCTTCCTACGGAAAATTTACGAAGATAATCGCCAAGATATTTTAGACAATTTCTACGATCGCCTATTAGAAATTCCAGAATTCAAGAATGTTATTAACAAGCATTCATCTGTAGAACGTTTAAAGGGATTATTCGATAATCATTTCTACAGTCTATTTGTAGATGAACTTAATCTTGAATATGTGTTTAAAAGAAGGAGTATTGCATATACGCATGCACGTATTGGTGTATTACCAAACTGGATGATTTCAGCTTATACGTTAATTAACCAACTAATCATTCCGTTAATCGTAAAAGAGTTATCGCGTAATCAGGCAGAAATGCTGGATGTACTGTTAGCGTATGATAGTTTAGTAACAATTGATCAACAAATTATTGTAGAAACCTACATCGAAATTCAAGCTGGTTCGGTTGTTAACGGTTTAGGGGAAATTATTACATATAATACACAGCTTGATTCTATTAAAGAATTAGTCCAATTCCAAGATGTGCAGCAAAAAGAAATTATAGCGGCGGATGATTCAATGCGCGATTTAGATGCGAGCATTGAAGAAATATCAGCCTCAGTTGGCGATATTTCTAGTCATACGAGAATAGCATTAAAAGAGTTAAACCAAGACTTAAATTCGTTACAGCATGTATCTTCTATTTTGCAAACGACTGACGAAGGTCAAAAGACAATGCAAGGAGACATTGAACAATTGGTAGAGCGTGTAAATAGTGTAGCGAAACTAATGGAACTTATTAAAGGCATTGCCGATCAAACAAACTTGCTTGCGTTAAACGCATCGATCGAGGCAGCACGTGCAGGTGAAGCGGGTAAAGGTTTCGCCGTTGTAGCAGAAGAAGTCCGTAAGCTTGCTGATGATACAAAAACATCTGTACAGTCTATTAATACGGATATACAAGCATTGCTCCAAATTACAAATAATATTAGCGCGTTAACACATCAATTCTCACAAGACTTACATCAAGGGGTTACAGATACATTACATATTTCTAATACGCTAGCAGATTTGAATAAAAACCTGCAACAGCAAGGTGCGAGATTTGAAGAAATTGCCACAACTGTTAAAGCGCAAGCAGCTTCAGCGAATGATATTACAGAGCGTAACCGTAATATTACAGTTAATATGGAACAAAGTAAGAACATTGTGTTTGAAACGGGCTCTGTTATTTATAAGTTAAGTAAAATGATTGACGATTATCGTTCGACTACGATTTCTAAAAATTTCATTATTAGTCAAGAGGATATTATTGAGCTTACTATTACTGACCATTTATTATGGCGTTGGAAGATTTATAACTTATTGCTTGGTTTTGAGTCATTGACAGAGAGTGATGTGGGATCCCCACAAGATTCACGTCTTGGTGAATGGTATTATGGTACAGGGAAAGCCCTATTAGGCAAAGAAGGTGCTTATATGGATTTAGAAAAACCATTCGTTCACGTTCACGATATAGCAAAAAGAGCTGTTAAGGCATATAACTGTGGCAATAAAATTGAGGCTGAAAAATATTTAAAGGACATTACGAGTGAATCTTTTGTTGTTATAGAAAAACTTAAAGAGTTAAAACAAATTTTAATCAACGAGAAAAAACGATATATGCATTAATGCAAAATTTATAAGTTTATATTGATTGAGAAAAGGGCTCTCCAATGATGGAAGGCCCTTTTTATAATGCGCACATAAATGTGATTGTTTTGTTGTTGCTATCATATAAGCACCATTCACGATGGTCTACAACGGAGCCGACATTCACTCCGTATTGTTTCTGCTGGAGTGCAATCGGTTTACCGAAAGTAATGTGAATAGGCATTTTTTTATTATTATTGTAAAGCCCAGATTCATGGCTATGGCCAAAGAAAAGAATTTGCTTTTTAAAGATAGGGAAAGTAGGCTGCCAATTGATGTTCCATTGAAACTGATGCCCATGCATAAGTGTGGCGCCGTCAATTTCTATTATTTCAGGTAGTTTAGAAAAAAGATTAATCCCTGTGACACTCGTAATACGCTCTTCTTGATTCCCACGAATAGAGGGAAATGTCAGAAGTTCCTCAAACCCATCTTCTACAATAGCTGCTTTTTGAAGCGGCAAATTTGAAATGTTTTTCGCTTTCTTCTTACTTACAGTACATTCATATAAATCCCCGAGACCTATAATTTTAGCATCACTGGCTGTTTGTTGTATTTGAGCTAATACTGCTTTTGTATCATCAATACTAGAATGTAAATCTCCTAAAAGTGCGTAAATAATAGCAATCAAGCCTTTCTAAATATAACTATAAAAGTATCATACACCCAATAGAATTTTATAGAAAAGCGATAAGTATAAGTATATTTTGTGACAATTTTAGAGAATGTGAAGTATGAATGAAAATTGCTAATCATATAGTAGCTTGATAGAATGTAAGTGTAATTTGAATTTTCTGAAAACTGGTAATGATATAACATTTTTTGCTTTGTTTCTGTATAGATAATATTGAAAGTACTAATGTATATCGGTCTAAATAATACTTTTGTTGATAGGGGGACTTACAATGACTTTTTTAATGACAGATGCTTTACAACAATATGCACAAAAGCAACCTGAAGCTTTAGCCACGATATATGGAGAAAGAAGTTGGTCATATCAAGAATTTTACGAGCGCGCTCGTAAATTCGCAGCTTACTTACAGGGGGAGGGGTTTGAAAAGGAAGATATCATTGCGCTCTATACACTTAACTCAGATTTATTTTTAGTAGCTTATATGGGTATACATTTAGCTGGTTTTGTGGCGATGCCAATTAATACAAAGCTTGCTGCACCAGAAGTCGAGTTTATATTCAATCATTCAGAAGCAAAAGGTCTTATTTTTGATGAAAGAAATGAAGAGATTATCGCAGAAAGTTCATACCTGTTTCAGCATAAAGTAAACCTAAAAGAAATGGCTGATATTATTGAACGTTATGATGCACCGTTGGAAGCGATATCACTAGATCCGAATGATACAGCTGTAGTGATGTATACATCGGGTACGACAGGTAAGCCAAAAGGAGTTTTACTGACTCATCAAAATATTGTTGCGGCAGCAGAAATTTGGTCCGCATCGATGTATATGACAAATGAAGACCGCATGTTTATTTGTACACCACTGTTCCATTGTGCGGGGCTACATGTATTTGCGATGCCAATTTTTTATCAAGGGGGCACCTTGATTATAGAAGAAGCCTTTTCACCTAGTATTACCTTAGAACAAATCGCAAAAACAAAGGCTACAATTTTCTTTGGTGTGCCAGCGATGTATACAATTCTATTAAACACACCTGCTTTACAAACGTACTCGTTGTCAAATCTTCGTTTACTAGGTTACGGTGCGGCTCCGATGCCGTATGAGCTGGTAAAGCAAGTGAAAGAGGTATTTCCAAATGTAAAAGTACAAAACTTATATGGTCAAACTGAAAACTCGCCAGCTGCGACTTCTCTACTAGATGCAGATGCACTAACGAAAATAGGTTCAGTTGGTAAAGCTTTAGCACAAACAGAACTTAAAGTTGTAGATAGTTACGGTGAGTCGGTACCTGCTGGAGAAGTAGGAGAGATTTGTGTAAAGGGTCCACAAGTAATGAAAGGATATTTACGCAATGAGGAGGAGACGGCGCGAACTTTAAGAGATGGTTGGTTATATACTGGGGATTTAGGTCGCTTTGATGATGAGGGATACTTATATATAGTGGATCGAAAAAAAGATATGATTATTCGTGGTGGGGAAAATGTTTATCCGATTGAAGTGGAAGAAGTACTATATCAAATTCCTGAAATTTTAGAAGCAGCGGTTGTTGGTCTCCCACATGAAGTATACGGAGAAGTTCCAAAGGCTTTTGTTGTACTAAAAGAAGGTAAAGGAATCGATGAAGAGGCGATTTTTGCATATTGTCGTACACATCTTGCGAAATATAAAATTCCTTATGAAATAGAGTTTTTAACCGAATTACCCCGTAATGCTTCAGGCAAAGTGTTGAAGCATACCCTACGACCAAAAGTGACAACATCATAGTTGTAAGTGGGTAGACAAAGATTCTCCATAATCATCAGAAAAGTATCATGATAACATGGGAACATACTTGAAGATGGCGTATAATGAAAACTATTAGAAATTGAAATAATAGAATTGAAGATATTCATTGTCTTTGAGCGAGATAGGAGAGAATTTCGCATTGTGGACGAAACATAAACGCCTGATTTTTATATGTTTTATAGTGTTGATGCTTTCAGGCTGTAAACAGCTAACAAAAGAAGAAAAAAATAAATTAACAGTATTAACTGTTGAATTTCATAGTGGAGCACCGATTCCAGATTTATATATAACCATAACAGATTTAGCGACTGGTGTAGAAGTTGAGGATGCGCTTGGATCAGCGGAGGGCGAAGCGACATTTTCAAAGTTAGTAGAAGGTAAAGAGTATGCAATAGCAGCGACTACCCTTGAAAATAGTGTAGCTGGCGATGGCTATACAACAATTGATACCTTTACGTATGATGGGACTAAACCATATTATAAGCTCCAAACGCAATTTTCACGTGATGAGCAAGAGTTAGATGTACCCATTGTGATGCAAAATCCAGAGTTGCCACACGGTTGTGAAATTACTTCATTGACTGCGGTGTTAAATTATTACGGTCTAAATGTTTCGAAGTTAGAAATGGCGGATAGGTATTTACCTAAGCAGAAATTTGAGTATGTGAATGGGCAGCGCTTTGGTCCAAACCCAGCACATGCCTTTGCAGGAAATCCGCGAGACAAACAAGATGGTATGTATGTTTTTGCTGCACCAATTGTTAAAGCAGCTGAAGCCGTAATTGCAGACAATCAGATGGATTTACGTGTAACTGATATGAGTGGTAAATCGAAGGAAGAAATTTTAAAGCTTGTACAGGACGGTATACCGGTCGTTGTGTGGGTAACGCTCGATTTATCATCACCAAAGAAAAATAAGGGCTGGATTTATGATGGCGAACAACGAGAAGGTTATAGCAATCTGCATGCAGTAGTGTTAACAGGGCATTTAGATGGGAAGGTTGTTGTAATGGACCCACTAAAAGGTTATGTCACATACAATGAAGATCAGTTTTTTAAAAGCTACCAACAACTTGGCACACAAGCAGTGGCAGTACATTAAGAACATTACAGCGAAGGAGGTGTCTCAAAAATCTTTTTGAGATGCCTCCTTTTGTACAAAAAAGTGAAGCGACAGGTACAAAGCAGTGCATTCTTGTTCTTTTTTTGATGGCAAGAACAAGAATACACGCGAAATATGATACACTTACTAAAAAAGAAAAGCTAAAGTGAGTTGAACAATATGGTCATTGAACACGCTTTTTTACCGGTTTTATTGGGAGATGAAATGAATGCTTATGGCATGGCACGTGCCTTTTACGAGTCCTATGGCGTAAAACCACTTGCGTTAAATCATACAAATAGGGCGAAAATTCAACAGAGTGATTTACTAACGTTTCGTGAGGTGCAAAGACTACATATCGAGGAACGATTTGTCATAGCTTTAAAAGCGATTGCAGAAGAATTTGCTGAGAAAAAATTATTACTTTTAGCATGCGATGAGTTTTATGTGAAAAAAATTATCCAGCATAGAGAAGAATTATCGGAGTTTTATGTGATACCTTATGTGGATGCGCCATTAGCCCAGCAGTTACTAACGCGTGAAAGTATGTATAAGCTTTGTTCAGAGTACGGTTTTGATTATCCGCCAATGCATGTGTGTACAGTTAATGATTATGAGGCGTTCGATGAACCTGTCGAGTACCCAGTTGTTATTAAGCCAATGAATATGACGAAGTATGAAACATGTATTTTCCCGGGCAAGAAAAAAGTTTTTATTGCACATAATGAAGAAGAAAAAGATGCGATTTTCCAGGCTATTTACAAGGAATCCGCTTATCGGGATGACTTGATGATTCAGCAATATATTCCAGGTGATGACGCAAATATGCGGGTAGTGAATGCTTACGTTGGACAAGATCACAAAGTCAAGCTACTATCTGTAGGAAACCCTATTTTAGAAGAGCATTCGCCAGACGGAATTGGACGATATGTCGCGATTATGACGACATATGATAAAGAACTTATGGATCGTGTAAAGACGTTTTTAGAGGCAATACAATTTCAAGGTTTTGCGACTTTTGACATGAAATATGATGACCGAGACGGACAGCATAAATTATTGAGTATTGAACTACATAATGAGCTTTCGAATTATTATGTAACGGCAAGTGGCTATAATTTAATGCAGTACGTAGCGGATGATTTTATTCGTGGCAGCAAGCTACCATTAACATACGTACAAAAGAGACATCTTTGGACGATTGTACCAAACGGTGTGTTATTTAAGTATGTTTCCAATGAAAAGTTAGTGATTGAAGCAAAAAGCTTAATTCGCCAAGGTTTAGCGACGGATTCTATATTTAATTATAAGGATATGAATGCTAAGCGCTTGATGAATGTGACGCTAGATAATTTAAACTATTATCGTAAGTACAAGAAATATTTTAACAACAAAGGTCTGACTAACATATGAAAAAACAAACTTTAGGTATTATTGGTGGCGTTGGTCCACTAGCAACAATGTTTATCGGTGAAATGATTGTAAGACGTACGAAAGCAGCGACGGATCAGGAGCACGTGCATACAATTATCGATAATGACACGAATATCCCCGATCGTACGGCTTATATTTTAGATAATACGAAGGAAAACCCGGTACCTGTATTAATCGAAGATGCGAAAAAACTTGCATCAGTCGGTGCGGATATGATTGTAATTCCATGTAATACTGCACATACATTTTATGAAGAATTAGCAGAAGGCTCACCTGTGCCAGTACTCCATATGATTCGTGAAACGGCGAAACGAGCACATGAATTAGGTGCGAAGCGTGTCGGTATTTTAGCGACAACAGGTACATTAACATCACGTATGTATCAAAATGCACTACAAGAGTACGGTATTACACCAGTTGTGCCTGATGTTGGTATGAAAGAAAAAGTGATGTCGATCATTTACGATTACGTAAAAGCGGGTAAGGATGTAACGAAAGAAGATTGGCAACCGATAGAAGATGCGATGCTAGCACTTGATTGTGATCGTATTATTTTAGGCTGTACAGAGCTTTCCATCGTTAATCGCGATTTAAAACTCAGTAAGAAATATATAGACTCTCTAATCGTATTAGCAGAATGTGCAGTGCTTGCATGTGGTTATGAATTAGTGGATTAACTTTAATCATCCTCAAGCGGATGTCGCAGATTTTTTGTGCGCAAAAGTGAAGCGTCAGCCAAAGATGTTTTTGGACACAAATTAGATTAAGAACTCGCCTTTTCAACAGAGGTGAGTTCTTTTACATGATTTTCGCAAATGCTTGTGTATAGTTAGTGTGTTAAACTAGTGTCAAGTAGAAAGAAAGTGGGAAAATATAATGTCAGTAATAAATTTATTAAATGAAGCATTACAAGCAAAGTGGAATTTCGAGGAACCAATGAAAATCCAAGAAGAAATGCTGCCAGCAATGATTGAAGGAAAAGATATCGTGGCTGAATCACCAACAGGTTCAGGGAAAACGTTAGCATATGTATTACCTTTATTAAATAAAGTAAATGGTGCAAAAAAACAAACACAAGGTTTGATCGTAGCGCCTTCACAAGAATTAGCGATGCAAATTGTTGAAGTTATTCGCGAGTGGACAGCGGGTACAGATATAACGGTGCAACAACTTATCGGTGGAGCCAACTCAGCACGCCAAATTGAAAAGTTGAAAAAGAAACCAACAATCGTTGTTGGGACACCAGGGCGTCTAAATGAATTAGCACGTGCAGGGAAGTTAAAGTTAAAAGAAGTTGAGACTGTTATTTTAGATGAATGTGATCAATTGTTAAGTCGTGAATATCGTGTGGTCGTGAAATCATTTATCGAGAATGCTGCTTTCGGTCGTCAGGTTGTCGTTGTATCTGCCACAATTACTGAAGAAATTGAGTTAGTGGCAAGTCGTATGATGTTCGAACCTATTCGTATTAAAATTAGACCTGAAGATATGGTGAAGTTCGGCAAAGTCGTGCATTCCTTTGTAAAAGTTGAAGAACGTGATAAAACAGATTTCTTACGTCGCCTATCTCATACAGAAGGTATTCGTGCATTAGCGTTCGTCAATAATATCGACCAGCTTTTAATGAAGGAAACTAAATTGCAATATCGTTCGGCACCAATCGTGACACTACATTCAGATATGAAAAAAGAAGAGCGTAAAAAAGCTTTAGACGCATTCCGTAAAGGTGATGCCCGTATTTTAATTGCCACTGACATCGCTGCACGAGGTTTAGATATTGCAGGTTTAACACATGTTATTCATGTTGATGTGCCTCGTACAATTGAGCAGTACTTACACCGTTCTGGTCGTACGGGTCGTGCAGGGGCTGACGGTGAAGTATTAACTTTACTTTCATATCATGATGAAAAAACGTATAAAAAATGGACACGTGAAATCCCAGGCAAGCCAGTGCAAAAAATTTGGCATGATGGTGAGCTAGTAGAAGGGAATTCTAAAACGGTCGTAAAAAAGCGAGGGAAATAATAAATGACATTTGAAGAAAAATTACAAGAATACGCAGAGCTTGCAGTAAAAGTTGGCGTAAATATTCAGCCGGGGCAGTACCTATTAGTAAATACATCTGTTGATGCATTAGATTTTGCGCGTTTAGTGGTAAAAGAAGCTTATAAAGCTGGAGCAGGGCGTGTTCATGTCAATTTTTCGGATGGTCAAATCGACCGTGCTTATTTTGAAAATGCCTCCAACGAAGAATTCAATCGTTATCCAGAGTGGATTGTCAAAATGCGTGATGAACTAATTGAACGTAAAGGTGCACTTTTATGGATTGATGCAGCGGATCCAGATTTGTTAACAGGAATTCCAGCCGATCGTTTATCGACACATCAAAAAGTTTCAGGTGAGGCATTAAAAAACTATCGCAATGCGGTCATGAAGGATCTAATCGCTTGGTCCATCGTGGCAGTACCATCAAAAAAATGGGCAGCGAAAGTATTCCCTAAATTAAGTGCGGATGAGCAAGTACCAGCTCTTTGGGAAGCAATCTTCAAAACCGTGCGTATTGGTGAAGGTGATGCAGTTGAAAATTGGCGTAAGCACGTCATAAATTTAGAGTCGCGTGCAGCATTATTAAATGCAAAAAAATATGCAAAACTGCATTACACAGCACCTGGTACAGATTTAACAATCGCGTTAGCACCACAGCATAAATGGCTTACAGGTGGTAGTAAAACACCAGATGATATTACGTTTATTGCAAATATGCCTACAGAAGAAGTATATACACTTCCGATGAAGCAAGGGGTGAATGGCTATGTAAGCAATACAAAGCCACTTGTGTATCAAGGCAATATTATTGATGAATTCAAGCTTACTTTTGACAACGGGAAAATTGTGAAGGCAGAAGCGGGTGTTGGGCACGATTTACTGCAAGAGTTAATCGCAGTAGATGAAGGCTCTAGCTATTTAGGTGAGGTCGCTTTAGTGCCGCATGAATCACCAATTTCAGCGTCTGAAATTTTATATTTCAATACGTTGTTTGATGAAAATGCATCAAATCATTTAGCTATTGGTGAGGCCTATCCGACATGCTTAGAAGGTGGCCGTGATCTTGCGAATGGTCAGTTAGAAGCATTAGGTGCGAATATTTCAGTGACGCATGAGGACTTTATGATTGGTAGCGGTGATATGGATATTGACGGTATCTTACCTGATGGCACAGTAGAGCCGATTTTCCGTAAAGGAAGCTGGGCGTTTTAAAATTGGAGGTGAGCAGATGAAACGATTATTGAGCTTAATAAGTGCGGTTGTACTTTCGTTGATGCTAGGCGTTTCATCTGCTTATGCATCTGGTGAGAATTATATTGCGCTTGGAGATTCACTAGCAGCTGGTCAAACACCACATCAGGAAATTGATGCAGGTTATGCCGACTTGATTGCGATGCGACTTGGTATGTTAGGACAACTAAACTACTATACGAAGGAGCTCGCTTTCCCTGGCTTTACAACTGCCGATGTATTAGAGCGAGTGCAGTCAGATGAAGCAAGTGTATTATTAAAAAATGCGACGCTCATCACGATTTCTGCTGGTGCAAATGATTTACTGCGATTGGTACAAGTGAATCCGAGTGCGGGCACTTTAGCATTTTCACAGTTACAGGCAGATTATGCGTTGAATGTGGCAAGAAAAAACATGGCTGAGATTTTAGCAGAATTGCAAGTACGTGCGCCAAAAGCGAAAGTATTTGTAATGGGATATTATTTTGCCTATCCGAATGTGCATCCATCACAAAAAGAGGGCACGAATGATCAACTTGTTCGATTGAATACAATCTTGCAACAGCAGGCTGAACAAGCAGGTGCTACATATGTTAATGTGTACGATGCTTTTGGCTTAAATGCAGTCAATTATTTACCAAACATTGCAGACGTGCATCCGAACTTTGAAGGCTATCGCCAAATGGCAAATGCATTTTTAAAAGCTTATAGCGGAAGTAATGCACTAACTATTCAATCTTCTGAGTTGCCAAAGCCTAATCCGAAGACGTTTGATGAAATTTTAGAAATGAAGCGTACAACTGAAGCAGAAGTTGAAGAGGATGAAGTAGCGGTCATTGTAGAAGAAATACTGCCATTGAGAAATATTTTTGGATATACGGCATTTATAGAACGTATTAAAGAGATTCGTGTAAGTTGAATCTCTTTTTTTAACACAATTTTAGAACATATATTCCTGTTTGAATCATGGTAAAATGAAAAAAAGACTGGGGGCACGATGAATGAAAATATTTCATACAGCGGATTGGCATTTAGGAAAGCTTGTTCAAGGTGTTTATATGACTGAAGATCAACACTATATTTTACAGCAATTTATGCAGGCAATTGATGAGGAAAAGCCGGATGCCATCATTGTGGCGGGCGATTTATATGATCGTTCAATGCCGCCTGTAGAGGCAGTGAATTTGTTAAATGATACGCTAGCTGAAATTGTATTGGAGAAGAAAATTCCGGTATTAGCGATTGCAGGTAATCATGATAGCGCTGGACGTTTGAATTTCGGTAGTCGTTTAATGCGCGAGAGTGGGCTTCATATCGCAGGGCAGTTTACGAAGGAGCATACACCGATTGTTCTGTCAGATGAATTTGGCGAGGTGCATTTTCACCTTGTACCATTTGCAGAACCAGCAGCGGTACGCACAATTTTAGCAGATGATACAATTCAGTCTCATCAAGATGCAATGCAGAAAATTATACAGCAAATTGAAGAGACGATGGATGAATCACAGCGCAATATTTTCATTGGACATGCCTTTGTGACGAAGTATGGAAAAGAAGAAGAAAACACGAGTGATTCAGAGCGCCCATTATCAATCGGTGGTTCTGAGTGTGTGGATGCAGCGCTATTCGAACATTTCAACTATACGGCTCTTGGGCATTTACATAAGGCACACTTTGTCTTAAATGAAACAATTCGTTATGCGGGTTCGCCGTTAAAATATTCACTATCCGAACATTTACATGAAAAGGGATTTTTAATAGTCGAGTTAGATGCAGAAGGGCAAGTAACGGTAGAAAAGCGCAAATTGATTCCGAGACGCAATTTACGTGTGGTGGAGGGCTTGATGGATGATTTACTAAAGCAGCCACCAAGTGATGATTATGTTTTTGTACGTTTAACGGACGAAATTCCAGTCTCTTCACCTATGGAGCGAATTCGTACAGTATTCCCAAACGCGTTGCATATTGAACGTAAGGCAGCTCATGCAGATTTATCACATGAAATCCAAGCAATTGAGACGGAAAAAGTAGAGGACATTGATTTATTCCGCGCCTTTTATGGGGAAATGATTGGCGAACAACCGGATAGTGAAACCGAGCGATTATTTACAGATATGCTACAAGAATTACTCGATGAAGAACGGGAGGCTGCCAGGTGAAACCATTAAAATTAACTATTACTGCATTTGGTCCATATAAAAATACAGAAGTCATTGATTTTGAGCAGTTAGGCGAACATCGATTATTTGCGATATCTGGGAAAACAGGTGCTGGTAAAACAACGATTTTTGATGCAATTTGCTATGCACTTTATGGTGCGGGTAGTGGTGAAGATCGACAAGATACAGCTACACTACGTAGTGATTTTGCAGAGGATGATGTCTATACATCAGTAGAGCTAGTATTCGAAATGCGCGGGAAAACCTATCAAGTGTTACGACAACCTGGACATATTAAAGCAAAAAATAAAAGTGTTACAGGTAAGAAGATTGAACTTGCAGAGATCAAGGCAAGTGTTGCTGATTTTAGCATTGTTGAAAAACAGCAAACGAATGAAGTCGATAAAAAATTGCAGGAAATCATAGGTTTAACGAAAGATCAGTTTAGTCAAATTGTGATGTTGCCTCAAGGTGAGTTTCGTAAACTTTTAACATCTGATTCTACTAATAAAGAAGCGATTTTACGCAAAATCTTTAAAACAGATCGCTTCGGTGATATGACGAAAAAGCTCGATGCCAAACGTAAAGAAGCAGAAAAAGATTTAGAACGTGCTAAACAATTAAAAGAGCATGTTTTAGGGCAAATTGCAGGAGCGTTGCCTCAGCGTCCATCGCCACTTTTTGACTGTATCACAAATAATACCGAAAATATGCATCAACTAAGGGGCGCACTTGAAGTAGAACAATCCTTTTATACTGAAAACATTCAAATAGAGCAAAGGCGTTATGATAATGCTTATGCACTGCATCAAAAAGAGCAAGAACATTATAGTATGGCGAAAGCGCTAAATGAGCAATTTGAAGAACAGGCCAAACGTCAAATTCGGCTTCAAGCACTTGAAAATGAGCGAAGTATGTATGCTGCAAAGGAACAGGAAATAAAAGTAGCTGAACGGGCGAATAGCCTAATTATTTTTGAGCAACAGTGTACAGATTTGCGAGCTGACCAAGATCGCAAAGAAGAAACGTATCAACAGGCAATGACAAAACACGAAAAAGCGGAAGCACAGTTTAAAGTTGCACAAGAGGTGTTTGTACAGGAGGAATCGAGAGAGCAGGAACGTCAACAAGCTGTAGAGCAAGAGTTACAACTGCAGGGACTATTACCGATATTCGAAACGTACGAAAGTAATCGACATCAATTGCAAGCATTAGAGCAAGAGGTGATAACTGCGCGGCAAGCCGTCACAGACAATCAAGTAAAGCTTAAGAAAGAGCAAGAGCAACTACAGCAATTTGCGCTAAGAATTGCAGACTATGAAGTACAACTAGAACCATACGAATCGTATTTAGAACAGCTTCCAATGCTCCGTGAGCAAGTAGCCTTACTGACACAAGTCGAGAAATATGAAAGCACTATTGAATCATCTAGTCATGAAGTAAACATGGCAGATTACCAGTATAAAAATTCTAAGCAGACACTTCAACAGCTAGAACAAAAATGGATTGCCAATCAGGCGAGTATTTTGGCTGCGAAATTAGTAGAGGGCGAGCCCTGTCCGGTATGCGGTAGCACGGACCACCAAGTAAAACACTTTGCTGATATAGAAGAGATTGATGAAGAACAGCTTGAGAAAATGCGTGATATGGTACATGCTGAAGAGCGTTTGTATTTTGAAAAAGAAGCGGCGCTTAAATCTGTGAAACAGCTTTATCAAGAAACCGATGAACAGTTAGCTACTTTGAATATTTCAGTAGTAGATCAAAGCGACATTAAAGCAACCTTACAGCATGTAGAACAACAGATTGCGATATTAAAAGTTGTTAGTGAACAATTGTCGCTAGTACGTTCAAAGCAAAAAAATCTATTTGAAGTAACAGAGAAATTGCAGGCGGGACAATTACAATATGAACGTCTTTTAGCAGAACGTTCAATGGAGCTAACAAAGCAACAGACGATTGTGGCAGAACAACAAAAACAGATTCCTGAAAACTTGCAGTCACTACAGGCATTGAAACGTGCAATTGATGAAGCCGGTAAATATAAAATAGCGTTACAAACAGCATGGCAAGCAAGCCAGCAAAACTTGCAGAAGACAAAAGAAGCTGCTAGTAATGCAACGACGGCTGTAGAATTAGCAAAGACCGCTTATGAAGAAGTACAAGTGAAATTAAATATAAAACGTGAGCAATTTTCAGAGAGTATGAAGGAAGCTGGTTTTGAAGGCTACCAGGCATATAATGCAGCAAAAAGAAGCGTAGCACAAATTGATGCATTGCGAAAAGAGTGCAACGATTATGAGTTACTAGTCCACACATTGCAAGTGCAAATTACGGAAGGTGCTAAGCAGCTTCAAGGTAAAGAGAAGCAAGATTTAAATGTGCTGGAAACTGAGCTAGTGACGTTACGGGCGACATATGAGGAAGCATTTAATAGTCTACAGCGTACTAAAGGTTATGCGAAGGCTTGTGCAGACTTCATTGTGAAGATAGAAGAGGTGGCTGGAGAAATACAGTCACTGGAGAAAGAAGCGGGGCGCGTTAAAGAACTGCACTCATTACTAAATGGTCAGAATGCGAAAAAAATATCTTTTGAGCGTTATATTCAAATCAATTATTTAGATAAAATTACAGCTGCAGCAAATATACGACTGTATCATTTATCAAATGGACAGTTCGAGCTTCGCCGTTCAGATCGTTTAGAAAAACATGCGAAGCAAAGTGGGCTTGGTTTGGACGTTTACGATGCTTATACCGACCAAATACGAGATGTAAAAACATTGTCCGGCGGTGAGAAGTTTAATGCGTCATTAAGTCTTGCACTTGGAATGGCAGATGTTATTCAGAGCTTCCAAGGAAATATTCGCATTGAAACAATGTTTATTGATGAAGGCTTTGGTTCTCTTGATGAGGAAGCATTAAATAAAGCAATAGATACTCTGATTGATTTACAGGATTCTGGTCGCATGATAGGCGTTATCTCCCATGTGGCAGAGTTAAAAGCGGCAATGCCAGCAGTTTTACATGTAGAAAAAACATTGAGTGGCTATAGTAAAACCCGCTTTGAAGTGAAATAAGAAAAGAGGCGCTGAACTAAAAGCGCCTCTTTTTATACTTTTTGATAAAGTATCTTGTCCATAGAAATTACGTGAATAAACCGAGCTTAAAAATGAGCTCTACACCAAAATACGTACTTGAAAGCTCCTTTAACTAAAGTAACGAGGGGGTGATTTCCGTTCCGGCTGGGCGCTTTCCGGGGGGCGTCCGATGAGCCGCTTCACTCACTACGTTCGCTCCAGGGTCTCATCTAGGACGCTAATCCCCCAGGAGTCGCCCAGCCTCCACTCCAATCAACCAGCAATCTAAAATTAGTATGTACTTTCATTAAACGTTATCCTTCACTTTGGGGGATGAATATAAATAATATAAGTAATACCATCAGAGCTATGCAAGATGCCTAACTTCACAGTAGTTTTTGTATCTTTATTCAAAATTAGATTTGTCCACCTTCTTTTACTATCTCGATAAGAAAATTCTAGTTGATTGGAGTGGAAGGCGGCGACTCCTAGGGGATCAGCGAGCAACTTGAGACCCTACAGGAGCGAAGCGACGAAGCGGCTCAAGGCTCGCCCCCTGGAACGCGTCCGCCTGGAACGGAAATCGACGGGTACCTTGAACAAACTCTCATAAATGATCACAAAGAATTTATTGACGTGATTTTTTTCAACAATGTGAAAAGAGGCGCTTAACTAGAAAGCGCCTCTTTTTTATAAATCGTCAATAATGATATAGGTCATATACATTGGACCGTGTACGCCTACGACTAAAATCATTTCGATATCAGCAGAGTTACTTGGACCTGAAATGAAATTAATGCATGAAGCTAATGTTTCTCCATTTTGTAAACGTTCACGAATTTGCACGGCAGCTTGTGTCATACGAGGAACGATAGAGCTTTTTGGTATTAAAATAATCGACTTTGTTGGCAAGAAGCTTACTGTACGACCGTGAGTTGGCTCGCTAAATAGTACCGCTGTACCAGACTCGGCCAGTGTGATATCACTTATCGTAATCCCGATATTGGCCTTTTCTACAAGTGCTATATTATCGCTCCCTACAGCGGGGTCCCAAGTGTGAAACTCGATTTTTTTTTCAGGTAATGTTTGTGCGAACAGTGGTGTAAGGCCGTATGCATCAAAGCGTTCGTCTTGCCAAGCCATAATTGGCCCACCACCGTTATCGGTAATGACGTTTTCCATCGCCGTAGATAAATCAGCAGAGGATGTAACAATACAGTTTGTATTAATACGTGTGCATTGTTTCTGTAAAATAGCTAACAGCTCATCTTGTGATAAATTTTGCAATGTTTTATGCTGCGGTGTATAACGCCATTGTGGACGCTCTACATGCTTAGGTGCAGCTGTACGTTGTAGTCTAGAGGATAATTGGCCTATAAATGATTCACGATTTTGGATTGTGCCTGTCATAATTACTGGTCTCCTTTTTGGCGATTGTCGAACCAGTCACGGAAGCGTTCTTTTTTCGGTGCAGGGAATTCGCGAATATCCGTCCAATTTTTTAATGGTCCAACACCTTTTGAAATATTGTCGCCTTTTGTCAATGGCTTTAATGCACTTGAGGCAACCTTAGATCCAAACTTATACATACCAGATGATGAAGAACCCATGCCAAAGATAGACATTAGGAAGCGTTCTGATATTGGCGCGCGACCTTCTTTTTCCACAATTGTTTGTCGATGCTTGTGTAGTAATTCGTGCAATGGAATTTTCACTGGGCAAACATCGGTACAAGCCCCACAAAGTGTAGACGCGAATGGTAATTCCTTATATTCGTCGTAGCCACCGAGTAATGGAGATAAGACGGCACCAATTGGACCAGAGTAAATAGAACCATAGGAGTGGCCACCAACATGACGATAAACAGGGCAAATATTAGCACAAGCACCACAGCGAATACATTGTAAAATCGATTGGAATTCACTACCTAAAATTTCAGAACGGCCATTATCTACAATGACTAAGTGGAAATCTTCAGGCCCGTCTACATCACCTTCTTGACGAGGCCCACTTAAGATAGTCACATAACTTGGGAGCTTTTGACCAACAGCGCTTCGTGTTAACATATTAACAAGCACTTCTAACTCTTCAAAAGTTGGTACAAGTCGCTCCATACCCATCACTGTAATTTGTGTTTTCGGTAAAGCAGTCGATAAATCCGCATTGCCTTCATTTGTTACGATACAAACGGAGCCCGTTTCCGCAACGGCAAAGTTACAACCAGTAATGCCGATATCCGCCGTTAAATAATCATCACGCAACATTTTACGTGCATGCTTTGTTAATTCTTCAGGACGTTCAGAGCCTTCGTATTGATGATGACGTTGGAAGCTTTCCTGTACTTGTTCTTTCTTGCGGTGCAAAGCAGGGGCTACGATATGTGAAGGTAGATCATCGTCGAGCTGTAAAATATACTCCCCTAAATCGGTTTCAATCACGCGACAATTAGCATGTTCTTCTAAATAATGATTTAAGTCAATTTCCTCTGTCACCATCGATTTTGATTTGACAATTTTTTTTGCCTTTTTGTCTTTGGCAACACTTGCGATATAGGCTCGTGCATCCTCAGCTGTGGCAGCAAAGAAAACATGACCACCCCGTGCTGCAACCTGATCACTTAACTGCGTTAAATAATAATCAAGGTTTGCTAACACATGCTGACGAATTTCCTCACCAAGTGAGCGCCACTCTTCCCAGTTACTAAGTTCCTCAACGGCTAATAAACGATTTGTTTCTAGACGATCTTGTGCTCCAGAAACAGCACTGCGCATAAAGGTATTTTGAATACCTTCTCCAACACGATTGTTAAATGGCTCATCGCCGACCTTCATTGGCATTATGCGTGCACCTCCGAGTTTCTAGAATTTAATATTTCAGCAATATGTAGTACTTGTACGTGTGTGCCTAATCGTTCTGCACGACCACGAATATTCATTAAGCAGCCTTCATCTGCTCCAACTAAATATTTAGCCTTCGTAGCGATAATATGCTGTACCTTTTCATCGACCATTTGCTCGGAAATCGGTGTCATTTTCACAGAGAATGTCCCACCGAAGCCGCAGCAAGTTGTTTTGTTTGGTAGCTCGGTATATGTTAATCCTTTAACGTTTTCTAGTAATTTTAAAGGCGCGCTTTTTACACCAAGTAGACGTGTCATATGGCATGACATGTGATAGGTTACATTGCCATCGAAGCTAGCGCCGACATCAGTAATGCCTAGTACATCGACGATAAATTGTGTTAGTTCGTAAGTTTTTTCAGCTAATTGTTTTGCGCGTGCTGCCCATAGAGCATCATCTGCAAATACTTTTTCATATTCACGGAACATATAAGCGCAAGAACCAGAAGGGCAGACAACATATTCAGCATCATCAAATGCTGTAATCATGTTTTTCATCGCTTCCTTTGCATCTTTCACATAGCCTGAGTTGTAGGCTGGTTGTCCACAGCAAATTTGTCCTTTGGGAAAAATGACTTCACAGCCAAGATGTTCTAGAAGTTCTACAGTTGCTTTGCCCACATTTGTTTGAAACATATCGACAATACATGTCGCGAAAAGTGAGACTTTCATGTGCGTTCATCTCCTACCGTTTAATTGGTTTCAATATCCTCATAATATGAGGATGTATAAGTATTATGAATAGATTAAAATAGCCGCAATTAATGCTGGAATGGCAGCTACTAATGGTCCGATGACCGATACAAAAAATATGTGTTTGTAGGCATCTTTATGCGTTAAGCCGATTACTGCAAGTACAGTAATAACTGCACCATTATGAGGTAATGAATCTAAACTACCAGAGGCAATAGCGGCAATACGATGAAGTGCTTCAGGATCAACACCCAAATCTAAATATGTTTGAACAAACGTTTCCATTGCGATACCAAGACCGCCTGATGCTGTACCTGTAATCCCCGCAAGTGCTGCAATGGCTACATAAAGGGAAATTAATGGGCTACCAGGGATGTTTGAAAGCATTTCCGTTATTAAACCGAAGCCAGCTGTAGCAGCAATGACTGTCCCATACCCGACATCAGCACTAGTATTGATGATTGGTAAAACGGTATTTGTTGCACCAATGTTTATCGCCTGTAATTTGTTATCGATATATTTCCAGAAGATAATGATCGCAATAAGAACCGTAAGCATTAATGTGTAGAGGATATCTACTTTAAACACGTTTAATGTGATGATTAAAAAGATTGGTGGAAAAACACTCAAGATAAAGGGTGGCAATTTTTTTGATGTTGCCTCAAATGCTTTTGAATCATGTTTATCTGGATTCTTCATATTTTCATATGTTTCACCACGAGCTTCTGATTTTGCTAATTGACGTTTTAAATAGAAGCAGTTCAAGAGAATGATGGTAATCGTTGCGACAATTCCAACAACAGGAGCTGCTGTAGTAGTTGTACCTAAGTATTTTGTCGGAATAATGTTTTGTACTGATGGTGAACCCGGAAGCATCGTCATTGTAAAGGTTGCTATTCCAAAGAAGAATGCGCCTGTAAACAAGTGCCACGGCATATTCAATTCCTTAAATAATGGCTTAGCTATTGGCAAAATAGCAAAAATAACAACGTATGTATTAATACCGCCTAGCGTTAAAAAGGCACAAATAATTACAATCGCCATCAGCGCATTGAATTTGCTGTTGCGCCCCATGACAGTTAATAGCTTTTCAGCAATTGATCGTGCTGCACCACTATCTTCCATAAACTTACCGAAAATTGCGGCAAACAAGAAGATGAGGTAGTAATTTTTCATAAAGTTCATAAATCCACTCATGTAGTTACCTTGTAGCGAATCTAGAATTGGCATTTGATTTAATATAATTACGACTAAGCTGGCAATGGGTGCAATGATAATAATGCTGAAACCGCGAAGTGCTAAAAATATTAATAGTGCTAGTGAAGCAATAATCGTAAATAAACTCCATATTTCCATTGTTCTCAGATCCTCCGTGTTTAACTTAAATATTCTGAAAATTCAACAAGTAGGATATAGTATAACAATGAATGCTATAAAATTACTATGTAAAAAACGACAAAGGTAGAGTTTGTTATTTGTCTGTTTTGGCTAATTTGGCATTTTGTAAATACGATTGCATATAGAGTGCGAGATTCAATTCAAACATAATTTGCCCGTTTTTTTCATTGACATCTAGCAATGAAAAAATAGTCTGAAGCCTATATTTAATCGTGTTTATGTGCACAAAGCACGCCTCCGCAGTGTGTTTGCGACTTTGATTATGTAGAAAGTACAGCTTGAGCGTGTATAACAAATCAGTTTTATGATGATTGTCATATTTGATAATTGGTCCAAGTTTCAACGCTATATATTCTGCCATTTCCTGTGGATCATTATTTAAAAAAAGTGTATAGGGACCTAATTTTTCATAGGACAATATGAGTGGTGCTTGTTCAAGTGTTTGTAAATAGTCGATACACTTTTTTGAATCACGGTGTGAGCTTGTAATATTTTCGATAGATTCGAAAACTCGTCCAAGACCTACATGAAAGGATAGAGAATTGTATATGTTCACATCTTTATCAATTAGCTCGAAAAACTGTTGAATGTGTTCTTTAAATTGTTCAACAGGTACTTGGAGGTTGTTCAAAAATAAAAATTGATAGTGGAAATCATGCTCCGAGATGAAAATCGGAAATGAAAACAAACGTGTAGCTCGATACAGTAATTTACTAAATTGTTGCTGCTGTTTTTTTGTTTGCACAACACCATAAGTATTTTCCTGAAGCTGTAGTGTAGCGCATAAGAAATGTGTTGTTTGTAGTGCTTCTTGGCGCTTATAAAACCCGGTGAAATCTAAGTTTAAAAGCTGTTGCAACAAATAGCCGTCGTATTTGAAGGAGATTTCAAGCTCCTTTTCTTGCTCGGCTAACTGAAGCGCAAATAGAGCACTTGCCTGTTCGACAGCAAACAAGTCAAGAGGGTCCATTTGCAAATGATTGTGCATCACAATGAGTAGCATCCCTATAACGCCACGCTCTGTATGTATAGGGAATAAGTAATTTACATACATGTCTTGATCTATCGTGATGTGAACTTGATACTGCACACATTGCTGTACGACTGTGTTAAGATGCTCTAATTGCTGCTCCACCAAAAATTCTGCAGCGTGTTTTGCTATTGGGGAAGATGCGACCAGTACATCATGAAAATCTGTCATAATGGCTACGGGTTGTCCAAGTAATGAAGCCAGTGTATCTGTCATATCGCTGAGGCGCCCACGTGTTAAAGAAACGCGTGTTAGGGCATCGTAAATTCGCTTGGACCGTTCATTTTGCGTGAATAGTTTTGCGTTTTCAATCGCAATAGATGATTGATTGGCGAATGCTTGTAGCATCATTAAATCGTTATTTTCAAATTGTGTATCGCCTGAGAAATTGACAATTGTTAATACGCCGATACACGTATTGCTTTTATCGAGAAGTGGTGCACAAACGGCGCTTTTGGGATAAGCAAAGTTACCAACTGCTTTTGTATAGTCTTCCTCATACAATGGGAATAAGTCGGACATGCTTTCTGTTACATCATCACTTGAATGGAACCTAAACGCTTTTTTTTGCGAAAATACTTTTCCTGTCATTCCTTCATTGGAAGCAAGGTGAATTTTCTTTAAATGAGCGAGATTATAGCCAATGGCATGTTTGGCAATCAGTCGATTTGTCCGAGTGTTTAGCATGAATAGTACGCCTGCATCGGCACCATCTATAACATTTAATACTTCACTCATCAGTTTTTCCAGCACTTGATTAATATCTAACGTTGAAGTAAGAACTTGCGCTGCATTGACTAAGCTTAGCAATTGTTTTTCGGTATTTATCGTAAACAGCTCCTTAATGTATTAATGATATTTATTGTAACTCGAAATGAGTAAATATTATTCGGAAAATTACCATAAATGAAAATTCATACAACCATCCATCAGAAGATCGTATCTATTCGATGAGTAGATTAACACATCACCAATAAATCAATGAAGGAGCTTATTCGCTCAAGGAGAGAGTCAAGTCGCTCAAGCAGAGGCTATAGCCTCTGCTTGAGCGTGGAGATGATTATAGGAACAGGGGAATTGTAGAAAGCTCTTCTCTTGGTAGGTATTTGAAGTGAATTTACTTATTATGAGTTGTAAAATAATGCAGACAATAAAAAAGCCATCCCCTGAATTGGGGATAGCTCTAGTGAACAAATTATTTTGTATATGTCTTTGTTGAAATAGGAGCCTTTCCTTTTTTAGCTTCTACAACTTTTCTTATGATAGGAATAACGATTGGTGCTAATTTAACAGCAGTTTTTACAACGTTGGATACTTTCATTTTATACCAACTCCCTTTTATCATTATTTCTACCTGCTTATTGTATTTATTAAACATTAACGGACAACGCGGACGGCTTGTATGATGTTCCAGATAATAATGCCGAGTGATACAAGTAAGTAAATAACAAAGGTAACCAGCCAAACAATGATGAGCGAATTGCCATTTGAAAATGGATCAGTAGTGTTAAAAGATATCGTTGAAAAGACGAATAGGATAAAGAAGACGATACCAAAAGCAACGGGAATTAAGTGTGATATGAGTGCTCGAATAGAGTGGCGCTTAACTTCACTATCCTTTGAAACAAAATAGACGACTAAAGGTACGATAAATGGTGCGAAAAAAATACTGAGATAACTAAATGCGGATAAGATTTTTTGATTCTCCATTAGTTGTCCCTCCTTTTTTAATATTTACGCACAAAAATCAGAAAAGTTTCAAAAAATTTTAGCAAAGAGATAGTTGTAATTTGGTAAGTGTTTGCGTACAATGATGATGTTCAAACAAAAATCTAGATGTAACGACCACAAGGGGTGCCGATGATGTCGGCTGAGATTGGGCACGTAATGCCTTCACTCTTTGAACCTGTAAGTTAACGCTTGCGTAGGGATTGTGGATAGAAACCGACACTTTAACGATGTGAGGCTCTGTCCTGGCATCGTTTTTTATTTTACCCATTTTAGTAGATTGCCAGACAGCTAAGCATTAAAGCAACTGATTTCTATTCCTGCTCTTGTATCCTACATCGGAACAAAGGAGAGAATAATGTTATGGACAAAAAAAAATTATTAATGCTGGTGGAAATTGCGATTTTTGCAGCAGTTGGGCTTGTGCTCGACCAAGTATCATTTAAAGTATGGGCACAGGGTGGCTCGGTTAGTCTTGTCATGGTGCCGATTGTATTAATTGCATTTCGTTGGGGACTTGGTGCAGGGGTAACAACCGGTCTACTTATTGGTGTTATGCAAACAATGTTCGGTGCTTATATCGTGCACTGGTTCCAAGGTTTATTAGATTATGGCATTGCCTTCACTGTTGTTGGTTTAGCAGCTATTGTACGTAAGCCAGTACTTGATGCAGCGGCGAATGCAAAAAAGGTGAAAATGGCAAATTATATTGTGATTGGCATTATTGTAGCAGGCTTTTTACGGTATGCAGCACATACGACTGCCGGTGCGGTGTTCTTTGCAGAATATGCTGGCGACCAAAATGCATGGGTTTATTCTATTATTTACAACGGAACGTATATGCTACCTGCGACAATTTTAACTGCGGTTGCTTGCGTACTATTATTTACATCCGCACCACAACTAATGCAACGAAAATCATAATTAATCAGCCGCGTGATCCCTAGAGTGATTGCGCGGTTTTTATCTTTTTTATGGGGTGTTTGAACACCCGATAAAAAAATAAAGCATCTGGCGGATGTCACAGATGTTTTGTGCGCGAAAGCGAAGCGTCAGCAGCAGATTTTTACAGCTGACTGACTTGCAACACGTAGGCCCAAGCACAATTCAAAATCTGGACGCAATAACGCCGAGGCGTTATTGGTATGCCAAATAACTCGGATTCCTCATCTTTATGCTGTAGTTGTGATATATTAAAGAGTAGACATTAGGATGAAAGGGACGTTAAAAATGATTGTAAAAACACAAGAAGAAATTGAAGCTTTTAAAAAAATAGGCCGTATTTGCGCTGAAATCCGTGAAGCGATGAAGGCCGCTACAAAACCAGGTGTGACGACACTTGAATTAGATGAGATTGCAGGGCGTATGTTTGCGGAGCGAGGCGCTGTATCAGGTCCTAAAGGAGAATATGATTTCCCAGGTTACACTTGTATTAGTGTCAATGAGGAAGTAGCACATGGTATACCAGGTAGCCGTGTGATTCAAGAGGGCGACATCGTGAATATCGACGTATCGGGTTCTTTAAATGGCTATTTTGCAGATACAGGTATTTCATTTGTAGTTGGTGAAGGCTATGAAGAGAAAGAGAAACTTTGTCGCGTAGCGAAAAGTGCTTTTGATCGTGCGATGACAAAAGTAAAAGCTGGCTCAAAATTAAACCAAATCGGTAAGGCTGTTGAACGTGAAGCGTATGCTAATGATTTAACAGTTATTATGAACTTAACGGGTCACGGTATAGGGAAGTCTTTACACGATGAGCCAAGTCATATTTTGAACTATTATGATGCCTGGGATACAACGATTATGAAAGAGGGTATGGTGCTTGCAGTAGAGCCATTCATCTCTGCTAAAGCTGAGCATATCGTCGAGTCTGGCGATGGCTGGACATTTGTAACGCCTGACAAATCATTAGTTGCACAAATTGAACATTCGATCATTGTGACAAAAGGTGAGCCAATCATTTTAACAACATTAGATGATGAACAATAAGTAATTAAAAAGAAAAAAACCCGTATACCAAATTATTTTTGGTATACGGGATTTTTTTTGATGAATAATATTCCAACAAGCAGGACACCACATAAAAAAAGTGCAGCTGTCGTCACAAGTAGTTCATCAAAGCCATTGTGCAATACAATGCCAATATATGCCCAAATGAAGACGATTGGATATGCAATATCGAAATGATGGAAGCGAACATGTAAAGCAATTGCCGTACCGATTGTTAGTAAAATAACAGCCCATAGAGGGTTGCTTAAGCCAAAACCGTTCCATTCATATGAGGTTAATGTAAAACTTAAATTCGTCAGGAGTAAAAAAGTTGTCCATGCAAAATAAATAGACAGCGGTACACGTCCAGTGAGCTTATTATTGCTGAGTGGATACGTATTATACAGCATAAATAAGTAAATCAATAACATGAACGTGACGATTAATGAGGCGATAAAAAGTTCTAAATGCCAGAAGATAATCATCAACATTTGCAGTATACATACGCTACCAAAAAGTATGCCCTGCTTTAGAGACAGGCTTTCCTGCGTGCGCTGATTTTTTAGATTCATAACTAACCAATAACCAAGTAATATAAAAATCACAATCCAAATAACATAACTAACATTTAAAGGGGCAAACATAACCGGAAAGCGGTTAGAAATTTCTAATGAAGATTGACCGTTTATCTTTATGAAATAGGATGAAAAGGTTAGGATGAGTGCGACAATATACGTAATTGTCACAAAAATAAATTGAGGCATAATTTCCTCTCCCTTCCTGTTAAATTGTATAGTGAAAAAGCAAATAAGTATACGATTGTCACTGAATTTCTATTTTATTATAGCCGAAATAGTGTCGGCTGTATCATTCTAATTCGCTATAATTATCTACAATTTACCATTTATGTATTCAAGGCTAAATATCTCTTGTACAATAAGAGTAAACAAATAAAGGGAGGGTTTTAAATGGCTCAAACTATAAAAAATTTAGATTTATCAATTGAACTAGATAAAAAAATGTATAAAAAGAAATTAAAAGTCCTTCAATATGAAATGTTAAATGCCCAACAATTTTTATTGAACAATAAAATTGGACTTATCCTTGTCTTTGAAGGCATGGATGCGGCAGGAAAAGGGGGCGCTATTAAACGTCTTATCGAGCGTGTAGACCCGCGCGGTTACGTCGTACATCCAATTGCGGCACCGCAGCCACATGAACTTCGTTATAACTATTTACAACGTTTCTGGCGTAAATTGCCGCAGCATGGGCAAATTGCGATTTTTGACCGTTCATGGTATGGGCGTGTACTTGTAGAACGTATAGAAGGATTTGCGACTAAAGAAGAATGGTATCGTGCATATGATGAAATTAACAACTTTGAAAAGTTACTGACAGACGGCGATTACATAGTTGTGAAGTTCTGGTTGCATGTATCCGATGAAGAACAATTAAAACGTTTTAAAGATAGAGCACAAGACCCGTATAAGGCTTGGAAGCTAACGGAAGAAGACTGGCGCAATCGTGAAAAAACACCTTTGTATGTCGAAGCGGCTAATGAGATGTTTGCGAAAACAGATAAGAAAAATGCTCCATGGATTTTAGTGGCGGGTAATGATAAAAAACATGCACGTGTACAAGTATTACAGGAAACAATTGCACAAATCGAGCGTGAGGCTCAAAAACGTGGTTTACATTTAACGAATATATTAGAAACGCCAGAATCATCAAATCAATAAATGAAAAATATAATAATAACAGAGATGTTGCCGCAACTAAACAATGAGTTAATTTAGTTGTAGTAGCATCTTTTTTTACATACAATTAGAAATATATCGACAATTATTGGAAGGTTTGTGTGGAGAAATGGTGTTGAAAATTTGGAATCTACTAAGGAAAAAGGGTGGAAATGTGGTATCGATTGAGGGGAAGAAATGCTACGTTCGAACATTCCAAGAAAAAGATGCACGGAGTTTAACAGGTCTTGTTAGTCGTAATAAATACTTTTGGTCTACATATGAACCATTGAATCGACCTGAATACTATACAGTAGACACACAATATAAAAAAATTCAAGAAACCTTATATTTAATGGGGTCACAACGAGAATTCACGTTTGGCATTTACGAGCTTGGCACAGATTATTTAATCGGACATATCGCACTTTATTCAGTGAAAAGACTACCGTATTCAAGTGGGTTTGTAGGCTATGCGATGGATGAGGCTTATGTAGGTAAGGGCATTGTGACAGAAGCGGTAAACTTAATTGTCCATTTTGCATTTGAAGAGGTTGGCTTACACCGTATTGAGGCATATGTATCACCAGAAAATAAGCCTTCTATTCGAGTGCTTGAAAAAGCAGGATTTCAGCAGGAGGGCCTCTTACGAAAGCTGTTATATATTAACGGTAAATGGGTAGATCACTATATGTATGCACGTTTAGAAGAATAATAATGAAAAAGATGTGTCTATCAACCGAGACTTCGAGGGATAGACACATCTTTTTATTGGTTAGCACCGTCTGCGATTAAATCTAGACGCCCTGTATTCGGATCGATGACTAGACCATGAACAGGAATATTTTTTACCATTAGTGGGTGATTACGAATAGTATCAACACTTTTCATCACACTTGTTGCTACGTCACCAAAGCCACGTAAAAATTCTTTTAAATCAATCCCGGAATACTCCATCATTTTAATCGTTTCTTCACTTACGCCTCGGTCTACCATCTTACTAAGCATAGACTCAGGATCTACTGCACTCATACCGCAGTCATAATGACCGACTACATATACTTCATCTGCCTGTAATTCGTAAACCGCTACAAGCAAACTACGCATAACTGCACCAAATGGATGACTTATTAATGCACCGGCACTTTTCACGATTTTTACATCGCCATTTCGTAGATTCATTGCTTTTGGTAAAAGCTCTACAAGGCGAGTGTCCATACAAGATAACACTACAATATGTTTATCTGGATATTTTGTTGTTATAAATGGTTCATATTTTTTGTCTTGAACAAAATCTTCATTGAATTCAAGAATTTCTTTTAACATTGTCATGAAAAATTGCTCCCTTCCCTACTGAAACATTTTAGATCAAAAATATAAAAACGCAAATAATAATGACAATATTCGCGCAATTTTGCGGAGAAAAAAGAAGTTTAGTAATTTACTTAGTATATCGAAATTAAGACAGTAAATAAATAGTAGTAGATTAAAAAAAGAAAAAACAGCTACAAAGAGTAGCTGTCTCAACATGGATTAAAATTTTTCTGATGGTTTTGGATCAACAGTTACTGAAGATTTAGAGTCTAAACCTACTTGTAGGTAGTGGATGAAGAATGCAGTTGCAATTAATAGAACGGCTGAAAAGCCAAGTACAGTTGTGATGAACATAGTTAAATACTCCTTTCTACTAGATAATCAACTTTCATTAAATGCAATTATACAATAGATTGTTATAAAAGAGTAAGGTTAATTTATGAAATATATGGTATCCGTTTATTGGGAATTTATTTATGTATTATATAAGTAGATTACAGTTTCAGCATGACTGTTAGACAAAATGTGATAAAAACTACGCATAATGTTGGATTTTACTGAGGGGCATGAAAATGAGTGATATTTTTGATGTTTTATTATAACAACTTCAAACCAAATTATCGTCTGAGAAATCATTTTTGTACTGTTTTAGTGTGTAGTTTTGATGATTATTTGAGTTGATATAAATTTATCAGTCTAACAACTCATATTAAATAGTACTCTTTTTTGGATATTTACTCCTACTTTCACCGCTAATTCAGCATAATGTAGTAAATTTGTGTTAAATGATAATAACAAATCCTTAATTCTTTTAGAATATGTACAAATTAGTGTATTATTCTTAATTCAATATAATCAAATGTAGCCAAAATTCAAAGAAATAGCATTTATGGCATCGATTAATTGTTAAAATACATTTATACTATATTTTATGATATGGAAAAATTAGACGTAATCAATACTGGTTTAAGATTTGGAGGTTCTATTAATGGATATGTCGTCGTTAGTCGGTATAATTTTAGCGTTTATTGCGCTACTAACAGGAATGGTGATGAAAGGTGTAAGTTTGGGTGCGTTTTACAATCCTGCTGCCATATTAATCATCATTGTCGGTACAGTCTCCGCTGTCACAATTGCCTTCCCAATGAAGGAATTAAAGCGTGTACCAAAGTTATTTAAAATCCTATTTAAAGAGACTAAATTAGCAGATGATATTGAAATCATTAAAATGTTTTCGCAGTGGGCTGATTTAGCACGTCGAGAAGGTTTACTAGCTCTTGAAAGTAAAGCTTCTGAAGTTGAAGATCCATTCTTGAAAAATGGCCTTACATTAGCCATTGATGGTCAAAATGCAGATTATATTCGTGATGTATTGACGGAAGAAGTAGAAGCAATGGAAGATCGTCATACAAGTGGTGCTGCAATCTTCTCTCAAGCAGGTACATATGCCCCGACACTTGGGGTACTTGGTGCGGTAGTTGGTTTAATCGCCGCATTAGCAGATATGAATGATATAGAAAAATTAGGGCATGCCATTTCAGCTGCCTTTATGGCAACATTGTTAGGTATCTTCACGGGTTATGTATTATGGCATCCATTTGCCAACAAGTTAAAACGTAAGTCATCAGTTGAAGTGAAGCAAAAGCGCATGATGATTGAAGGTATCCTTTCTGTTTTAGAAGGGGAAGCTCCACGTGTTATCGAACAAAAATTATCTTCTTACTTAACGATGGAAGAGCGTCGTCAAATTACGGGTGAAAGCGGGGCGGGCGGCCTTGGCAAAGAAAGCTAGGAAAAAAAAGCATGAAGAGCATATGGATGAGTCTTGGTTAGTACCGTACGCAGATATTTTAACGCTGTTATTAGCGCTATTTATCGTATTATTTGCTTCAAGTTCGGTTGATCAAGAAAAGATAGAGCAAATGTCAGCAGTTTTTAATCAGGTGTTTGAAGGTGGGACAGGCTTTTTAGAGCAACCAGCACCAATACAAACCCCTGATGCTGAGAATGACCAAACACCTCAAGAGACTCAACAAAATTCAGCTTATTTGAAGGATCAGCAAGAACTAGCTGGGATTAAGGACAGCGTTGATAATTTCATTGCAGTTAATGAAATGGAAGGTCAATTTGCTACAGAAATGACAGAGGAAGGTTTGTTAGTAACGATTCGTGATAGCATACTATTTGACTCGGGGAAAGCAGAAGTTAAACAAGAATATATTCCGACTATTCAAGAGCTTGCTGCTGTATTAGTTTCTGATCCTGCTCGTAATATTGTCATTACAGGGCATACAGATAATGTTCCAGCAGGACCTAATTTCAAATCAAATCTAGAGTTATCATTAATACGTGCTTCAAATTTCTTTTTGGTTCTTACAGAGAGTAATGAACAGCTAGATTCGACAAAATTTAGTGCTAAAGGTCACGGTGAGAATCGTGCCATTGCACCAAACGATACAGCTGAAGGGCGTGCGAAAAATCGCCGTGTAGAAGTGTTAATTCAGCCAAATGTCGCAGAAGATGGTTCATCCACAATAACTACGCAATAACAATAAAAGCTATTAGCAACAGGCTTAACGCCGTAGCTAATAGCTTTTTATTATTTACGCAGTGAGCCTAGTTCTGCAACGATCGCTTGCATTTCACTAGGGCTAAATGAATCACGCTTCATGACCATTTCATATAAATATACTAAATCTTCATAATTGGCTTCATTGAAATTCTCTGACTTCATCGCATCTACATTGACCATGCGAAGTTTATCCTTCATTTGCTCAACCATATAAATAACGTTTTCTTTTGATGGTGTTGATAAATTCATTGGTTAAAACCTACCTTTCGTAGTCCTCGCCAATATCATTTCATTGAATAAAAAAATTGTCAATACTGTATTTGAGCATTGCTTTAAAAATATCCTATTTTTGGGTAGAATAGAGGAGGTAAGCTGTTTAGTTATCATATTAAAGGGAATGTATATTAACATCAGTAGGAGGTATTATAGTATGGGACAAAGTAAGTTATTAGCATCAATCATCGTTGGCGCTGCAGTAGGTGCTGCACTTAGTATGCTAGATCGTACAACACGTGAAAAAACAATCGCTTCTACAAAAAGAATTACTGAAACAGTATCTTATTATGCAGAGAACCCAGCGGAGTTGCAGGAACTAATTCAAGAAAAAGTGACGGCTGCTCAATCATTTTACGAAAGCGCGTCAGAAAATGTCAGTATGTTAGTCGAAAAAGCAGATGAGTTTAAAGAGTTACCTTCCACAATTCAAGATATGATTAGCGACACAAAATCTGCTTTCTCTCCAACAGATAAAGAATAAGATTAACTTCAATTAATAAATGTTTTATGTACTGAAGCGTTAGCGATATGTACAATTCCGCCAAGGCATAATTGATAGTAAGGAGAGGAACTGTATGGAAAAGAAAAAAGCATCAGCAAACGCTACATTAGGTGCTGTAAAATCCTTTCTCTCAGCGGATGTAGCAACTGTAGACGTCACAACATCAAAGGGTTTTGTGCAAGATATACTGCTTCGAATACAACGAGTTGAAATATCTGCCCTAAGTGCCCAACTTGCTTATTTCTTTTTATTATCCTTCTTCCCGTTACTAATCTTTCTTGTAACATTATTACCTTATCTAAATTTAGAAACGGAGCTAATGTATTCAACATTAGTGAACATATTGCCCGACGAAGTATATCGGCTAATTGAAAGCACACTAAATGAAATTTTAACGCATCGAAATAGTAGTTTATTATCAATAGGGATAATCGGTACAATATGGTCTGCATCGAAAGGAATTAATGCCTTGTTCCGTGCATTAAATAAAGCTTACGATACGGAAGGTAGAGTAGGAATTGTGAATAGAGGACTATCACTCGTTTTTACAATCGCACTCGTAGTTGTTGTGGGTGTTGCGCTCTTATTACCTGTCTTTGGTCAGCAAATTGGACACTTTTTGTTTTCGATAGTCGGAGTTGAAGAGAAATTTATAACGTTTTGGAATAATATACGCTGGATCATGCCGCTATTGCTCATTTTTTTAGTTTTGATGGGTCTTTACTGGTTTGTTCCTAATACTAATCCGCGGCAAAAATTAATGGGTGTTTGGCCTGGTGCGATATTCTCAACATTAGCCTGGTTAGCCTCAACATATGGTTTTTCTTTTTATATTAATAATTTCGGGAACTACTCTGCTACATACGGCAGTATTGGTGGTGTCATTATTTTAATGCTATGGTTGTATTTCACCGGTATGATTTTGATTTTTGGCGCAATGTTAAATGCATCAATGCAGAAAAGAGCGCTACAAAAAGAGTTATACAAACATCGAAAATCACCTGAGTTTTGATACTATTAAAAAAGCCTTGCATCACGATTATGTGATAGCAAGGCTTTTTTGTTATACATTTTTATTGAGCATACGTAAGCTGTTTAAAATAACGAGGATCGTACTGCCTTCATGACCGATAACACCTAGAGGTAAATCGACAACTTGTAAAAAGTTAGAGGCTATTAATAATGTAATGACACCGATAGAGAAGACAATATTTTGTTTTACAATACGCTGCATTTTGCGTGATAGGCGTACTGCATATGCAATTTTGGATAAGTCATTTTTCATTAATACAACATCTGCTGTTTCAAGTGCAACATCTGTTCCTTCTCCCATAGCAATGCCTGTTGTTGCTGTTGCAAGGGCAGGGGCATCATTAATGCCATCGCCAACCATTCCAACGTAATTGTATTGACCAAGTAGACGTTTCATTTCAGTGACCTTTGTTTCTGGTAAGCACTCTGCCACGTATTCAGTAACGCCTGCTTCTTTCGCAATAACTTTAGCTGTTTTTTCATTGTCGCCAGTTAACATAACTACATCAATATGAAGCTCTTTTAGAAGTGTGATAGCGTTTTTTGCTTCATTGCGAACGGTATCTTTTAACGCAGCAAGTGCAATAATTCCTGTATTATCCCGAATGAAGATAACGGTTTTTCCTTGAGAAGCAAGGGTTGCTGCTGCTCCGTTTGCAAAGGTATTTGCTTCGTCTTCGCCAACAAAATCAGGTTTACCCACTAAGTATTCAACCCCATCTATAGAGCCTTTTATCCCCCAACCAGGAATGTCTTCGATACTTGCCGACGGAAATAGTGCGATGCCTTTTGCTTTTGCATACATCGTAATGGCTTGTGCGAGAGGGTGATTTGATTGCGCTTCAATTCCAGCAAGTAGTGCAATTGTATGCTGTTTATCTAAACCATCACGTACGATAAAGTCTGTTACGACAGGCTTTCCTTGTGTCAGTGTCCCAGTTTTATCGACTGCTAATGCATTTAATACACTTAAGTGTTCTAAATGTAAGCCGCCTTTAAAAAGAATTCCGTTTTTTGCACCATTTGAAATTGCCGCAAGTGTTGCTGGCATAATTGAAGCAACGAGTGCACACGGTGATGCAACAACTAGTAGCACCATCGCGCGGTAAAGTGTCGTAGTCCAGTCCCATCCTAGTAAAAAGTGTGGAAGGAACATCATGAGCACCACAGCAAGTAAGACAAATTTTACATAAGTACCTTCAAATTTTTCGATAAATTGCTGAGAAGGTGATTTTTCACTTTGTGCACTTTGCACAAGGGTAATAATTTTTTGGAACAATGTTTCTGAGTTCGGTTTTGTCATTTCCATCGTGATGGCACCGTTTAAGTTTACTGTCCCTGCGAAAACTTCATCGCCTTCTCGCTTCGCAACAGGTAACGGCTCACCGCTAATGGCTGATTCATCAATAGAAGATTGCCCTTTAAAGATAATTCCATCTGCTGGTACACGTTCACCAGGTTTAATAAGAAGATGATCGCCAATCTTTAATGTTGAAACAGCAACTTTCATTGGTTCAAAACCACCACGTGCAAGCCAAGCTTCTTCGGGTTGTAAATTCATGAGTGCAGAAATTTCACGATGGCTTTTATTCATCGCGTATGTTTCTAAAGCGCCACTTACTGCGAAAATAAAAATAAGGATTGCGCCTTCAGTCCAGTAGCCGATTGCTGCAGAACCGATTGCGGCTAAAACCATAAGCAATTCCACATTCAATTTCTTGTCGGCAATAGTTTCTTCGATACCTTCTTTTGCTTTCGCAAAACCGCCTACACAAAAGGCTGTAATGTATAAAAGAACAGAAGCGGTTGTTTGGCCGTTCGTATCTAATCGCCATGCAAGTAAGATGAATAACCCCGCTACTAAAGCAGCGATTAGTTCCGCATGCTCTTTTGTTTTCTCAATTAAATCATAGTTTTCTCGATTAGAGTATTCCATTCATATCCCTCCTGATAATGAAAATCAATATCATGAACCTTATAAAATAGTAATACTGGCGTATCGTAATGAATGGCCAGTACTTTTGTGGTCTGTATTATAATTTAGAATTATTATAACAAAGGGTTTTGCAAAATGGAAGTGGGAAGTTAGCGTAATCGACAAAAAAAGGAATAAGCGTATTTGCACGCTTATTCCTTACAATAAATAGCTATTTGTTTTTTAACAGTAGAAATATTTTATTCTAATCGTAAAATTGCATTATATTATAGATGGAAATTTTTTTAGAATACGCGTTCTGCGTGTTTAGATAGTTTATCTAATGAAGATTTGTCTACATCAGCGTGTAATGAGTTCCCGTGAGAGTCCATTGTTACAACTGCTGTGAAACCTTCAACGTTTAAGTGCCACATTGCTTCAGGAATACCGAATTCCATTAGGTCAACGCCGTCTACACCTTTAATGCAGTCTGCGTAGTACTGAGCTGCACCACCGATAGCGTTTAAGTAAACACCACCGTGTTCGCCTAGTGCTTTTAGTGTTTTTGGTCCCATACCACCTTTACCGATGACAGCGCGGATACCGAATTTTTTCATGATGTCGCCTTGGTATGGCTCCTCGCGAATTGAAGTTGTTGGACCAGCTGCCTTAACTGTCCAGTTGCCTTCTGCATCTTTTGCCATTACTGGACCACAGTGATAAATAACTTGTCCGTTAAGGTCTACTGGAGCATCGTGGCTCATTAAGTGATGGTGGATTGCGTCACGGCCAGTGAACATGCGACCAGTGATAGAAACAACGTCACCAACTTTTAATGCGCGAATTTGTTCTTCAGTAATAGGTGCAGTTAGTTCTACAACATTTGTTGAAGTTTCTTCTGTCGTTGCAGCAACTTGATCGTCCTTGAATGTGATTTTTTCGCCATCTTGGTAGTGCCACTTGATGATTTCGCCAGTCTCAGGGTTGATGTCGATTGCCATACGACGGTATGCCCAGCAGTTATACGCTACAGATACATAGAATGAAGCAGGGATACGGTGCATCACGCCAATTTTACAACCAAGTAGAGTTGCTTCACCGCCGAAGCCCATTGTTCCAATACCGAATGTATTTGAAGTTTTAACTACATAATCTTCTAATTGTGCAAGTTCTGGATTTGGATTTGTATCTTCCACGTGACGGAATAATTGTTCTTTAGCTAAATCGTAGCCAGAAGAACGGTCACCACCGATACCTACACCGATGAAGCCTGCTGAACAGCCTTGACCTTGTGCTTGGTATACAGAGTGCAGGATACATTTACGGATACCGTCTAAGTCACGACCGGCACGGCCAAGACCTTCTAGTTCTGTTGGAAGGCTATACTGGATATTTTTGTTTTCACAGCCGCCACCTTTAAGGATTAGCTTAATCGTAATGTAATCGTTTTCCCATTGTTCAAATTTCATAACAGGAAGACCTTCACCAATGTTGTTCCCGCTATTTTCCCCAGTTAATGAATCAACAGCATTTGGACGTAATTTAGCATCAGCAGACGTATCAATAATTGCTTTTTTGATGGCTGCTTTAATTTCTAATTGATTTACGCCAACAGGAGTGTAAATCTTAAATGTTGGTAGACCAGTATCTTGGCAGATAGGTGATACATTGTCTTCCGCCATTGCGATATTGTTAGTGATTGTGTCTAAGCTCATCGCAGCACGAGTGCCAGCGTTTTCAGCTTCTTTCGCCTTTTTAATGGCACGACGTACGTCTTTTGGTAAATTTGTAGATGTTTCAGTTACTAAATCGTAAAGACTTTTCTCCAAAGCTTGTAAATTCATTAGTATTGCCCCCCATAAATAAATTGACTATTTCCACATTACATTATACTCTTTTCGACAATTTAAAAAAAGAGTGTCTGTAGCAGTACTCGGAATTATATATAAATAAAAGCGCAAGTAGCCTCAGCTAACTTGCGCTTTTATTCATAAATATTCTAGATATTCGCGTCATTTCAATAGGCTTACGCCAAGTGAGTCAATTCGACGGTAAGGAGCGTAAATATCTTTTTTTATTATTTTTCACGAGCGTTAAATTGCTCCATTTTGTCTTCTAAATCATCCATCATTTGAATTAAGCGATCGATGTCTTCTAATTCAGTCGTTTCAGGATCAATAGCATCTAGGACTTCTAAAAAGATTTCAAGACGTTCTTTTAAGTAAGTTACTTGTTGTTCTTTATCAGTAATTGGCTTTGACATGCGTACACCTCATTTCGTCCCTTTCATAGTAGCGGATTTCAGCGTAAATTTCAACGTCTTTGATAAATACAAGTAGTTGGAAAATGATTGGGCCTTAGTAATTATTTTGTGAATTTAAATAATCTGAATATTTACAATATTGAGGTCGTGTGTTAATGTTGTATTAAGAAATAGTAAAGGAGATGGTGAAGAAAAAACGATGAACTCTAACTCGAAAAGGAGGGAGTTTAAACAAGTACTCGGCCATATTAAAAGCCGACATTCGTGTTTATACAAGCTGAAATGGATATAAGTATTAGTTAGGCCTTAGCGTCAATTCACATATGGTGAGCGCTAAGGCTTTTTGATATGTATTTTGAACAATGTACAAAAATCGTAATTACATGCGGAAAGAGGTGAAATACCTGAGAATTAAATGAGATACCTGCGAAGTACAGGTGAACACCCGCGAATGAAGAGAAATACCAGCGAAGCACAGGTGAATACCCGTGGAATTAAGTGAATTACCCGCGAAGTAAATTGAAATCAAAAAAAAAGAGCGGGGCTCATCTCCCGCTCAAAAAACAAAAAACGCCCAGCAAATCCGTGCTGTTATGGCGTTTTTTGGTGTGACACGAATATTAAATCCATGCCACGTAGGTTTGGCACCTAGTCTATGATTATACAGGTTATTGTACAAAATGCAAATAGAATGTTAGATTTAATAATTTCCAAACGAAAGATTACGATGCTCAAATTAAAGCACGCACTGATTTATTAAAACAAATCGGCGGTTATCATTAAATTGGCGCTTATTTGCAATTAAGTTGTAGGTCATTTTGATCCGATTTTTAAAAAATCATCTAAAAAACGACACTCAAATTTTGAGTGCCGTCATAAAAATTAAGTTTTATTTTTTCAATACAAGCTTCGCTACACATTCCACTTGTGCTGTCTGTGCAAACATATCTATTGGCTGAATATACTCCACATCATACAACTTCGATAACTCTTGTAAATCTTTTGCTAATGTTGATGGGTTACAAGATGCATACACAAAGCGTTTCGGTTTCAGCTTAAGCACAGTACGAATGAAGTCCGGTGCAAGGCCTGTACGTGGTGGGTCTACTACAATCACATCAGGAGTGAAGCCTTCTTTGCGCCAATTTGCTAGGACGGATTCGGCTGTACCGATTGCGTATTTTGCATGTTTGAAACCGTGATTTTGTGCATTTTTTCGTGCATCTTGAATACTTTCAGGAATAACGTCCATTCCGCGTACTTCTTTTGCTTGATCTGCTAGCCATAAACCGATTGTACCTACACCACAGTAGGCATCAACAACAGTTTCTTTACCTGTTAATGCTGCAGCTTTTTTAATTTCATCATATAAATGAACAGTTTGAGTTGGGTTTAATTGGAAAAACGCGCGAGCAGAAAGGTCGAATGCTAATTCGCCAAGTTCTTCATGAATTGTTTCTTTGCCATCGAGGACAATTGTTTCATCACCAAAAATTAGGGATGATTTGTCGCGATTAATATTTTGTGCAATCGACACGATACTTGGGTCGATTTTTTTTATACGTGTTATGAGCTCAGCAAGATGCGGAATCTCTTTACGAGTTGTTACTAATACAACTTGTGTTTCGCCAGTATGGATACCTGTACGCACAACAATTGTACGTACTAAACCGTCGAGTGTACGACCATCGTAAATTGTGATGTTTAGCTTTTGAAGGATTTTGCGTGTTGCGACTGTGATTTTTGATGTTACTGGGTGTTGTACTAGGCAGTCGTTAATGTTTAACAGCTTATTGCTACCCTCTGCAAATAGACCGGCATATACACGCTTGCCTTCTTTACGTACTTGGAACTGGCTTTTGTTGCGGTAGTTCCACGGATTGTCCATACCAAGAGTTTGACGGACTTCCACTGTCTCAGCTAAAGGTTTTGCATAGCGTTCTAATGCTTGCATCACGATATCGCGTTTTTCAATAAGTTGTTTTTCGTATGTCATATGCTGAAGCTGACAGCCACCGCATTCATTGTAAACAGGGCATGGTGCTTCTTGGCGATGCCTTGAGGCTTTGCGTATTGTGACAATTTCAGCCTCTGCAAAATTATGTTGTGTTTTGGTTACTTGTGCTGTAATTTCTTCACCTGGGATTGCGCCTTTGACGAATACAACATTGCGTTTGTAAAAGCCAACTCCTTCGCCATTAATCCCAAGTCGTTTAATTGAAAGTGGGAATTTTTGTCCCACTTCCATCGTTGTTTGTTGTGTCAAACTTTCCACGTCCTTTTTCTTTCATCATCCCATTATAACTAAGGAGTGGACGATTGCAAAGTGACAGGGAAGTCTTCATATTCTAATACTAAATCATCGAGGGATAAAAACGTGTAGCCTTGTTTTTTAGCTTCTGCAATAAAGAGTGGAAGAGCTTCCGCATTATCTTGTGCGACGGTGTGCATCAAAATTACAGCACCTGGATGAAGTTGCTCCATAAGCGCATTGTAGGCATAATCTGCACCACGGCGCTCATCCTTCATCCAATCCTTAAATGCCACAGACCAAAAAATATGACGATAACCTTCAGCGTTGCCGACCTCTAATACTTTAGCATTGAATGTACCTTCAGGTGGACGCGCATATGTCGTACGTTCTATGCCTGTTAATTCACGTAACTTCCCGTCAAATTTACGCCATTCTGCACGCATGCCATCTCGAGAAAGTCTTGCCATATTCGGATGTCCATAAGAGTGGTTGCCGATTGTATGCCCATCGGCTACCATGCGTTTTACAAGGTCACCAGCACTTACTAAATAATGACCTGTTAAAAAGAAGGTTGCTGGCACTTCTTCTTTTTCTAAAGTGTCCAAAATACTTTCTGTAAAGCCATTCTCATAGCCATTATCAAATGTTAAATAAGCCACTTTTTGATCAGGTTTTCCTTTATAAATAGCGCCGTATTTTTCGAGTAATTGATCGAGTGGTGCACCAGCTTCTGCTTGGGCACCATCTTTTCCTCGTTTAAAGCCCCAATTGTACTCGTCGGAACTCGAAGCAAAATAGGGATTGATGCTCACTGCGGCCGCAATGATAAAAGTGGCAAGTACTGCACCTACTATATGTTGTTTCCACATAAAAACGCATCCTCTCTTTTTCCTTAGGATGCGTTAATTTATAAAAATTATTCCATCTAAATGACCTGCTGAAAAAAAGGAGTGAGTGCTGAAATCCCACAGCAGCCGCGGAGAAACTTTATAATCGTGGCATAAACCGCTACTGTGGTGAAGGATTTACCCTATAACAAATCTTCCAGCGCTTCTTTTAAATGTGGAAATTGAAATTCGAAATTTTGTTTTTCTAATATTGTCGGAAGTACATGCTGACCTTCTAATACGAGCATACTTTGTTCACCGAGTGCTAGTTGCATCGCAAAACTAGGTACAGGCATCCAATGTGGACGATTCATGACGTGAGCAATTGTTTGACCAAATTTTTTCATACGCTCAGGGTTCGGTGCCGTGACATTAAATGGACCACTGATTGACTCATTCGTGATTGCAAAGTAAAGAGCACACGCTGCATCATCAACATGAATCCAGGAGAGCCATTGTTCACCTGAACCAACTTTACCACCGACGTACATTTTAAATGGAAGTAACATGGATGGAAGTGCACCACTTTCACTTCCTAAAATTACGCCAAAACGAGCAAGTGCAACACGTACACCTAAGTTTTCAGCGCGTTTTGCATGGCGTTCCCAATCATGAACAGTCGAACCTAAAAAGTCTGTTGCGTAATCCGTAAAATTTTCCGTATATGTGTTGATTGTAGAGGTCGGATAAATACCTACTGCACTCGCATTTACGAGTACTTTAGGTTTCTTCTGAAGTCCTTCCATTATACGCACTATTTCAAGTGTAGCATCCATCCGACTTGTATAAATGGCCTTTTTTTGTTTTTTCGTCCACCGACCATCATTTAGTGAAACGCCTGCTAAATTAACAAATGCATCGACCTCACTAAGCTCTGTTTCAGGTCGTGAGCCATCTTGCAACCATTGTACATAGTCGATACCATTTTCATGTTTTGAAGTGGCACGCGTTAAAATAACGATTTCGTGTCCATCAGCTTGTAAGTATTTAGTAAGCTTTTTTCCGACAAAGCCAGTGCCGCCAGCAATAACGACTTTCATTAGAAATCCCTCCTTTTTCCAATCGATATAACTACACTATACATAAAGATGAGCAAAAAGAAAAAGATGTTATAATGTTGTAGATAAAGGGGTGTTTCCATATGCGTGTTATCACAAAAATTGCGCGTCAAAAAAACAATCCAGAACGCTATAATATATATTTGAACGAAGAGTACGCTTTTCCTGTTGACGAAGCGATTTTACTTCAATTTGGGTTAACAAAAGGGAAAGTACTAGAAGCATATGATATAGAAGAAATTGCTTATGAGGACGAAATTAGAAAAGCCTTCAATAAGGCACTTAATTTCCTTTCTTATCAAATGCGGAGTGAGCATGAGGTAAAGAAAAAGCTGCTTGATTTGGAATTCGGTGAAGCGGTTATTTTAGAAGCGATGCAAAAACTAAAATCATACGGTTTTTTAAATGATGAAGTATATTCGAAGGCACTTCTTGATACGAAAAAGGCGACGATGAAAAAAGGACCTCGTGCAATTCGTCAGGATCTCATCAAAAAAGGGATCGACAAAACATTGCAAGATGAAGTACTTGAAACGTTTAGTCATGAGGAACAAGTAAGGCTTGCTACACAACTTGCAGAAAAAGTAGTCCGCTCAGGGAAGAATAAAACACCTTCGCAGGTAAAGCAAAAAATTCAAGACTTCCTAATGCGAAAAGGCTATTCTTTCGGTATAGTGGATGAAGTACTCCAAGGCATTACTTTCGAACAAGACGAGGATGACTGGCAACAGATGCTCGATGTACAAGGCGAGAAAGTTTGGAAAAAGTATTCAGGGAAGTATACTGGTTATGAGTTGAAAATGAAAACGAAGCAGGCACTTTATCAAAAGGGGTTTCCTGTTGAAGTGATAGATCGTTTTATTGAAGAGAAGGGGAATGAACAATGAACGAAAAAAATTATGCAGCTATGTCAGAACATGAGTTACGTGAAGAAGTGGCGATGCTAAAAGAGAAAGCACGTAAAGCAGAACAGTTAGGCATCATTAATGAGTTTGCCGTATATGAGCGTAAAGCTTTAATGGCAGCAGCTTATTTAGTAGACTTAGATACGATTGTGCAAGGAGAGATGTATCGCATTGATGGCTCTGATAACCAATATTTCCAAGTTGATTATTTAAAAGGGCGTTTTGCGTGGGGTCATCGTTTAGGTGGCGATAAATATCAAGAGGCATTGCCAGTCTCAATATTATCACCAATAAAGGCGGGAAAATAAATGCAAGAAAAAATAGAAAAGTTAACTGCTGAGTTATTAGTAAAAAATCCACAAATGTCTACTGGACGAGCGCAAGTTTGGATTGAACTTTTATGGAGCGATTTTGAGTCGACATCTGCCAAAGCGGGCTATAACTACCGTGGTGCTGACTATACAGAGAACTTAGTACGCCAATTAATTAATAGCTATGGCGATAAGCTTCACGAATTTGCAGGACGCAATCCGAAATACGCACATTTGCTTGATGCGAGTGACGACATGATGCAATAAAAAAAGCCGGTGTGTCTTGTTTATTATGAGACATACCGGTTTTATTCGTTATGTGAGTTTAATTACTAGCGCCAATTTGAAGCTTTTTCTGGAGCTTATCTTCGGTGAAAATCCAGCCTGTATACGAAGTGATAATTTCGTTGTCATCGTTTAATTGAGCAACGGCAACGAATGGATAGCGATTGTCGCTACGATACCGAAGGTCGATTAAACGCACTTCGGTTAAACCATTTTCAAGCTCGGAAATTTCCCAACGATATAACGGTGAGAAGGACACGAAAGCATCTAGATTCGGGTCTTTAAGCGCAGCTTCTACGACTGGCGTTTTCGGCATCGGTTTAATTTCAAATTTATCGTAAATATTAACGGTACGCCCGTATGCACGGCCGACATAATAATGTGTTTTAGACTTTGCGGCGATGCGCCAATGGAAGAAGCGCATTGTAGGTGCTACAATGACATAATCCTCATCTTGGATTGTATGGTGTACTGCCTGTTTAACTGCTCTTTGTAAGGCAAAGCGTAAAATATAGTAGCCGATAATAATCAGATACATGATACTGAATGTCCACACAGGGTTTGCGCCAAATGCCCATAATAATATACCAAGACAGTGTAATGTGAAAATAATAGGATCAAAGGTGTTAATGACACCAAGTGCTACCCATTTTCTCGAAAAAGGACGTATGGCCTGCGTGCCGTAAGCGTTAAAAATATCAACAAAGACATGAAGGGCAACGGCTAAAAATGTCCAAAGCCACAAATGAAGGACATTTGCGTCTTGAATAATAAAAGATAAAGCAGCTGTAATTAAAATTGGCCATAAGGCAACAGCGGGTAATGAGTGTGTAATTCCGCGATGATGGCGAATATACACAGCGTTATTGCGAAACTTTAAAACAGTGTCTACGTCTGGTGCTTGTGAGCCAATAATAGTACCAGCCATAACGGCTGTAAAAGTCATAGGGTGACTTGCGACAACAGGATCAGCAAGCGCTAGACCTCCAAGGGCAATGCCCATAACGAAATGTGTGCCTGAATCCAAAAGTATCCACTCCTAGTATGCAAGTTAATTGAGTGCACATTGCATACATGTATATTTCAATAATGGTAATGTGATTACATTTCTATATCTTTATTGTATACCCTTTTTAGCGTAAATTACATCTGAAAATTACTGGAGGTAGCTGTGAATTATCCATATGTAACAGAATTTCGACAAGCTTTAGTCGAATGGTTTGAAAGTGAAAAAAGAGATTTACCTTGGCGCCATACGAAAGATCCTTATAAAATTTGGGTATCTGAAGTGATGCTACAACAAACACGTGTCGATACAGTTATCCCATACTACAATCGTTTTATGGAAAGCTTCCCGACGCTTGAATTACTAGCAGAAGCACCGCAGGAATATTTATTAAAGCATTGGGAAGGTCTTGGATATTACTCCCGTGCACGCAACCTACAAGCGGGGGTGCGTGAGGTACTTGAAAATTACGGCGGCATTGTGCCGGATAATCGCCATGAAATATCAAAGTTAAAAGGTGTCGGTCCGTATACAGCTGGTGCTATTTTAAGTATTGCCTATGATAAGCCGGAACATGCAGTTGATGGGAATGTTATGCGTGTTCTAAGTCGTGTCCTAAATATTCATGAAGATATTGCTGTGCCAAAGACGAAGAAAATTTTTGAAGCGGCAGTTGAGGAACTGATTGATCCAAAGCATACGTCTTCTTTCAATCAAGGTTTGATGGAGCTGGGTGCACTTATTTGTACGCCAACGTCGCCCAAGTGTTTATTATGCCCGGTACGTGACTATTGCACGGCGTACAACGAAGGTGAGCCTGAAAAATTACCGGTGAAATCGAAAAAAATAAAGATGAAGCATTTAAAGTATGATGTTTTTGTTTGTGAGGATACAGAAGGGCGTATCTTAATGGAGCAACGTCCTGAAGGTGGCTTACTGGCTGATATGTGGCAGTTCCCCATGGTTGAACAAGAAGTGGAGGATACATTTTCTACACTTGAAACAACGTACAATGTACAAGTAATCAAGCAACAAGAACTACTAACATTTAAGCATGTGTTTTCGCATCTAACTTGGCACGTCAATAGTTATTATATACAAAGTGAGCCATCGCTAAGTGGTCAATGGTTTACTCGTGAGCAAATTGAACAGCTACCAATGCCAGTTCCCATGCTGAAAATTTGGAATTCGTTAAAATAATAAAATTCGTCCGCATAAAAACAATCACCTCTGTACACAATAATGAGCGTGGAGGTGAATTTAATATGAAACGAAATCAAAACAACAACCAAAACCAAGGTTTCCAAAAACAAAACAATCAACAACGTCAAGTTGAGGAATTTGGTTCTGAAACAGATTTTGCTGAAGTTCAGCAACAAAATCAAAAAGCTGAGGCCAATAAGTCTCAAGCTTCAGGTCAATTTGCAAAGAAAAACCAAAACAATAACAAATAATTTTGGTTTGTAAATGATCGTATTTTGATGCGAACCCATTAAGTTTACCGAAGAAAAGACTGTCCATGAAATCTATATGATAGCATGTGGCAGTTTTTTTATTTTATTTGGATGTAAAATTATTTCCAAATAAAACGCTTTTATGATGAAAATTGCTACGGTTCAACGTATATTTGCACCTCAAGGAAATAACCAAATGAAATTTATGGTTTTCTAACTACACGTTTCTTGGACGGGTTGCTATAATATACTTGAGACTGCTAGATTTTAGGTAGCATAGAGGAAAAGGTGGGCTTCAAAAATGGCAATACCAGTAGAAGGAGAAACGATACAAATACATAGTTACAAGCACAATGGCCGTATCCACCGTGTATGGCAAGAAACGATGGTATTAAAGGGAACGAAAAATATCGTTATTGGTGCGAATGAACGTACACTTGTGACAGAATCCGATGGTCGTACTTGGCTAACGAGAGAGCCTTCTATTTGCTATTTCCATGCGGAGCACTGGTTTAACATCATTTGCATGCTACGTGAAGACGGTGTGTATTATTATTGCAATCTAAGCTCACCATTTGTTTTCGATAATAATGCGATTAAATACATTGACTATGACTTAGACATTAAGGTTTTCCCGGATATGTCGTATTCACTTCTTGATGAAGATGAATATGAACAGCATCGTAAAGAAATGTCTTACCCTGAAGTTATTGATAAAATTTTAAAGCGCAATGTCGAGAAATTGATTAGCTGGATTCAACAAAAAAGAGGACCATTTGCACCGGATTTTATTGATGCGTGGACAAATCGTTATAAATTCCAGCTTGATATGCAAGCTGACGATAGTGAGTAGCACCTGTTATTTGCAGGTGTTTTTTTATTGTTAGGGACATTAAAATCAGAAATGCGTTCGATAAATTAGAAAAGTTGGGTGATAAATATAGATAATAGGGCGATAAATTTGAAAACATGTCCGACAAGAACTCAACATGGAGGGCCTAACAAATAGTTTGCGCCTAGGATTCATTTACTGTACTGTTTACGAAATATTGCTATAATACGTAAGGGCATTCATATAAGAATGTCTGTTTCTTTTTTTAGAGGATGTGATGAAAAGTTGGGTAGTATAAAACGTTACATGCGCTTTGTAAAACCATATACTTGGGAAATTATTTTAACTGTGTTAATTGGTATTGTGAAATTCGCAATTCCGTTATTTATTCCGTTGCTAATTAAAATTGTTTTGGATGATATTATTGGAGCAAACGATTTAACGGATGTGGAAAAAACAAAACAGCTGTTTTACTGGCTAGGTGGTACGATTATTGTGTTCTTTATCATTCGTCCACCAATCGAGTATTATCGTCAATACTTTGCACAGCACGTGAGTAACAAGGTGCTGTTTGATATTCGTAAGGAAATTTATGCGCATTTGCAGCGTCTTAGCTTGAAGTATTATGCAAATACGAGAGCCGGCGAAGTCATTTCTCGTGTCATTAATGATGTTGAACAGACGAAAAACTTTGTTATGACTGGTTTAATGAATGTTTGGTTAGACCTTGCAACTATAGTTATTGCGATCGCTATTATGCTTATGATGGATGTCAAACTAACATTAGTCGCTTTAATCGCCTTCCCGTTCTATGCGTTTAGTGTGAAATTTTTCTTTGGTAAGTTACGTGATTTAACACGAAAACGTTCACAGGCACTTGCTGGTGTACAAAGTTATTTGCATGAGCGTGTAGCCGGAATGAGTATTATTAAAAGCTTTACGCTTGAAAAGCATGAGCAAAAAATATTTGATGAAGCAAATGGCGAGTTTTTAGAGAAGGCACTTGACCAGACAAAATGGAATGCAAAGTCATTTGCAGTGGTCAATACGATCACAGATGTTGCGCCTCTACTAGTCATTGCCTATGCAGGCTACCAAGTGATCAATGATGATTTATCTGTCGGAACGATGGTTGCCTTCATCGCATATATTGAGCGACTTTATGGGCCACTTCGCCGATTAGTAAGTTCTTCTACGACATTGACGCAATCGATTGCATCAATGGATCGTATGTTTGAGTTAATCGATGAGCCGTATGAAGTGCAAAATAAAGAAGGTGCACTCGATTTACCACGTGTTAATGGAGAAGTACGCTTCCAAAATGTTGAATTCCAATATGAAGAAGATGGCTCGAAAATTTTAAAAGATATTAACTTTACCATTAAGCCAGGAGAGACGGTAGCATTTGTCGGGATGAGCGGTGGCGGAAAATCTACAATAATTAGTTTAATTCCACGCTTTTATGATGCGACAAATGGAACTGTGTTAATCGACGGGCATGATGTGCGAGATGTGACAATACACTCATTACGTTCTCAAATTGGCATCGTGTTACAAGATAATATTTTGTTTAGCGATTCAGTAAAAGAAAATATTTTAATGGGGAAACCTGGAGCATCAGATGAAGAAGTGATTGCTGCGGCAAAAGCAGCGAATGCACATGAATTCATAATGGGATTGCCAGATGGTTACAATACAAAAGTCGGCGAACGTGGTGTGAAGCTATCGGGAGGTCAAAAGCAACGCGTTGCAATTGCACGCGTGTTCCTTAAAAATCCACCGATTTTAGTATTAGATGAAGCAACATCAGCGCTAGATTTAGAAAGTGAAGCACTAATTCAAGAATCACTTGAAAAACTGGCACACGAGCGTACAACGATTATTATTGCGCACCGACTTTCTACTATTACACATGCAGATAAAATCATTGTTATTGATCATGGACAATTAGTAGAAGAAGGTACACACGACCAGTTAATGAAACAGCAAGGAACTTACTACAATTTATTCCAAGTTCAGCATTTAGATTGATAAATAAAAGCACTCACTATAAAGTGGGTGCTTTTATTTTTGAGTAAAAGTACCTTTTTGGAAAAAAAACAAAAAAATCATGAAAGTAAAGAGAGTTTAAGCGAGTGAAAAACAAACGTAAAAAACAATATTAATGAAAATGATATTCGGGTATAAAGATTCTAATATTCAGAAAATTGTTTTTATAGAATTGTTAGTATATTATAACAATAACAATTTGTTAGTAGAATTCTCCACTTTCTTCTAGGTGGTGGGATACATACTGTTTTTAACTATTACTTAATAGTGTTTTAACACTTATTTGAATAATGTTAATGCCTCAATCGGATAGTACAGATATTTTTGTGCAAAAGTGAAGTTGAGGTGTAAATGATTAAGATTTTGGTAGGAGTGAAATGATTTGAGTAAGCGTAAGGAGCTATTAAAGATAAAAGGTTTGGAAACGACCTTTTTTACAGATGATGGACAAATTCCTGCCGTCGATAATATTGATTTTTCAGTGCATGAAGGTGAAATTCTTGGCATCGTAGGTGAATCAGGATGCGGTAAAAGTGTAACGTCATTATCTATTATGGGATTAGTACCGAGCCCACCAGGGAAAATTACAGGTGGTCAAATTCTATTGGAAGGTAAAGATTTAGCAAAGTTATCAGACAAAGAAATGCGCTCTGTACGCGGTAAAGATGTTGCGATGATTTTCCAAGAGCCGATGACTTCTTTAAACCCTTTATTCACAGTGGGTAACCAGCTGATGGAAGCGATTCTTATACATAATAAGAAGTGGACGAAAAAGCAAGCGCGTGAACGTGCAGTTGAAATTGTAAAGCTTGTTGGATTACCACGAGCTGAAGATTTATTAAATGATTACCCTCACCAATTATCAGGTGGAATGCGTCAACGTGTCATGATTGCGATGGCACTTGTTTGTGACCCTAAAGTGTTAATTGCGGATGAACCAACAACAGCACTCGACGTAACGATTCAAGCACAAATATTACATTTGATGAGAGATTTGAACAAGCGTCTAAATACAGCTGTTCTTCTGATTACACATGACTTAGGTGTTGTTGCAGAAACATGCCAACGAGTAATCGTAATGTACGCAGGAAAAGTTGTAGAAGAAGCAACAGTTGAGGATATTTTCAATAATCCGCAACATCCGTACACACAAGGGCTTATAAAGTCTGTACCGGATATGCGCTATAAAAAAGATTCACTGTACTCTATCCAAGGAAATGTACCAAAACCAGGCTCTATTAAAGTAGGATGTCGTTTTGCTGCACGTTGTGAGTTTGCAACAGATAGATGTCTTAAAGAGAACCCGCCGCTTTATCAAACATCTGAGACACATAAAACACGTTGCTTCCTGATGGATGGTAAGGAGGGCAAGACACAATGAGTAAAGTGATATTGAAAGTTGAAGGATTAAAAAAATACTTCCCGATTAGACAAGGTATGTTCAACAAACATGTAGGCGATGTCAAAGCGGTTGATGACGTTTCTTTTAATGTATATGAAGGGGAAACGTTAGGGATTGTAGGGGAATCTGGTTGTGGTAAATCTACTACAGGACGTTTACTTATGCGTTTACTGGAACCGACTGAAGGTCATATCGAATTTGAAGGTAAAGTTATTTCAGAGTTATCTACGAGTGAAATGCGTAAAGCGCGTCGTGATATACAAATGGTATTCCAAGATCCATACGCTTCACTAAATCCGCGACATACGATTGGCAAAATTTTAGAAGAGCCATTAATCGTGCATGGTATTGGCAATAAGCAAGAACGCCGTAAAAAAGTGCTTGAATATTTAAATATTGTAGGCTTGAGTGATTATCATGCAAGCCGTTATCCGCATCAATTTAGTGGTGGTCAACGTCAACGTGTCGGGATTGCTCGTGCACTAATGACAAATCCGCGTCTCGTTATTGCGGATGAACCAGTTTCAGCACTAGACGTATCCATTCAAGCACAAGTATTAAACTTGATGCAAAAATTGCAAGAGGATTTAAAACTTACGTACATTTTCATCGCGCATGACCTTGGTGTTGTTCGCCATATTAGTGACCGCGTAGGTGTTATGTATTTAGGGAAAATAGTCGAGCTTTCTGTCAGTGAAGATTTATATGCAGAGCCGCTTCACCCATATACCCAAGCGTTATTATCTTCCGTTCCCGTGCCAGACCCAGCGTTTGAGCGAGAACAGATTTTACTAACAGGTGATATCCCGAGTGCCTCAAATCCACCAAGTGGTTGTGCATTCCATACGAGATGTCCATTTAAAACAGAGAAGTGTACACAAGTGACGCCTACTCTAAGAGAAATTAAACCAGGTCATTCAGTTGCATGTCATTTATATGATGACAAGTAACGTTGATGATAAAACAAAGTAGTTGGAGGGATTTCTGTGAAGAACAAAAAATTCTGGTCATTAGGACTAATGCTAGTACTTGTTCTTTCTACTGTCTTAGCAGCTTGTGGCGGCGAAGATAAAAAAGAAGGTTCAGGTTCAGATAGTAAAGGGGCTAACGATCCAAACATTTTAGTTTACGGACGTGGTGGTGACTCAGTGACACTTGACCCAGCCGTAGCAACTGATGGTGAATCATTTAAAGTAACAACAAACGTTTACGAAACACTTGTAAACTTCGGTGAAAAAGACGTAACAATCAACCCAGGTTTAGCAAAAACTTGGGAACCTTCTGAAGATGGATTAACATATACGTTCCAACTTGAAGAAGGCGTAAAATTCCATGATGGTACTGACTTCAATGCTGAAGCTGTCGTGAAAAACTTTGAGCGTTGGAAAAAAGGTGGCGATAAATTTTCGTACTATAGCTCACAATTTGTAGTTGGTGATAAGCAAGTAATTGAATCAGTAACAGCTGAAGGTGATTACACAGTAGCCATTAAACTTAGCCAACCACAAGCGCCATTCCTTCAAAACCTTGCAATGACTGCATTTGCAATTGCTTCTCCAGCTGTATTTGAAGCAGATGATGATAAACTTTCTGAAAGCCCAGTAGGTACTGGAGCATTCAAATTTGTTGAATGGAAGCGTAATGACTCAGTAACACTTGAGAAAAACGCTGAATACCGTATCGCGGGTCTTCCGAAATTAGATAAAGTAGTTTATCGTTCAATTCCAGATAACTCTGCTCGTCTAAATGCTTTAAACGCAGACGAAATTGACATTGCTGAAGGTTTAAGCCCAGCTGATGGTGCAACGCTTGAAGCAAACGCAGATTTACAATTAGTAGAGCGTCCATCTATGAACATTGGTTACCTTGGCTTAACTGCAAATCGTGCTCCTTTCGATAACGTAAAAGTACGCCAAGCAGTAAATTATGCAATTGATAAGCAAACAATCGTAGATGCATTCTTCGAAGGATATGCGGAAGTAGCGAAAAATCCAATGCCTCCAATAATCAATGGTTACAATGATGATATTGAAGGTTACAACTACGACCCAGAAAAAGCAAAAGCATTACTAGCAGAGGCTGGTTATGACGGTAAAGAAATCGAGTTATGGGCTATGCCAGTATCTCGTCCATACATGCCTGATGGACAAAAAATTGCAGAAGCTATTCAAAAGAACTTAGCTGACGTTGGTATGCCATCTAAAATCGTTACTTTCGAGTGGGCAACTTACATCGAAAAAGCTGAAAACGGTGAAGCAGATGCGTTTTTACTTGGCTGGACAGGTGATAACGGTGATGCAGATAACTTCATCTACACACTTTTAGATGGAGATAATATTGGCTCTAACAACTATTCTTACTATGACAACCAAGAATTACACAAATTATTAGTAGCGGCACAAACAGAAGTTGATGCAAACAAACGTAATGAACTTTACAAACAAGCACAAGTAATTATCAAAGAAGATGCTCCTTGGGTAAACATTGCTCACTCAACTTCAATCATTGGTGCTGATGCGAACGTTAAAAACTACATCGCTCACCCAACAGGTACAGATAAATTAGCAAATGTTGAAGTGAAATAATTAAAGAAAGTGATGCAAGTATGAAAATGCTAGTTCACTATTGTTAAAGAAGAGGGGAGGGAATTCTGCCTCCCCTTTTTTCCTGTATTAAAGTAAGGTAACCGTTTAGTGAAGGCTGAACCTTTATACAGCAATTTTATCTTCATTTAGTAGCGTGAAAACGTTACTAAATCAAATACACTGAAACGTGTTTGAAGAATGTATTTTCCGAATGGTGTTTTGAAGACTAATGTAAGGCAACATGAAATTAATGGAGAGGTGAAGAAAATGCTTCACTATATCGGGAAACGTTTACTACAATTAATCCCAGTTTTGCTCGGAATGTCTTTTATCGTATTCATGTTAATTCGTGCGATTCCTGGAGACCCTGCACAAGTTATTTTAGGACAACAGGCGACGAAAGAAGCGGTTGAAGCGTTGCGCGCAAGTTTAGGATTAGATAATCCATGGTATACACAGTACTTCAGCTATTTAGGTGGGGTTTTGCAGGGGGATTTAGGCGTTTCGCTTCGTACGAAAGTGCCTGTATCTACTGAGATTTTCCCTTATTTAGCAGCAACTGCAGAGCTTGCAATTTTTGCGATGATTATTGCGGTTGTTATCGGTGTTAATGCCGGTATTATCTCAGCATGGTTCCAAAATTCTTGGTTTGACTATACAGCGATGGTAATCGCTTTAATCGGTGTATCTGTTCCAGTGTTCTGGTTAGGTTTAATGGAGCAATGGATATTCAGTATTAACTTGGGCTGGTTCCCAACATCAGGACGTGAAGATGTGCGTGATCCGATTACAGCCATTACACATTTCTATTTAATAGATACATTGATTCAAGGTCGCTTCGATCAATTTATTGAAGTGTTACGACGTTTAGTATTACCGGGGCTAGCCCTTGCAACCATTCCAATGGCTATTATTGCACGTATGACTCGATCATCCATGTTAGAAGTAATGCGTTCTGATTATGTACGAACAGCACGTGCAAAAGGACAAAAAATGTTTGTCGTTGTATATAAGCACGCACTGAAAAATGCCATTATTCCAGTATTAACAGTTATCGGCTTACAAATGGGGTTATTACTTGGTGGTGCAATTCTTACGGAGACAATCTTCAGTTGGCCAGGGATTGGTCGTTACATATACGAAGCAATTGGTTACCGTGACTATCCAGTAATTCAATCAGGAATACTAGTTGTCGCCTTTATCTTCATCATGATTAACTTAATCGTCGACCTACTGTATACAGTGATTGACCCTAGGATTAAATATAAGTAGGAGGGATGATTCATTATGTCTGAAGCAACACGAACAAATACAGAAAAAGTTCAACAAGATCGTGCAGCCGGCCCTTGGATGGAGGGATGGCGAAGCTTTAAGAAAAGTAAAGTTGCCCTTCTTGGTACAGGGATTGTTATTTTCTTCATTATCCTTGCTATATTTGGTCCGCTACTTGCACCACAAGGAATTAATGAGCAGAATTTATCGAAGCGTTTACTAGCTCCTTCAGCAGATCACTGGTTTGGGACAGATGACTTCGGTCGAGATATTTTCTCACGTGTCGTACATGGTGCACGAATTTCACTTTGGGTAGGATTCTTCTCAGTTATCTTATCTGTAATCGTTGGTAGTGTACTTGGTATTGTGGCTGGTTATTATGGTAAATGGGTGGATACGATTATTTCACGTATTTTTGATATTATGCTAGCATTCCCAAGTATTTTACTAGCAATCGCTGTAGTAGCTGTGCTTGGTCCATCATTACAAAATGCATTAATTGCTATAGCAATTATTAACGTACCAAACTTTGGGCGACTCATTCGTTCGAAAGTGTTGAGCATTAAAGAAGAGGAATATATAACAGCGGCAAAAGCGATTGGTATGAAGGATATGCGGATATTATTTTCTCATATTTTACCGAACTCGATGACACCAGTAGTCGTGCAGGGAACACTTGCAATTGCTACAGCTATTATTGAAGCAGCAGCACTTGGTTTCCTTGGGCTTGGTGCACAAGCCCCGGCACCGGAATGGGGCAAAATGTTAGCGGATGCGCGTATTTATTTATTGAATGCTCCGTGGACAATGATATTCCCAGGTCTAGCAATTATGCTAACAGTACTTGGTTTTAACTTAATGGGTGACGGTCTTCGTGATGCACTCGATCCGAAAATGAAAAATTAATAGCATTCGATATATGTAAAATAGCCTTCTATTCAGCACATGAATAGAAGGCTATTTTTTTCCCAATAGAAGTTCAAACCATTCGACAAGAAGATTCAATTATCATGAAATAGATCAGGGTGAACAAAAATATGTAGAAATAATTCGTTTATTGTAGAAAAATAAAGGTTGAAAGAGAGAAGAGAATTAGTTAGAATTATCTGAAAATGGTGAAATTGATAACATTCAGTGTATTATATTAAATAAATTATAAAATAAGTAAAAAATAGGTAGGACGGAGCGGTTGCGCATGCGAAATAAGCTGTTAGAAATAATAGGTTTAGAGACAACCTTTTTCACAGATGATGGACAAATTCCTGCCGTTGATCATATCGATTTTTCTGTTCATGAAGGAGAAATTTTAGGAATTGTAGGGGAATCGGGCAGTGGGAAAAGTGTGACGTCCTTATCGATTATGGGGCTAATCCCATCACCTCCTGGGAAAATCACTGGTGGACAAATTTTATTAGGCGGAAAAAATTTGGCGAAATTAACAGATAAACAAATGCAAAAAATTCGAGGGAAAGATGTGGCGATGATTTTCCAAGAGCCAATGACATCCTTGAACCCGCTGTTTACGATCGGCAATCAACTAAAAGAAGCAATTTTAATTCATCATCCAAAATGGTCGAAAAAAAAGGCATTCGCTCGTGCAGTAGAAATTATGAAACTAGTAGGTTTGCCACGAGCAGATGAATTACTTAAAGATTATCCCCATCAATTGTCAGGTGGAATGCGCCAGCGTGTCATGATTGCTATGGCTCTTGTTTGTGAACCCAAAGTGTTAATTGCAGATGAGCCAACAACAGCACTAGATGTTACGATCCAAGCGCAAATTTTACAGCTTATGAAAGACGTAAATAAACGTCTGAACACGGCTGTTTTACTGATTACACATGACTTAGGAGTCGTTGCGGAAACTTGTGAACGTGTCATCGTTATGTATGCTGGACAGATTGTAGAGGAAGCACCGGTCAATGAAATTTTTAATAAGCCCCTGCATCCATATACGCAAGGGCTTATTAAATCAGTACCAGATATGCGTTTTAAAAAGGAGTCATTATATTCAATTCCCGGTACAGTGCCGAAACCAGGAAGCATTAAAGTAGGTTGTCGTTTTGCGGAGCGCTGTGAATTTGCGATGGAGCGTTGTACGAAGGAAACACCGCCTCTATATACAGTATCTGAGCACCATAAATCCAGATGTTTTTTGCTGGCTGAACAGGAGGTGTCTGAACTTGTCGAATGTGCTATTGAAAGTTGAAGGCTTAAAAAAGTATTTTCCAATCCGTAAAGGAGTTTTAAATAAGCAGGTAGGGGATGTTAAAGCGGTCGATAATATTTCCTTTGACGTATTTGAGGGAGAAACACTTGGCATTGTGGGTGAGTCTGGTTGCGGTAAATCAACTGCAGGCCGTTTACTCATGCGTTTACTAGAGCCGACAGCGGGGAATATAGAATTTGCAGGTAAAAAGATTTCTGAATTATCAAACGATGAAATGCGTAAAGCTCGTCGTGATATTCAAATGATTTTCCAGGACCCTTATGCATCGTTAAATCCGCGACATACCATAGGCAAAATTTTAGAAGAACCGCTAATTGTACATGGGATGGGGAAGGCTGCAGAACGAAAGAAAAAAGTATTAGAGCTTCTTCAAATTGTTGGTTTAAACGAATACCACATCAAACGCTATCCGCATCAATTCAGTGGTGGGCAAAGACAGCGTATCGGAATTGCCAGAGCGCTTATGACCAATCCACGTTTAATCATTGCAGACGAACCAGTTTCAGCTCTTGACGTATCTATACAAGCACAAGTTTTAAACTTAATGCAAACGCTGCAAAAAGATTTAAAACTCACATATATTTTTATCTCGCATGATTTAGGGGTTGTCCGCCATATTAGTAATCGAGTGGGCGTCATGTATTTAGGTAAATTAGTAGAGTTAACAGCAAGCGAAGATTTGTATGCAGAGCCACTACATCCGTACACGCAAGCATTATTATCTTCTGTTCCCGTACCAGACCCAGCGTTTGAACGTGAGCAGCTTATTATATCTGGAGACATTCCAAGTGCATCAAATCCGCCAAGCGGTTGTGCATTTCACACAAGGTGTCCTTTTAAGAAGGAAGAGTGTTCCAGTGTTGTACCGAAAATGCAAGAAGTAAAGCCGGGTCATTATGTTGCTTGCCATCTCTACGATGAATTGCAGCATTAAATGATATAAAACATTTAGGGGGAAATTGAATGAAGAAAAAGAAGCTTTGGTCACTAGGCATAATGCTAATCCTTGTTCTCTCAACAATCTTAGCTGCTTGTGGTGGCTCAGATAACAAGGATACAGGTTCTAAAGATACTTCAACAGGTGGCGATACGGCTACTAGTAGCGGAAAAACAGAATTAGTATATGGCCGTGGCGGTGACTCAGTGGCACTTGACCCAGCTGTAGTAACTGATGGTGAATCATTTACAGTAACAGCAAATTTATATGACACACTTGTTAACTTTGGTGAGAAAGATGTAACTATTCAACCAGGGTTAGCGAAATCTTGGGAGCCGTCAGAGGACGCCTTAACATACACTTTCCAATTACAAGAAGGTGTGAAATTCCATGATGGTACTGACTTTAATGCAGAAGCAGTTGTGAAAAACTTCGAGCGTTGGAAGAATGGGGGAGAAAAGCATCCTTATTATAGCTCTCAATTTGTTGTAGGTGATAAGCAAGTAATTGAATCAGTAACAGCTGAAGGTGATTCTACTGTTGTGTTCAAACTTAGCCAACCACAAGCACCATTCTTGCAAAATTTAGCAATGTCACCATTTGCAATCGCTTCACCAACAGCGTTTGAAGCGGATGAAGAAGGATTATCTACTAATCCAGTAGGGACAGGTCCATTCAAATTTGTTGATTGGAAGCGTAATGATTCTATTACAATCGAAAAAAATCCAGATTATTATATCGATGGTTTACCGAAATTAGAGAAAGTAATCTATCGTTCAATTCCAGATAACTCTGCTCGCTTAAACGCACTGAACGCAGGTGAAATTGATGTGGCGGATGGTTTAAGTCCATCTGATAAAAAGTCGATTGAATCAAATGACAAATTACAGTTAATTGAACGTCCATCGATGAACGTTGGTTACCTAGGTTTAACAGTTACACGTGCACCGTTTGATAATGTGAAAGTCCGTCAAGCAGTGAATCATGCAATTGATAAACAAGCTTTAGTAGATGCATTTTATGAGGGGTTAGCTGAGCCTGCGAAAAATCCAATGCCACCTGTAATCAGTGGTTACAATGATGATATTCCAGGCTATGAATACGATCCTGAAAAAGCAAAAGCGCTACTAGCTGAAGCAGGCTATGATGGTAAAGAAATCGAGCTATGGGCTATGCCTGTACCGCGTCCGTACATGCCAGATGGTCAAAAAATAGCCGAAGCAATTCAAAAGAATTTAGCTGATATAGGTATGCCATCTAAAATTGTAACATTTGAGTGGGCTACTTATTTAGAAAAGGCTGAAAATGGGGAAGCTGATGCGTTCTTACTTGGATGGACAGGTGATAATGGAGACGCAGATAACTTCATTTATACATTATTAGATGGAGATAATATCGGTTCTAATAACTATACGTACTACGATAACCAAGAATTACACAAAGTACTTGTAGCTGCACAAACTGAAATTGATCAAGAAAAACGTAGTGCACTATACAAACAAGCGCAAGAAATTATCTTTGCTGATGCACCGTGGGTTCCGCTAGCACACTCAACTCCAATTTTAGCAGCAGGTGCAGAATTACAAAACTACATTGCACACCCAACAGGTTCTGACCGTTTAGATGCCATTTATTTTAAGTAAGTTTAAATGAAGATAAAGCCTCTGGGTGCAAATTCACGAGAGAGAATTTGGTAAGTGTCACTGACTTCATAGTGACATAACAAGCTTTTGCAGCTAGGGACTTTGCCTATTGCTGCAGAAACGGGTTGTGACAATTATGATTGTCACAACCTGTTTTTCTGTATGAAAGAACAAACACGTAAACGACTACCATTTAGTGAAGAGCAAATTTTTCTAAAGTAAATGGGTAGACTTTCATGCATTCCTTAGCAAGAGTACAACTATGAAAATAATGGAGAGGTGAAGAATATGCTTCACTATTTGGGAAGACGCTTACTACAATTAATCCCAGTTTTGCTTGGAATGTCTTTCATCGTTTTCATGCTTATTCGTGCGATTCCTGGTAATCCGGCACAAGTTATTTTAGGACAACAGGCAACGAAAGAAGCGGTTGAAGCATTGAACGCAAGTTTAGGATTAGATCAACCATGGTATACCCAATATTTCAGCTACTTAGGCGGTATTCTACAGGGGGATTTAGGTGTTTCGTTACGGACGAAACTTCCTGTATCAGAGGAAATTTTTCCGTATTTGGCTGCAACTGCAGAGCTTGCATTATTTGCAATGATTATCGCAATTATTATAGGTGTTAACGCAGGAATTATTTCAGCATGGTTCCAAAATTCATGGTTTGATTATACGGCGATGGTTATTGCTTTAATTGGCGTTTCGGTACCGGTATTCTGGCTAGGCTTAATGGAGCAGTGGGCTTTTAGCATTAAGCTTGATTGGTTTCCAACGTCTGGGAGAGAGAATGTGCGAGATCCGATCACCCCTATTACACACTTTTATTTGATTGACACGCTGATTCAAGGACGTTTCGATCAATTTACCGAAGTGTTAAAAAGATTAGTGTTGCCAGGGATGGCGCTTGCCACAATTCCGATGGCTATTATTGCACGTATGACACGTTCGTCTATGCTTGAAGTTATGCGTTCGGATTATGTGCGTACGGCTCGTGCCAAAGGACAAAAAATGTTTGTAGTTGTGTACAAGCATGCACTGAAAAATGCAGTCATTCCAGTGTTAACGATTATTGGTTTACAAACAGGCTTACTACTTGGCGGTGCAATTTTAACTGAAACGATTTTCAGTTGGCCAGGTATTGGTCGCTATATTTACGAAGCGATTGGCTTCCGTGATTACCCAGTTATACAGTCTGGGATTTTGGTCATCGCCTTTATGTTCATTATGATTAACTTATTTGTGGATTTATTGTATACGGTGATTGATCCGCGGATTAAATATAAATAGGGGGGAGATGCGATTATGGCTGAAGTAATAGATTTAAAAAAAGATGCAGCACAAAATCGTGCGGCAGGTCCTTGGAGAGAAGGCTGGCGTAGCTTTAAAAAGAGCAAAATCTCCCTAATAGGTGCAGGTATTGTATTGTTTTTCATTGTACTTGCAGTATATGGTCCGACGATTGCACCACAAGGCATTAATGAACAAGATTTAACGAAGAGGCTTTTAGCACCTTCAAGTCAGCATTGGTTTGGCACGGATGATTTTGGTCGAGATATTTTCTCACGTGTTGTGCACGGTGCACGCATTTCACTATGGGTAGGCCTATTTGCGGTTATTCTATCAGCGATTGTTGGTAGTGTACTAGGTATTGTTGCTGGTTATTATGGTAAATGGATTGATACAATCATTTCACGTATATTTGATATTATGTTGGCATTTCCAAGTATTTTACTAGCTATCGCTGTAGTAGCGGTCCTTGGCCCATCATTACAAAATGCATTAATCGCCATTGCAATCATTAATGTACCTAACTTCGGACGACTGATTCGCTCAAAAGTATTGAGTGTGAAGGAAGAGGAATATATTGTAGCTGCCAAGGCCATTGGTATGCGTGATATTCGTATTTTGTTTTCGCACATTTTGCCAAACTCGATGACGCCTGTCATTGTACAAGGTACGCTAGCGATTGCGACTGCAATTATCGAAGCAGCAGCACTTGGCTTCCTAGGGCTTGGCGCTCAAGCACCAGCACCGGAATGGGGGAAAATGCTAGCAGATGCCCGAATTTATTTGCTAAATGCCCCGTGGACGATGATTTTCCCAGGACTAGCAATTATGCTAACAGTACTTGGTTTTAACTTAATGGGGGATGGATTACGTGATGCACTCGATCCGAAAATGAAAAGCTAATCAAGTTAGTTTATAATTTTCTATTTCACTAGTTTAAGTGTTATTTTTGGAGACATTGTTTGAATTTTTTGTAATATTATTTTAGACTTAAGATAAAGCTGAAATAATTACCTTTGTTTCGAAATATTATAAGTTTCCTATTGTAATTGAGTAGCAAGTAGTGTCAATTTTGCTAATTATGGGAATCAATGATTTTGTCTAGATTCAATTTTTTCAAATTAATAACGATGTATTCGTATTATTCAGCTGAAAGCGTATTCAATTTATAGGAGGATGTTTATCGTGGGTATTAATTTGCAAAAAGGGCAACGTGTCGATTTGACAAAAGGCAATGCTGGTTTGAATAAAATTAAAGTCGGATTGGGTTGGGACCCTGTAAGCCAAGGGCAAGGGAAAAGTGGCGGATTTTTAGGAGGCCTATTTTCTGGTGGCGGCGGAGGCGGCGGCAGAGATGTTGACTGTGATGCGTCTGTTCTAATGCTTCAAGACGACAAGCTGTTAGCAGGAGACGACATTGTTTATTTCGGAAAATTAGTAAGTAAATGTAGTTCTGTTCAACATTCTGGTGATAATTTAACTGGTGACGGCGATGGAGACGATGAAGTTATTACAATTGAATTAGGGACAATACCTGCACAATACAATAAACTTGTTTTCGTCGTAAACATTTATGATGCTGCTGGACGTAAACAACACTTCGGTATGCTCCAAAATGCATACATTCGTGTGTACGATGACAAGACAGGCAGTGAACTAATTCGTTATAATTTAACAGATAACTATTCGGACTTAACGACGTTGGTTTGTGGCGAAATTTATCGTCATGGTAATGAGTGGAAGTTCGCGGCTGTTGGTAACGGTACGAATGACATGAAGCTTGGCGACGTAGCTCGAAGATATCAATAAATAAAAAATAATAATTAATCATTAGGAGGAATATAATAATGGGTATTTCATTACAAAAAGGTCAAAAAGTAGATTTAACAAAAACAAATCCAGGGTTAACAAACGTAATTGTAGGTTTAGGTTGGGACACGAACAAATATGATGGTGGAAATGATTTTGACTTAGATTCATCTGTATTTTTACTTGCAGATACAGGAAAAGTAGCAGATCAAAATGATTTCATCTTCTACAATAATACAATTGGTGGCAACGGTTCAGTTGAACACTCTGGAGATAACTTAACAGGTGTTGGTGATGGAGATGACGAAATCGTAAAGGTAGCGTTAACAGAAGTACCTGCACATGTACAACGACTAGCATTCACGGTAACAATTCACGATGCAGATGCACGTAGCCAAAACTTCGGTATGGTAACAAATGCATTCATCCGCATTGTTAATGCAGCGACGAATGAAGAAGTAATCCGTTATGATTTAGGTGAAGACTTCAGTATCGAAACAGCAGTTGTTGTTGGCGAGTTATATCGTCATGGTGGCGAATGGAAATTCAACGCAATTGGTGCAGGATACCAAGGTGGCTTAGCAGCTCTTTGTAATGACTACGGCTTAAACGTAAACTAACACTGCAACTTTTCACGGGAAGGGAGATTTTCAAATGGGTATTCAGTTAAGTAAAGGGCAACGGATTGATTTAATGAAGCAAGACCCAGGCTTAAATAATGTAGGTATTGGTTTAGGTTGGGATGTAAAACAATTCGATGGCGGAATTGACTTTGACTTAGATGCATCTGTATTTTTACTAGATGCATCTGGGAAATGCCGTAATGAGCAAGACTTTATCTTCTACAATAATTTAACGAGTTCAGACCAATCTATCGTGCATACGGGTGATAACCGTACGGGTGAGGGTGATGGGGATGATGAAAAAATTCTTGTGAACCTAAAGCAAGTATCTCCTCAAATTGAAAAGATTGTTGTAACAGTGACAATTTATGATGCTGAAGGTCGTCGTCAAAATTTCGGGCAAGTATTAAATGCATATGTTCGTTTAACAAACGAAGATACAGGCTCAGAAGTTCTTCGCTATGATCTTGGTGAAGACTTCAGTATTGAAACTGCTGTTGTATTTTGTGAGTTATATCGTCATAACGGCGAGTGGAAATTTGCTGCAGTAGGATCAGGCTATCAAGGTGGACTTGGTGCCTTAGTAAATGCATACGGCTTGCAATAAATTAAAGGCATTTTTTAATTGATGGGGGAGCTCGTTTGGACGTAATCAATGAGATACTCAATACATATGCGCAGTTTTTTAACTGGCAGATGTGGGGAGAAGTTTTAACGGATCCGGTATCATGGGGACTTATTCTTTCGTTAGTGATCATTGAGGGGCTTTTATCTGCGGATAATGCATTAGTGTTAGCGGTACTTGTTAAACACCTGCCTCCAAAACAACGAAAAAGAGCTTTGATGTATGGTATGTTAGGTGCTTATTTCTTCCGTTTTATCTTTATAGGTATCGGCGTATACTTAGTAAAGTTCTCGATGGTAAAAATTTTAGGTGCAGCTTATTTAGCATGGATTGTTATCTCGCACTTTAGAAATAAAGGCGGAGATGGGGACGAAGCTAAAGAGTTTAAGAAGAGTGGTTGGATGGTCCGAGTATTCGGTACTTTCTGGGCAACGGTTATCTCAGTTGAATTAATGGATATTGCCTTTTCTGTAGATTCGATATTAGCAGCATTTGCGATTTCAGACCAGGTATGGGTTCTATTATTAGGTGGGATGTTAGGGATTATCATGATGCGTACAATCGCTGGAGTATTCCTAACATTGATTGAGCGAGTACCAGAGCTTGAAACTACAGCATTTATTTTAATCGCAATTATTTCGCTTAAAATGTTTGCTGGCGTTTTCGGTTTCCACGTGCCACATGAAGTTTTCTTCGTCATATTAATCACAGCATTCTTGCTAACATTTGTTGTGCATAAGATGAATAAGAGTAAAGCAGCGTAACAAAAGGCACTGTATTGGTCTGGAAAGAAACGGGCCGATGCAGTGCCTTTTTTGACAAAGGTCATTCTTTTGACTAGGAGGGAATTAGATGCAACATTTTTTAGCTGAAGCAGAGACGGTTTTTTATAAAAAACCACAGCCGTTTACAAAATGGGATGCACCAGATATTTTAGCTTATGCGCTAGGTGCTACATTGTATATGCCAGCATCGATGCCCAATATTATTGATATGGTGCAATCACATAAATATAAAGAGTTGACATCATTTGTCATTGATTTAGAAGATGCAGTTGGAGATGAAGAGCTACTAACTTGTGAGGCAAAGTTAGTAGAGGACATTGGTACATTATTTACGCTGTTTGAAAATAAACAAATAGAACGACAAGATTTACCGCTAATTTTCGTTCGTGTACGAAATGTAGAACAATTTGCGTTTTTAACGGATGTATTAGGAAAACATCAAGAAGTACTAACTGGCTATGTATTTCCTAAATTTACAGCGACACAAGGGGCACCTTATTTCGAATTGCTTGAGAAAACGATTCAGCAGCATCAGCTAACTTTATATGGCATGCCGATTTTAGAAAGTCGTGACATCTTGTATAAGGAGTCTCGAATGAACGCATTATTTGCCATTAAAGAAGTCCTCAATCAATATCGTTCACGCATATTAAATGTACGTATTGGAGCGACCGATTTTTGTGGAATATATGGAATTCGTCGTCGTGTAGACTCGACGATCTACGATATTGCTGTTATTCGAGATTGCATTGCAGACATTGTAAATGTACTAGGTCGAGAGGAAGATGGCTTTGTCATCTCAGGCCCCGTATGGGAATATTTCAACAATCAGCGGATATTAAAACCGGCGTTAAGAGCAACACCTTTTAGTGAGAAAGGTGCGTTGAACGCACGTCAGGCTTTGCTTGATGATTGTTTAGATGGCTTGATGAGAGAAGTGTTAATGGACCGACAAAATGGGATATTAGGTAAAACGATTATTCACCCAAGTCATATTCGAGTTGTACATGCGTTATACGTAGTTTCTTACGAGGAATACTTAGATGCGGTGAGTATAATAGAAAATAATGATGGTCAAAAGGGTGTTGTGAAAAGCCATTATGCAAATAAAATGAATGAAATGAAGCCACATTCAAGATGGGCGCAGCAAATATTACGCCAATCGCATTTATATGGTGTATATAATGAATCCATGGATTTCGCGTCCCTTTTATTGCATACAGATGTAGGAGGAAATGAGTTTGAAACAACTGAAGAACAGGCTGGGAATTATTCAAAATTATGAAATAGATCTTGAAATTACGGACAATCCATTTGATTTTGTGATATCAGATTTGTTTAAAATGGCAACACGTATTAATAAAAAAAGACGGTTTTTATTTGTCAGTACAGTTCTAGGTAAGCATTTAGCTGTACGTCCACAAGTACCAATACTAACAGGGACACTGCTAGCTATGATGTATCACCAAAAGCTTACAGGTGAGGAAATTGACTTACTACCTGCTGTGGTACAGGCACTAAAGCAACATGAAAATGCACCAACAGTATTACAACAAGTAGAGGGCAAGGGTATTGAATTACCTGAAGAGACATTGTTTATTGGTTTTGCAGAAACGGCGACAGCACTTGGACATGCGGTTTTCAATGCTTTTCAATCGAATGCGACATATATTCATACGACACGTGAACAACTTCCTGATATTGAATCATTTGTAACATTTGAAGAAGAACATTCACATGCGACTAGCCACCGAGTATATAGTGAGCAACCTGAAAAATTACTACAAGCGAAGCGCATTGTATTAGTAGATGATGAGATTACTACAGGAAATACGGTTGTGAATATTGTTGAAACGTTGAGAAAGAAATTTCCTTTCGTCAAGCATTATTCGGTGTTGTCGATTTTAGATTGGCGATCAGAACAACAGCAAGCGGTTTTTAAGCAATTGGAAAATGAGTGGGATCTAACGATTGATTTTATATCGATTATGGGCGGACAGTTTACTAGTGTTGGGGAACCAACTTTATCTAGCAAACAAGTAGAAGCAACTACACAAGAAGCCGGGGAAATGACGCTACTATCGGTAAAAGAATCAATCGAACAAAAGCATTATCGCTCCATTGCTGAAAATGGTGTTGAAAATAAGGCGCCATACATGCTGGCAACGGGAAGATTTATGTTGACAGCTGAACAGCATGCGGAACAAAAGAATACAATAAAGAGTATCGCCGAGCAGTTAAAGAAACTTAGAACAGATGGTCCAGCACTTGTGATTGGCACAGGTGAATTTATGTATGTACCGATGCAATTGGCTACTTATTTAGGTGAGGATGTTTATGTTCAATCGACAACACGTAGCCCCATTTATTGTGCAGAGGAACCAGGCTATACAATTACGGAGAAAATAGCATTTGAAAGTCCTGAAAATAATGGTGTTGAAAACTATTTATACAATATACAAAGTCACCCATATTCGGAACTTTTTTTAGTTGTGGAACGTATAGCAGATAAAGATGTCGTAGCGAGAGTTGTGCAAGCCCTACAATCAGTAAGTAATGCAAAAATATACGTAATTTGTATGCATGAAGTGGAGGGTGAACGATGCGCGCAATAATGCAACCCGATAAAATGGGGAGTTATGCACCAGAGGATGTAGTCTTTTTACTGCGTGATATTAGTAATGTCAAACTTGAATTAAACAATGAAAAGCGTGAACGTCTAATCCAATCGGGTACACATTATTCTGAAATGCTACCAGTCGAGTATCAGCCTTCAGATGCATACATGTCACTTTTTTATAAAACTTTAGATGCCTCTGCAGAGCGTATTGCACTAGCTGTTGGGATTGTAGCAGAGCAAATTGTAGCACGGCAAGGATTAGAAAATTTAGTACTCGTGAGTTTAGCGAGAGCTGGTACGCCGATCGGAGTTTTGATTAAGCGTTATATCAAAATGCGTTATAAGGTCCAAGTGCCACATTACACGATTTCAATACTGCGTGGACGTGGAATTGATGAGAGGGCTATTCAGTATATATTTGCAGAACATCCATCAGCACGCATTCAATTTATCGATGGCTGGACAGGAAAAGGTGCCATTACGAAGGAATTGCAACAAGCTTGCGAGCACTTTAATGCAAATAATGAGGAACAATTAGATGCTACATTAGCTGTATTAGCTGATCCAGGGCACTGTACGTCGATTTATGGTACACGCGAAGATTTTTTAATTCCCTCTGCTTGTTTAAATTCAACAGTGTCAGGGTTAGTGAGCCGTACTGTATTGAATTTACAATTTATGAAGGAAGATGACTTCCACGGAGCGAAATATTATAAAGAGCTAGAGGACGTAGATGTATCGAACTTATATATTGACAGTGTTAGTACTTTCTTTGAACAAGTGCAAAAGGATATCGAAAAACATTTTTCTGAGCAGCGACCATCGCCTATCACATGGCAAGGGATGAATTCGGTGCAAGTGATCCAACAAGAGTTAGGGATACCAAATATTAATTTCGTGAAACCAGGAGTTGGGGAAACGACGCGAGTATTACTACGCCGTGTGCCATGGAAAATTTTAATTAATCCTAAATATGTGAATGAACTTGAGCACATATTATTATTAGCTAAGGAAAAAAATGTACCCGTTGAAGAATATCCAAATATGTCGTACGCATGCTGCGGCTTAATAAAAGAAGTATAAGGGAGAGAATACATGCTACTATTTACATCTGATTTAGACCGTACGCTCATTTATTCAAAACGTATGATGGATAACTTTCCACCTGCAACAACACCTGTCATAGCAGAACGATTAGACGGGGAAGCGATGAGCATGATGACAGAAGCAACAACGAAATTGCTTCATCAGGTACATGAACAAACGTTATTTGTGCCTGTCACTACACGCGCCCTCCACCAATATGAACGCATCCATTTAATAAAGGATTTATGTCCTACTTTTGCAATTACGAGTAATGGAGGTACAATATTAGAAAAGGGTCGTCCAAGTGAAGATTGGGCGAACGTTTTACGTAAACGTATTGAAGATTCCTCGATTCCAAAAGCCGATATGTTACGACGCTTCGATGCGATGAAATCAGATACTTGGTTACAACGTACATTCTATGTTGATGATTTATTTTATGTTTATTATGTTGATCTAGAAATCATAAGCCAAGAGGAAGTACAGGCAATTATTCAGGAATTCGATGCGCTTGGCTGGTATGTCCTCTTACAAGGGAGAAAATTATATTTTCTACCGAAAGCGTTAACGAAGGAAGCGGCGATTGCTTATATGAAAGAGCATTGTACATACGATGTGCACGTGGCAGCGGGTGATTCCATTATGGACTATGGCATGCTTGCAACAGCAGACATTGGCTATACACCTGATCATGGGGATTTAAAGGATAAGCAACCAAAAGTACTGGGTAATACAATTTACTCGGCACACAGTGGCGAAGCCTTTACGAAAAATTTACTGGAAGAAGTTTTGCAACTTGCCGCAAAACAACTAATTGTGTAAGTACGATGTAAGGAGGTGGCGTTTGTATGCAAACAATCACAATTGAATCGGTTTTGGAGCGAGATCCTATTGATTGGCTACAAGCGTTCCAAGACTCACCGAAGATGCGGGCATTATACGAGGTGACAGAAAAACATGTGCGTTTTAGTCGTATCGCCGTTCGTGTATTGGGTGTACCAATAGAAGAAGATGATTATTTCAATTCATTATTTACATTGGCACAACACCAGGATATCCATATTTTAAGTGAAGAGTTAAATAAGCATATAGAACAAAATGACTTTAAGGCGTTACAAGGTATTTTGGCGCAACATCAACAATCACCTAAAGGCTTGTCTATCAATCGCCTGATTGCCATGATGTATGGCCACCAGCTTATTCCGAAACATGATGATGCTTCGATGAATCGACATTTGCAGCTTGCAACAATTCGTGTTGTAGAGCGTTTCCGTGATCAGCAATCACTCGGATTACTGGCAAATGATTTTCGTCGCTTTTTAATTGATATGGTGAAGTGGTTAAAAAACCATTGGATCCAATGGACGAAAACAATGAAACCAACAGATGATTTTCCTAAAGTTGTTTGGTACGGTGAGACGACGATTAGCCAGAAGTATTTCTTACTATTATTAATGGAGCTTGGTTGTGATGTGTTAATTTTTCACCCAGCTGCAGTTGATGAGTTTGCTGAAGTAGATTCAACGAATACGTTTTCTATTACGCATTCCTATGCAAGCCAAACAACATTACAGCCTTTCCCCGATAAATTGCGTGATCGTCAGGCAACTGTTGGCTATCGTTCGAGTCAACATTTTGAGCAGTTAATGCATGACCAGCAGTCAGGTGTTTATCGACCATGGCAATTTAAAGATTTTATGCCACGTTCATTGACGTTACGTATGACGTATGATGATATTTTTATTTATGCAAATGAAAAGGCGATGGTCCGACCGAAGTTTGAAGTGGTTGGTCATGAAGTAGTGATACCAGTAATTTTCGCGAAAATTAGTGGCGTCTCGAGTCGACGTGAAGAGTATTGGCAATTCATGCATAAGCTACAAGCTAGCCCACAAACCGTATTTGTGCAAGAATTCCCTTATGCAAAAACAAGTAAAGCGAATTTTCATTTTCACTACAAGCACTGCTTAGTGAACGGTGAATTATCAGAGGAACGTATTGTGCAAAGTGATTGGTGGCAATACGGAGAATTGACTTTAGAGTTACAGCAAGCAATTGCCCACACAATAAAGGCTTCATGTGAGAAACCATTGTTGAAACAATTGCCGAACGAAACTTTATATGATTTACAATTATTCATGTTTAAGCAAATGACGATGATTCCAAAAGAAATTTTACGTTTATTGCAAAGCTTCGATTATTCGCAAGAGGTACCGAAACTTGTACTATACCAAAGTCCACAGCAACCGGCTTTATCACGTGAAGACATTGCTTTATTAGCATTTTTAAATCGTTTTGGTGTTGATATTGTCTTTTATAATCCTACAGGTAAGCTTGATTTGGAAAAACATTTGCAAGAAGATACCTTCGATAGTCATCGTTTAGAGCATATGGTGTTTGATTTACAATACGAAGAGCCAAAACAGCAAAAGCCCGCACCCGATAAAATTATAAAAAAATTATTTAACCGCTTTTTCTGATGGCTAGGGAAGGAGGCGCGCTATGTCTAATTTACCGATTATACTTGATCAGTTGACTCCAGAAACAGCGGATGCGACAAAACTGCAACTGCGCAAAAGTTCTGAAGTTCAGCAAATCGCAAATCAAATAAATTTGAAAAACCAAATGGACTTACTGGCAATTGGTCAAGGACCTGCGACGAAATTATCGCGCTTTTCGGACCAGATATTAAGCATGATGGCAAAATCGACAGTGAATGAATCAGGAGAATTATTGAAACAACTTGAAGCTTTAATGATGAAATTTGATAAGAAAGAACTTATTGAGCAACAAAGCTTTTTAGGGAAGCTATTTAAACGCTCGCCGAAAAAGAAAGAAGACTTATTTGATAAGTACAATGTGCTGGGGAGAGATATTGAAAAAATTCACTATCAATTTGTGCTAATGGAAGAAGCATTAGCCAACGATAACAGAATGCTGGCGCGACTATATCATGAAGATTTGACCTATTATATGGAGCTTGAAAAATACATTGTAGCAGCAGAAATGAAATTAGATGAAGTCAAATCGACGTTAATACCGATGTATGAAAAACAGAGTGAAGCAGGCAATCAGATTGCTCGAATGGAGCTAAATAGTTTACAAGCGATTGCTGAAACGCTCGCCGGGAAAATAGATGAGCTGGAGAAATCACGTATGGTTGCGATTTTAGCGGCGCCACAAATCGAAATGATTCGTAGTGGTAATAGTGAGTTGATCGAACAAATTAATGGGGCATTCGTCAAGACGATTCCAGTCTTTAAAATGGGTATTATGAATGCGGTCAATGAAAAGCGTCAACAGCTACATAATGATTCAGCTGCTGCCTTTGAAAACCGCATGAAACAATTCGGTGGAGCAAACAGTGATGCTGTGCAGCTAAGTATGGCAATGGCACAGCAACCAGAAAAAACACTATCACTTGAAGAAATGTGGGATACCATTCTTACAGGTATTACAACTTACCGTCAGCTACGTGACGAACAAACATTACAACGTAAGAAAACGGAAGAACAGCTCTTGGCACTTCGTAGTGAAACATAAAAATCCTACACCGCATGATTTTAATTGAAGCGGTGTAGGATTTTTATTTTGTTCTGGGTGTTGTTGTCAGCTTTAAATAATTTCTTCTTCAATCTCCAAGTTAATTTCTTCACCGTGGTAGCTTTGGAACGAGACAATCAACATATCAAGATGCTCTAAGTTTTCCTCGTAATCTAAAATACGCGATAAAATGTATAGCAAGTGATAGCTTGAAAATTCAGTTTCGCCCTCTTCTTGTGTAAATTTCACTTGTTTAATGAAAATATCCATTAATTGATTGCGTTGAATATAATCAATGTGATTGGTCCACTCAGAATGCTCAGGCTTTAATTTTCCTGTGTACTTTAATAGTAATTGTTCGTGATAAGTAAGTAGGAAATCTAAACGTTCCTGAATCAGTAAATGGAATTGTGGCGGTAATACAGCAAGCTCATTTTCGTGTCTGTGAAGACGATGGAGTAGCTCTAAGCTTTTTTTCGATGTCGTAATCATTTGGCGATATACAACAAGTTTACGTGCTTTTTCATATTTTTTATTTTTAAAATAGCTACGTTCCTCTTTGTAAAATTCATACAGCATATCTACACGAGACATGCGAGATTGAAATTTACCTAAAGCTGCTTTTGTAGACGTATGTTCGGAAGCCTGGCGTACAGCCAGTCGTGTCCATCGAATAATATCATCCTGTAAAAAATGAATTTTACGGAATAGCTTCACTTCGTATTTCGGCGGGAGGAAGAATAGGTTGATGACAAAAGCTGCGAGTACACCGACTAATACCGTTGAAAAACGGATAAAGCCAAATGTAATAAAGTCGTCTCCTTGGATCTCCATAACCGCAACGACCGTTACAAGTGCGATAGATAGGGATTTTTCCAATTTGAACTTCAACATTAAACCAATTGTAACCACAACAGCTATCCCTATCGCCACCAAATGATGACCAAAAAGCACACCAAATATAACGGCAATAGTGGCACCAATTATGTTTGCCTGTATTTGTTCAACAATTGTTTGATATGACCTGTAAATTGAAGGTTGAATCGCAAAAATAGCTGCAATTCCAGCGAATACAGGGGAAGGCAATTTCAATAATTCAGCAATAAAAAGGGCAAAGACAATAGCTACAGCAGTTTTAAATACACGGGCACCTAATTTCATCGGAAATGGATGTCCTTTCTGTCAGTTATTTAAAGTTATATTCTATACAGTATAGAAGGAAGTGTCCATAAAATACATGAATTTAGTTTTCTGCCAATAATCTTTTTTTTTTATAATAAAAACAGATGAATCTGACCGTTGATTTCCGCTGCGGGCGGACGCGTTCCGCGGGCGGGGCCGAGACGCTTCCCTGCACCTGTCACTTCGCTTTCGTCGCAAAACACAGTTTCGCTACGCTCAGTCCAGGGTCGCGACTGTCTCGCTTTTCCCGCTGGAGTCGCCACCCTCCGCTCCAATCAACTGAATGCGTAATTATTACAATCTACTATTTGATCAATAAATAAGTAAAAATTGACTCAACATCATATTTAGAGCGATGATTTGTTTAATTATTTAAACCTAAAAATAAAGACAAAATGACAAAAAGCATCGAGAAGTCCATTCTCGGTGCCCTTTGTCGCTCATTTAGGAATATTAAAGTTGAGAGAATGCATAATCTACAGCTTTGATTGTTTCTCGAATGTCTGATTCCGTATGCTCTGTAGTTAAGAACCATGCTTCGTATTTAGATGGGGCAAGGTTAATGCCTTGCTCGATCATTAGTTTGAAGAAGCGACCAAAAATCTCACCATCAGAGTTCTCGGCCTGTTCATAGTTTTCAACTTTTACGTCTGTGAAGTAAATTGTAAGTGCACCTTTTAAACGATTTAACGTAATTGTCACGTTATGTTTTTTTGCTGCTGTTAAAATACCTTCTTCTAAAATAGCGCCAAGGCGATCCATTTCATCGTATATGCCAGGCTGCGCAAGTACTTCTAAACATGCGATACCAGCTTGCATTGAAGCAGGGTTACCAGCCATTGTCCCGGCTTGGTAAGCTGGACCAAGTGGTGCAACAGTATCCATTATTTCTTTGCGGCCGCCGTAAGCACCGATTGGTAGACCGCCACCGATAACTTTACCAAGCGCAGTTAGGTCTGGTGTTAAACCAAGTAGGTCCTGGGCAGCACCATAATGGAAGCGGAATGCTGTGATAACTTCATCATGAATTGTTAATGCACCTTTTTGTTTTGCAGTAGCATGTACTAATTCTAAGAAACCAGGTTTTGGCTCCACAATACCGAAATTCCCGACGATTGGCTCGATTAAAATCGCTGCAAGTTCTTCGCCCCACTTATCCATTGCTGCCATAAATGCTTCTGGATCATTGAAGGGAACCGTGATTACTTCTTCAGCAGTTGCTGTTGTCACACCTGCAGAGTCCGGTGTACCAAGTGTTGCAGGACCTGAACCAGCAGCGACTAATACTAAGTCGAAGTGACCGTGATAGCAGCCAGCAAATTTCATGATTTTAGTACGACCAGTGTAAGCACGCGCGACACGGATAGTTGTCATAACTGCTTCTGTACCTGAGTTATTGAATCGAACTTTATCCATTGAAGGGATTGCTTCTTTTAGCATTTTGGCAAAAGTCACTTCATATTCAGTTGGTGTGCCAAATAATGTGCCATTTTCAGCTGCATGAGTAATAGCTTTCGTGATATGTGGATGACCATGACCTGTCACGATAGGTCCGTATGCGGCCAGATAATCGATATAACGATTCCCATCGACATCCCAAAAATAAGCTCCTTTCCCACGTGCCATAGAAATAGGTGAGCCACCACCGACTGCTTTATAAGAACGAGAAGGGCTATTCACACCGCCAACGATGTGCTGGAGTGCTTCGGCGTGTACTGCTTCAGATTTTGAGTGTTTCATAAATATTGCCTCCAATTCATTTATACCCTACCTATTGTAGACCTATCGGAGTGAGAAATCCAAAGAAAATCGGGGATATGACTTGATTTGCGACTTCGAGTAGAATAGGAGGTACGAAGGGAGGAGATTTTTAATGACTTTAATAGAAGGAAAAAAAGCACCAGATTTTTCGTTAGTCAATGAAAAGGGAGAAATAGTGCACTTAAAGGATTATCAAGGGCAAAACGTAATTCTATATTTTTATCCAAAAGATATGACGCCTGGCTGTACGACTGAGGCTTGTGATTTCCGTGATAAGTACGAAGACTTCAGTCATTTAAATGCTGTTGTATTGGGTATTAGTCCAGATGATGCGAAAAAGCATACGAAGTTTATTGATAAGCATGGCTTGCCGTTTTCTCTGTTAGTAGATGAGGATCATGCGGTGGCAGAAGCGTATGGCGTGTGGGTACTGAAGAAAATGTATGGTCGTGAATATATGGGCATTGAACGTTCAACCTTTTTAATAGATGGAGAAGGTAATCTTGTAAAGCAGTGGCGTAGGGTACGTGTGAAAAATCATATTGAAGAAGTGTATTCATTTTTAGCGGAGCAGGAGGTTGCAAAATGAGAGTCTATTTCACATTTGAACCAAGACCAGATTTAAAGAACCCGTTAGTGGCAGATTTTCCAGAGGTAGACTTCGTGTTCGAAAATGGATTATCTAATGACGAGTTACAAAAGGCAGATGTACTTGTTACATACGGTGAGGATTTAGATGATGACAATATTCAATATGCCGAAAATGTTAAATGGATATTCGTTGCCTCCGCTGGCGTAGAAAAAATGCCAGCACAAGCAATAATTGATAGAGGTATTGTCGTTTCAAATGTGCGTGGTATTCATAAAACACCGATGGCAGAATCAATCCTTGCTCATATTTTAGCCATTAAACGTGCACTACCATGGATGTACGAGCAACAGAAAAAAAGTGAGTGGTCGAAAAAAGCGAAGCAAACTGAATTATGTGATAGCACGGCACTCATTTTAGGACCTGGTGCAATCGGTAGTGAAGTTGGTCGTTTACTCCAAGCTTTTGGTGTTAAAACTATTGGCTGCAATCGATCGGGCAAAGAAGCGGCGTATATGGATGGAATCGTGAGCTTTGATGGACTTTTAGATTCTTTACCAAAAGCGGATATTGTCATTTCAGTTCTACCCAAAACAATAGAAACAACACATCTATTGAATGAAGGCCATTTTAAAGCGATGAAAAACAATGTGATTTTCATGAATTTTGGTCGTGGAAACTTAGTAGATGAGAATGTTCTGATTCAGGCAATTGAAAACGGAGAGATTGGCTACGCAGTGCTTGATGTATTTGAAAAAGAACCTCTTGCTACGGATCATCCGTTATGGACATTGCCAAATGTCATTGTATCACCGCATGTATCGAGTCATTCTTCCCGTTATGTAGAGCGTAGTTTAGACATTTTTAAGCCGAGTCTTGAGAAGTGGATGAACGGTGAAAAGGACATAGAAAATCTAATGGACTTGTCAAGAGGGTATTAAGCTACAATTTTTCATAAGATGAATGAGCAAATGTTGACAGATGTTGGTTTCATTCGATACACTATTTATAACAATTATAAATTAATAATACTTATGAAAAGGGGTGCATGGCGATGTCTGCAACGCATTTACAAGATGCACTTGACACGTTAAAAACAACTGGTGTACGTATAACTCCTCAGCGTCATGCTATTTTGGAATATTTGATTCAATCGATGACACATCCAACTGCCGATGAAATTTATAAAGCACTTGAAGGGAAATTCCCGAATATGAGTGTAGCGACTGTCTACAATAACCTCCGTGTATTCCGCGAAGTAGGATTAGTAAAAGAGCTTACTTACGGAGATGCTTCGAGCCGTTTTGATTTTGTTACAAACGATCACTATCACATGATTTGTGAATGCTGTGGGAAAATCGTAGACTTCCATTATCCAGGTCTCGACGAAATTGAGCATTTCGCTTCGCAAGTGACGGGCTTTGATGTGAACTCACATCGCCTTGAAATTTATGGTACATGTTCAGCGTGTAAAGGTGTTGCCACAAAAGTACAATAAAAATTCCTAGCTCTCGAATGAGGGCTAGGAATTTTTTATTGTTAAGGAAACTATAGATTTTTTGCCAGCGGATAACCTAGGGCATTGCCGCCGTCTAGGCTAAAGCGCTACATCCTCGAGGTCGCTTCGATCCCTCGGGCGAAAGTGGTGGAGCGTATACTTTCGCTTCGGGCTCTCCAGCGCTTGTCGGATGTGAACGAGCGCTTTAGCGCATTTGTTCGTTATGTTGCTTTTGATTGTAGGATTGATCGAATTCTTTACCTTCTAGTGTAGGATCAAGTGTAAGTGGTTCATTGCAATACATACACATATCCACACGACCTAAAACTTTCGTATGCTTGTGGCAATTTGGACATTCGACTTGCACAGCGCGCGTCGATAATAAGCCAATCCAACCGTACACTGCTGTACTACCGATAATACAAAGTAATCCAAGAGACATAAAAATAAGTACAAGCCATTGATTGTTTCTGAAGAAAATTGCACCGTACATGATAATAAAGCCGATAAATATTAAGGCTAATGCAAATGAACGGATTTTATTGATTTTACTTTTATAAGGTTTCATATATCATCTTGCCTCCCAATCTAAAGAATACTATAACATATAAGGTAAAATTATTTTAGATTAGAAAAAAGTGAAAAGAAGGATTCCTTTTAGAGTATGTCGAAATTTAAAACATAATAAATTGTAATAAAACTATATAGGGAGGGCTGAATATGGAGCAAGTTTTACGACCGATATATCAAGAGCGAGCTAGTCAGCCAAATACACTAGGTGTTATTTTAATTCAAAAACGAGAAGAGCAAAGTAATGTAACGGATACATTTGATACAGTCCTACTTATAATCGTAAAGGAGGCGGAAAATCCGGTATTTACGAAACACTATCTATATGAAGATAATAAGGTAGCCTTACATACTGTCACAGAGAAATTATTACGAAAATGGTTGTTAATTGGCTCTAACAAAAAGGTTGTAGATTGGATTTTCTTCGGCAAAGTATTATTCGATCGCAATGAGTTTCTTCATAAATTGAAAATTGAATTACAAGAGTTTCCGTTCAACGGTCGCAAAATCAAAACAGGTATTCAATTTTCGAAGTTAATTCGTCGTTACTTAGAAGGGAAAGAGTACTTCGATAAAGGCAGCTATTTAGATGCATATAATCATGTTGTGGATTCTCTTCATCATTTAGGTCGTTTATCAATTATTGATAGTGGTCTATATCCGGAAGTAACGGTATGGGGACAAGTAAAGAATATCGAACCGGCTATCTATAAGTTGTATGAGGAACTGGTGATGAGTTCTGAGCCCATTGAAAAACGTTTAGAGTTACTATTTTTAGCAAGTGAGTTTTTAATTCATTCACGCACGCAAGACGGTGCTCGCCATATATTAGATGTTATGAAGAAAAAAGAAGCATGGACAATTCAAGAACTTCATGATCACAGTGAACTTGTAAATTACTCTGTCGACCTAGAAGTCTTTGTGGAGTACTTAGTGGATAAAGGCTATATACTTATTGAACCTGTAATAGCAAAAAGCGAAATGATATTCCATCGACACTATAAAGTAAATTTAGATGCACTTCTATAGAAACTGCATTCAGTCTATAGTATGCTTGTAATCGAGGTATGAAAAATACCTCGAATTTTATTTTAGAAAAGTGTTGACGAATAATATATTAGTGTTGTATTATATTAATTGTCGCTAAGACATCACGAAAAACACTTTGAAAACTCAATCGAAAAACTTTTTAAAAAAGTTGTTGACAAGAAATAAACGAAGTGTTAATATAAAGAAGTCGCTGAAAACGACAACTTAACAAATGAACCTTGAAAACTGAACAAGCAAAACGTAATCAATAACGTTTTAAGTAGCTAACAACTAAGTTAGTGAACGAAACATAAGTAATAAATAGATATCAACTTTTAGTTGATACGCTAGCAAAGCTAATGAGCTTTCAAACTACTTTTATGGAGAGTTTGATCCT
>NZ_JBIWCX010000011.1:0-37479 GCF_044761695.1 Lysinibacillus sp. NPDC097287
TAGAAAAACACCTCCACATTGATTATTTCAGGTTTAAATACCCGTTATTCAATGAAAGGTGTTTTTATTTGTCTCATGTTATTAGGTCAGTCCCATTACTAGTAAACGTGAAAAAAGGAGAGGCTTTTTTGAGTTCATCTAAAAAAACTATGCAAGCAACAGTGTAACAGTCGTTTGATACCATGTGGTGTTGTACCCGTTTCCAAAGTACTCAAAGCAATAGATGTATGCGACATACCTAAATGCGATTGTTCAGGTAGTATAAATATTCAAGCTGGGAATAATACGTTTATCGCCGATATTTGCCCAAATTGTACCCTTCAAGGTAGTTTTGTTTCATTAGAAACTCCGAGCACAACATTTAACTCAACCTTGGTTAATCTCCCTCAATGTCGATCTACTGATATAGGAACCCTTTTACTAGTCACAGGGTTTGGTACATTGACAAACAGCCCACTAATAACTCATGGTCCTTTTACACTATAGTTATTCGAAAAATTCGTCGGTAACGACCACCTACTCTTTACAGTATCTGGTTTTGATCAAAATGGACTTTCTTTTACTCTTTCTACTTCTCAACAAGTACCGGATGAAAACCTTATGGTCAATTTTTGCCATTCCTGTTGTTCGTCTTTCCAAGGGATAGCAAACAAAACTTCAGCGCCATTTAATTTTGAGAATGAATTAAATAAAGGTTCACTTGTGATTATCAAAAACGGAGAAATCGAAGTGAAAGGACTGTAATAGTTGAAATACCAACTGAAATAGGCAGTAACAGAAGGGCACAAACCCTTGATGTGACTGCCTTTTTGTTGTGAAGAGAAGCTTGAGACATTTCTGTTACTGATATTGAATGATCGAAAAGATTATAGTTCTTCCACGAATGATGCAGTTTAGTACAATAAGGATTGATATACTAAATAGATAGCCATGTATAACAACCAAAGGAGTGATGAATTTGGAAAAGCTTGAAAGTTTCCTCCCCAGAAATGTATATGATGTCGAGCAGGTTGAAAAGATCAAAAAACTGGATAGACATATACTAAGGTCTTTATTGCCAGACCTCCTCGAATTTACGAAGGATATGAACTGGCCCGTTGCACCTGGCATATTGGAGATTCTATTAACATTCCCCAAGGAAATTGTCCCCCATGTGCAAGCTGCCTTATCTTCAGATGATGAAAATTGGAAGTGGTTTATCCTACACTTTTTAATTATTGAATTGCCAGTAGAATCAAGAGTTCACTTTAAAGCGTATTTAACAAGGGTGGCTGAAACCCCTACACAAGATGAACTTGCAGAAGAACTTGATGAAATCGCACAAGAAATTTTAGAAACACTCCATTATTAGGATAGTCCAATAACCAATGTAACTTTTTTTCATTCAATTCGTTTAACTGTACAGCAAGAACATTTTACATAGCAATCTTAGAAAAGGGGAGAATGCGTGAAGTGGCTAAATAGTAAATGGTTCGATAAGGCTTTTTGGACGGCATGGTGGCTACTTTTAATCTGGTTGTTAGGGTTTATAGTTATAGGTGGTTACTTCTTTTTGTTATTTATGAGTGAATTATAAAAGTTACGGTGATTGAAGGGGATTGTGCTAATGGTGCAGGTTGGCCTAGCATTAAATTCTATAATATGGATGTTTCGATAATCGATTCGTTAAAGAACAGGGTTGTTTTTTTCATTTTAGAATTAACGGAGGACGTAGAAAAATGATCAATATTAATACATATATGGAAGATATGGAATCTCCATTCGATAATGTAAAATTAATAAGAATAGATGATGAAGTAAACATGCAGAGGATTTCTTCTAAATTATCAGATATGTATAATGGGTATTGTATTGAAATCATTTATAATGATAAACGATTAAATCCACTTTGCATAACAACTACAGAACCTTGGGAGACTTATTTATGTCTTATAAAAAATTATCTAATAGCCGGTTATTCAGAAGTACATGACTTAAATCATCCTATTATGTTTTACTTTTTAAAAGATGAAGAAAATTTTTTAAGACTTAAAATTGAAAATTCATATGATAATACACTTGAGTATGAAATTTCATTGCCAGAAAAAGAATTTTTAACAATTGCTTTTAAAAGTTTTTTAATTTACTTGGATTATATGAAGATATATAATCCCGAATATTGTGAGCATTGGAAAGAACAATTTAATTCTTATATTTGCTTTATTGCAAATAAATTAAATGTTGAATAATATCAGTTTCAGCTATATTAGCATTATCAAAAGGTACATAATCGCACGCACAGCGCCGTAACAGGAAGGGCTATTCGCTCATGCCAAATGGCTTATATTGAACGTTGAAAGTTAGTGGAAGCTTATTTATGATTCAGGCGCCGGGTATTCATACGTTTTTAAGTGCGTGTGATTGATCAATTTCACCTCAGGTCCAAAAGAAATTTCATAGGTCATGCGGTCCTTCCCTACTGAAATCCAGTGTCCACCATCCGTAGGCTCAATGTAGAATGTAATTTCCAATTTAAAGCCACGGAAACCATTTACTCTTCTTGTTTCAATCACTTCAATTTTCCATGGCGTGACTTGAGGGGAAAAGTCGTTTGTTATCTTCGGGTAATAAATGTTATGCAAATCTTTTTGAATATAAGGGTAGAGCATGTTCATCAGCATATCCTGTAACCTCAGTTCTTCAGAGTCTTGAGTTGGTTTTGCTGATGAAACGATTGTTTTTTGGTAAGTAGTAATACAAACAAGAGTTAGTATAAAAACGATTAACATCTTTTTCATTTCCTTCAATACACCTCTTTACGATTCTATCTAATTAATTGTATTGTGACCTTTTCTGATTAAAGTATGTGCTTATTGTTGAATACAACAAAGTCGGGTACTGACATTCAACGATATGTTTGGCAGTCGTACAAATAAAATTCATATTTTTGCCGAATCAAATTCTATATTTGATATAAGTAGAAAGGTCAGTTATTCAACTCCTATGAAAGAACGTAAGAATCTTTCATTTTCTGTGACATGGATGGCTAACGGTGCTGTTCAGTGGAATAAGGTGTATTTAGAAACAATAAGGGGGAAGTGTATGAAAAAGGTTTTAATTTCTTTATTAGCCGTAATTGTGTTAGTAGTTGGGATTTATTTTGTATTTAACCTTAAACTACCTAAACCAATCATAACCATTGAAAATAATACAGTAGAAGTGGCACAAAGTTCTTATTGTTGGAGGGGACTCATTAACGCGCGATGTGTTGATATGATTTCCCCACCAGGTATTATTGAACATCAAGAACTTAAACCCGTTGTTGTATCACCTGGAGCTGAATTAAAAATAGAATTTAACCGTAAACCACAAGAAAATACTTTGGGCGCATATATATGGTTTAGTAATGATGAAGTGGAAAATGTTCCGTTAAATGACAATGTATTAGTAGTGCCAAAAGAAAAAGGTGTTTATATTTATAGTGTTTCTGCACATTGGAAAAAGGGAAGTTCGAGTTATGCCTTTGTAATAGAAGTTAAGTAAGTCATAGTTCATTAGGTTGTGATATTTGGAGATTATTGAGTTGCATAGGCAGCTCTTTTTTCTTTATTAAACTAAGGGTGCAGGCTAGTTGAAGAAAAGAATTGGTATTTTTATGGTAAAATATAGATGATAGATGATTTTATGTATAAGAATTTTTAATCACAGAACGCAGAATAATGGAAGAAATGGATTCAATCTCAAGGGGGGATTTTTGTTAAATCAGCAAGAATTTTAAGTCTCATTGTTTTAATTGTAATTGTATTTTTGGGTGGTTATATGATTGGGAAAGTAAACTCTGGTGAGGCTTCGCGGGAAATTAAAATTGGCTATGATAACAAAGAACATGTTGGGCGAATCGATATTAAAAAAGTAATTACAGACACAGAAAACCAAGAAATAGTCGATAACTTAATGATGATTTATCTCACTAAGGAGAAAATTCCAAATCCAAATCTAGCTAATCCAAATGTCCATATTTCAGTAATTAGTCCGAAGCAGTTCACTGTCTTAATTGATTCCAGACTATGGTTCACTAATGAAGGCGCAGTTATTGGTCTTCGCTCTGGGGAAAGTTGGGACCAAGTCGATTATTTCTCCATCAATAAAAACGATGCGAATTACATTAAAGAGCAGATTGAATACCAAGAAGTGTAAGTTCGTGGTGGATAGAAAGTCTTGATTAGTATAAAGAAATTGGGATATAGACACGCAGAGAAGAAGGAATGGACAAAGAGCTTTCCTTCTTTCTAACAATTTTTACTTTATGGTACAATTAACATTATTAGTCATTTTAGATAGGAGGAGTCATGAGAATTTATAAATTAGCTTACATAGGTACGTTTATTCTACTCTTATCGGGGTGTAATGCATTTTCAGCTCCAACAGAAGAATCAACTGCAAAAGTAGAGTCAACAGTAGCGTCAAAAGAAGTGTCGGAAGAATCAACAGAAGTTGTAAAAAAGGAACCTGTTATCTTAGATGTCACGGAAATGGAGAAATATCAAGACCCAATGGGAGGTTTTAATCCTCTTGTGATTGATGCAGAGATCGCGTCTCCAATGGGTGATCATAAATCTTATTTTTCTTATTCCGGTGATATGCCATTTAAACTATCATTATCAAATACTGGTACAGAAAGTTTTTTATTCAAAATTCAAAATGTAGATAAAGAACTACTTGTTACAAATGGTGTTTTAGGCAGTAATGAAAGTTATGACAAGATATTTGACGGATTCCCTGAAGGCGATTATGTCATATCTTTCGTAGTAGAAGAGGAAGAGCCTCCTAGTGATATAAAATTAAAGGTCAAACTAGAGTACCTTCCCTGGTAAGAAGCGTATTCAACGAACCCAGCTCATTTGAAACCATATAGAGCATGAAAACGTATGGTCTAAAAACTGAGTGTGACAAAGGAGGACGGTCATGGGCCAAGAAAAGTTTATTCCTGATGAGCATCAACAAGCACGTTCATTCTTCCGTTTGCTAGGACCTGTACTGTTAATCAGTGGCGTAGTCTGTATAGTAGTGGCTGGTGTAGATTTTTTTACACTACAACCATTTGATGAGCCGGATTTGTTTTGGTTATTTTTTGTAGCATTACCTCTTATTTTCATTGGCTTTGTACTGTCAGGCCTAGGCTATGGTGGGTCTGTTGCGAAGTATCAGAGCCGAGAATATGCGCCAGTTGCAAAGGATACATTTAATTATTTGGCACAAGAAACAACATCAGGCGTTAAAGAAATCGCTAATGCGTTACAGCAAGGAAGTGCCTCAACCTTATCGTTAAACTGTCACAACTGTCAGCAACCAAATCCGATGAGTGCAAGGTTCTGTAATGATTGTGGCATAAAATTAGTGCTAACGTGCCGTAGTTGCGAACAAGAAAATACGAAAGATGCGCGTTTTTGTAATCATTGTGGTAACTCATTACAATAAACCCCTTATAAGGCAGCCTAGTGCTGTCTTTTTTCGTGGCGTAAAAAGAGTCAGTGTGTCGACAACTCTTATATTTACATAAAAAAACAATGTAATTTAGCATAGCCCAAGTAAAAGATGAAAGAAAAATATAGGCATTATAAAAACCTCTACTTAAAGTAACGGAGCAGATAAATTGAATAAACAGCCGACTCTAGAGAACACTAAATATGAGGTGTTCTCTTATGAAAAAAGGTATTATTTTAGTTTTTGCCATTTCTTTTTTTGTCGTTTTAACACAAGGTAATGCAATGATTACTGAATATGATGAAATTACAAAATCAGATAAAGCGGATGTTTCCCTTTTTGCAAAAAAGATGAATGGAGTATATACAGATTTTAAAATTGATTTTCAAGGTAGCGTCTTTTCTAGACCTTTTTGGATAAACACAACAGAACCTGCTTGGCATCCTCAAATCATTTATAAAGACATTAATCAAGATGGAAAAAATGAGTTAATCATAATTTTGACCAAAGGTACTGGTAATGGGATATTAGAGCAAGAAGTTCACATTTTCCATATCCAAAAGCAAAAAATTAATAAGGAGCTTGTCGATGACCAAATTGCGATAGTGTTAAAAAACGTAAAGACCGAGTTATTACCTAACAAAGCAACTATTAGTATTGGTAAAAAGAAATATACCATTGATACTAAACCTTTAAAAATTGAACCTGAACATTTATTTCCAGATATATACTTTGGCAATCTTATCAACTTTGAAATAAATGATAATCAACTTATTGCGAAAATCGGAGGCCAAATTTCTCCAGCAGGTGGAAGTATAGGTGAAGTTAAAATCACGTATATGTTTAAGCATAAAATGTATCAAGCAAAATCAGTTGAATTTGAACCATCTGAATAATGTATTGTTAAACTAGTGAGGTGCGTTGATCCAAGTAGGATTAACGCTGTTTTATAGAATTTATTGAGCTTACGCAGAAGTATAGTAGAATAAGGAATTATTGTAACTGAACAGGACAAACTAAACCTAAAAATAATTTAGAGTGATGAAATGGGAAAAAGTATTCCTCTTCTATTGGTTTTATTTAGTATATTAATTTGTGGGTTGTATTATGGACCAATAACTGCAAATCCAAACGATACTCCTCCTTCTTTTGAGGATGGCTTCACTGAGGTAGGGTATAAATCTGTAAAAAAAGCGGTTAAGGAATTTGAAAATCATTTTAAAAGTAATGTAAAGTTGCCAGAAATACTGCCTTCAATTTCTTTCACACATCAATTTGGAAGATTTTTCGAAGATAAGAACTATAAGGTGAATGATTCTCTAGAGATTAGGTTTGTTAATAAAGATATAAGAGAAAATATATTTAAAATTGACATTCGCCTTTCAAAAAATAAATTGAACTTCAAAGATAAATTAAACTTTAATGGTAAAGAGTATACACTTCAAGATGGTACGAAAGCCATTTATTTTGAAGGTCGACTCTTTAACTTTTTTGTCTTTGAAAAAAATAATTTGCAGTATCTACTCGGAATTCATAATAAAGTCGCCAACGCAGCAACACCTGAAACATTAGTTCGAATAGCTAACTCAATTAAGTGACTAATTCATTTAATCATATTTACAAAAGGTAGGAACATCACTTCCTCTAGTTCTGAAAGTAAAGTTTTTTAAACACTCCCTTTAGTGCTTTTTATAGGAAATTCATTTGTTAAAACGTAAAATATTCAATTTATTTCCTCAATTGAATTTCCTATTTGTGTATAGTTGAAGCAAAACAAAAAACCCGGAAATTGAATTCCGGGTTTGATTAGCACTTACAGTTACTCCTCCATGACACACTGCCTCGCTTCCGCATTGGATCTTAAGATTATCCTAAGACCAACCATACTTTAGCTTAATTCAGTATTGATGGTTCTTCTGAGTTAACGATCAATCGCACTCATCGGGTTAACCCTCCTAGTCACTTGGATTTGAAGTGAAATCTTTAATAGTATAGACTGATTATCATTTTTCATACGCATTATTCATTTTTTCTTCAAATGATGACGATTGTTTTTCTTACTACCACTTCGAGAACAAAGTGCCAACATGCATTAAGTGGATTCATTCATAACACTCCTGCGCTTGAGGGTAAATTTGCTGACAAAGGATAGTTTGTTATAGGATAATGGTGATGTATTAGATAGGCTAATTAAATGGGGGAAACTCCAAAAAGAAGGAAGTGCTAAACGATGAATTTAGAAATGGTTATGCAGGAGCTTGAAGCCCTTGGCAAGGAACGAACTAAAAAGATGTACATATCCAATGGTGCGCATGAGCCGCTATTTGGCGTGGCTACAGGCGCTATGAAACCAATCGCAAAGAAAATAAAAATAAACCAGAGTTTAGCAGAAGAGCTTTATGCTACGGGGAACTACGATGCAATGTACTTCGCAGGTATTATTGCAGACCCAAAAGCTATGACTGAGTCGGATTATGATCGTTGGATGGACTCGGCGTATTTTTATATGTTGTCTGATTATGTAGTGGCTGTAACTTTATCAGAGTCAGATATTGCACAAGAAGTGGCTGATAAATGGATTGCAAGTGATGAAGAGCTAAGAATGTCAGCGGGCTGGAGTTGCTACTGTTGGCTTTTAGGGAATCGAAAAGACGTTGAATTTTCAGAAAGCAAAATCTCGACTTTGCTTGATATTGTGAAAAATACGATTCACGATTCGCCAGAACGAGCGAAATCAGCTATGAATAATTTTCTATATACTGTGGGGGTTTCATATTTGCCACTTCATGAAAAGGCAGTCGAGACCGCAAAGGCAATAGGAATAGTAGAAGTCAAACGAGACAATAAAAAAAGCAGTTTCCTAAATGCTTACGAAAGTATTCAAAAAGAAGTCGACAAAGGAAAGATTGGATTTAAACGCAAACATGTAAGATGTTAAAATCAGCCTCGAATGCTGCTTAGTTAAGGTGAAATATGGAAAAGTGAATATTAAGAAATCCTTTTCTATTGTTGAGTTCGGAAAAAGATAAAAAAGGTTATTTCTTAGTGAAGTAACGGAGGCGATTGTTCAATTAGAGCAATCGCTTCTTTTGGTTATAGGTGAGACAAATAGAATCCCACTAGGTCAAATTGAAATGTTGAATAGGTCCTTCTTCGATTGCATTAAATAAAATAAGTATTTTGAATACCAAATTGAAACCAATAATGATTTCTTTCAGGAATATAAAATCCTTGAACAAATAAGAAAATTGTTATTACATCTGTTGTCTAAATAAGTATGTCTTATTGGGCTAACAGGTGCTTACATTTATTAAGAAGCTGTTATTACGGCTTCTTTTTTTGTTTTTCACAAACGGGGCATGAGAGCACAATAAAAACTAGTTTTTACAAAGTCGGGAATAATATATATAAGTTATGCTAAAGAGACTTGGTAAAGCATGTTCCATTATTCATACGGTAAATAAAATAAAGGGTTGTATTAACCTCAAGAATCCTTAAGGAATCTTAAGGATTTTCGCCACTCCTTCTTAAGGTTTGAATTCTAAAATATGATTAGCAATTCAAACCAATGAGGTGAATAAAAATGAAAAAACTATCTTTCTTAATTCAATATCTAATCAATCCAAAAACAGTAGGTGCGATTCTTCCTAGTTCAAGTTTTCTTGGTGATAGAATGATTGAAAAAATCGATTTTAAGGCAGCAAAATATATTGTTGAATATGGCCCAGGTACAGGTGTGTTCACAGATAAATTGATTAAAAAAAGAGAACCTAAGACAGTGATCGTATTAGTGGAAAATAATAAAGAATTTTATTCCTTGCTGAGAGAAAAATATAAAGAGGAAGATCATGTATTCATTAAATATGGATCTGCTGAAAATATTGAACGATATTTGAAGGAGTACGGTATCCCTTATGTGGATTATGTTATTTCTGGTCTTCCTTTTGCGAGTTTACCCAAAAACGTTTCAAATGAGATTTTATTAAATACCACAAGAATCTTGAAAAAGGACGGACGATTCATTACTTTTCAATACACAAAAATAAAAAAGGCATTCTTTAATCAATTTTTCACCAAAATAGATGTGAAGAGAGAATATAGAAATTTTCCACCTGCCTACATCTTTAGCTGCACTACGTTAACAAAACATACGGAGGAATTTTATAATGTCAAGAATACTAATTGTGGATGACGATAAAGAAATCAGAAATCTTATTGCAGTGTATTTGGAAAATGAAGGTATGCAAACCCAAAAGGCTGAAGATGCTATTGAAGCATTGAAAATGCTAGAAGAAAATGAGTTTGACCTTATTATTTTAGACATAATGATGCCGAAAATGGATGGCATTCAAGCGTGCATGAAGATTAGGGAAGAACGTAGCATGCCGATCATTATGCTTTCTGCAAAATCAGAAGATATGGATAAAATCAAAGGTCTTGCTTCTGGGGCCGATGATTATTTATCTAAACCATTTAACCCATTGGAGTTAATTGCTAGGGTGAAATCTCAATTAAGAAGGTATACAAAATACAATACTGATTCATCTTTCGACAAAAGTGTAATTGAGATCGATGATTTAACGATCAATACAGATACACGTCAGATTTGGGTACAAAAAAAAGAAGTGAGGTTGACGCCAAAAGAATTTGATATTTTAGAACTTCTTGCTCGAAACAAAGGGATGGTCTTAAGTATCGCAAAAATTTATGAGGCAGTTTGGAAGGATGACTTTTTTAAATCTGATAATACAGTGATGGTACACATTACAAAAATTAGAAACAAAATAGAGGAAGATCCCAAACAGCCCATATATATTAAAACGATTTGGGGAGTAGGCTATAAAATATGAGGAAGATTGCGTTCAGGAATAGACTAACCGTAAAGCTACTATTAATAAGCGTAATTAGTTTAGTCGTTTCAATTGTTGTAACAAACCTCACTTCTCAACTTGTATTTTACCTGGTTAGTGGACAAGAAACTATTGAATCCAGTGTGTTACAAGTCAGTTTGATGATGATATTTTTGCTGTCTACAGCAATTGTAACTTTTATTTTCATATTTATATTGCTAGTAAGGAAGAAAATAAGGTATTTAAAATCCATATCCCAAACGGTTCAGCATATTGCCAATGGAAAACTAGGGCTAACCATTGAGATTAAAGGTAAGGACGAATTAACACAGCTAGCTCAGAACATTAATTACATGTCAAAAGAGTTAGAAAATAAATTCATACATGAAAGACAATTAGAAAAGGCAAAAAATGAACTGATTACAAATGTATCTCATGATTTAAGGACACCATTGACTTCAATTATTGGCTATTTGAATTTAATAAAAAATGAGCAATATGAAAATAAAGATCAACTTCATGAATATTTTGAAACTATTTATGCAAAGTCACAAAGACTAAAACACCTAATGGATGAACTGTTTGAATTTACGCGTTTATCCAGTCCTGATGTCCAATTAAATCTGAATAAAGTTGACATGGCGAGTTTATTGCAGCAAATAGTTGGCGAATATATGCCAATATTTGAGGAAGAACAATTAAGTGTGCAGAGTTCGATAACAGATGAAGACTTCCCTGTTTTAATAGATGTAGAAAAAATGGTCCGTGTTTATGAAAACCTCTTCATGAATGCCATAAAATACAGCATGAAACCATCTGATATTCAAATATCTTTTAAATCGAAAGGGAATACCGCCATTTTACAAGTATCAAACAGAGTGGAAAACCCTCCCGTAGAAGATGTAAATAAAATGTTTGAACGGTTTTTTAGGGGAGATAAGGCAAGAGTGGATGCACAAGGGACTGGTCTTGGCCTTTCGATATCAAAAAGAATCGTTGAGCTTCATAATGGGGACATTCGTGCGGAATACAAGGATGGTTGGATTATCTTTATTGTTGAACATCCTCTTTATAAATAACAATTTAACGTGAGAAGTAGGAGATGTGTATTGATAGATCTCCTGTTTCTCTTTTTTCTTTATTGAATGAACGGGATGTTTAGTTGAAGAAGGAATTAAAAACTTATGTCTTCAAAAGAACATCTTAAACGCAAATCCCTAACTATCCAACTATAATTTCACAAAGCTACTGATATAGCTGCTTGATTAGTGTCATAATTGTTATAACACTAGTTACACTCCCATAATTATTAGGACAACCATCTGATTGAGCTTTGTCGAAACAGCGAAAGGGAACAGGCTAGATTTTTATAGATACATAGAAAAACTCGTCACTGAGTTACCGAAATATATAGCTATTCGTCGCGCGTATCCAGAGGTACTTATATTTTTAGGACAGGATTATATTGTAATAAAGTGTAAGACGATTTCCTAAATAATTTTAAAATTTTTGAACGAAATGAAACATTGCTGAGTCTAATGAGTGAAGGAGGCGAAAAGGATGGAATTTGAAATCGTGCAGCGTGCTATTCGTGGGGATCATCAAGCGATACTTTCACTTATTGAAATGGATGAAGATATTTTATATCGCATGGCTTTTACATACATGAAAAATGAGCAAGACGCTTTAGACGTGATGCAGGAACTGGTTTATAAGGCACTGAAAAAAATGCATACCGTTCAACAGCATGAATATGCCAGAACATGGCTCGTGCGCGTCTTAATCAATTGTTGTAAAGACCATTTACGAAAACGCCAACCAACCGTTTCAATTGAGGAACATCACCTAGTTGAATGGGTCATCTACTCAGATATGGAGCGGTTATTGGAGCATTTATCCTTGTCGGAGCAGCAACTCGTCTATATGAAATATTTTCAGCAACTAAAAAACAAAGAAATTGCCGAGCTAAATCAAATTCCGGAGGGTACTGTAAAGTCAAAGCTTCATCACGTACTAAAGAAGCTTAGAAACTTCGCTGGAGAAAAGGAGGACTGGCTATGAGTAAACTACCGATTGACGTTCCAAAGGAGAAACTTCAACAAGTTCGGATGGATATGTTTCGAAAAGTTCAACGAGAAAAAAGAGCAAAGAAGCGCATTGTTTCGGTTGCAATAGTCTCTTTGTTTTGCCTAAGCCTTTTATTTTCAATACGTGTTTCTCCTACGATTGCTAGCCACATCGCAAAAATACCTGTCTTAAAAGAAATTGTATTAGCGATTGGAAGAGATAAAGGGATACAAGATATTGTGGACAATGACTACTATGAAGAAATCAATGTGACGGAGTCTAATAAGGGTCTATCGCTTACATTACAGGGTGTGATTGCAGAGCATTCAGGATTAGTACTTTACTATGATGCCAATGCCTCATTTGATATGTCGAAATTACACTTGAAGGAAGTTCAAGTGTTCCAGGGGGACGAAGAAATTAAAGGCGGAGGTTCATTTACAAGCAATTCATCAAATCAAACATACATCTCTGATTCAGTAGAATATAGTTTTTCAGAGCCTTTCGCTTATACTTCAAAGGATTTTAAAGTGGTTTTTCGTTTTTATGAAAAAGACAAGGGGAACATTGAAATTTCGATACCGTTTTCACTACAAAACGAAATCGCAAAGGAGAAAACTTTTACTGCGAATCGTACTGTAAATGTCGATGGTCAGAAATTTACGATTACAAAAATCCGCCGTTCTCCATTAAAAATGGTACTCGATATTGAAGTAGACGAAGCGAATACGATGCAAATTTTATCGTTTGATGATATTACGGTCGAGATGCCAGATGGAGAGCGAAGAGTAAATATTAGAAATCGCCCAATAGGCAAAAATCGCGACGGCAATTTTACGGTATATTTGGAAAGTAATTATTTCCATGATCCAGAGTCACTCTCGATTATGATTGGAGCTGTTCATGCCGTTCCAAAGGGGGAGGATTTTATCGAAGTTGATTTTGCCACAAAAGAAGTACTCACAAAGCCTGATTACTTCGATTGGGACATTTCCGTAACGCAGCAAGATGTATCAGTTACTATAAATAAACGGGATCAAGGTAAAACTTTATTGCTAACTGAAGCTGTAAAAGAAGATGGTACGGAGTTAGATGTTAAAGGTATCAATGTTTCACGAGATGCGCAGTTCGTAACTGAGACGACGCAATTTGGAGATTATGATGGCAAAGCAAAAATATATATCAACTATTTCTTCAATCCTATTGGAGAGAAAATTGAACTGAATATTCCTTTGAAATAAAGTAAAGATGTTCAAAAAGGCTCTCCTTTTTGAACATCTGTTTTTACTATTTCCAGAGCCTGTACAGACTCCATGTAAAGCTTACCAAATAACATTCTACTACGTTATCTTGTCCATGAAAACGGCTCCCTTTTCCAGTTGTGAAATCAACCATGTTAATTAACCAATTTTATCCTATCCTATTAAAAGAAAAAGCCGATATCCGATACGGGCTACTCGCTTTCCTATGGGTGAACGTCGAGCCGCTTCCCCCGTGTGAGTCGAGTAGCCTCCACTACATTCAATAAGATTGGCATTATACATACGGACAATTTTTAAAAAGGCTGAGGAATAGCTCAGTCATTAGCACAAAATGAAGTCTTTAAAATCGAAGTAAAGTTGCAATAGAGGTAACGGCATAAACGATTATACCGATACCGAAAAACATAATTGACCTATTGGTGGTTTTCAAATCGCCTGTTTCTTTTTTCATCTTTTTTGCATATTTTAGTGTCACTAACGCACCACCTATCAATAACATCACACAACCCATATAAGCAACGATGTCTGCGCCTACACTTTTGCCCATTTCAATGGCTACGATCGCTATAGCGTATAAAAAGTACACCAAAGAATTACGAATTCTTTCCTTCTTCTCTAATTGTCTACTTTGCTTTTTCGCGACTTTGTACCATTGCTTCAAATCTTCTTGCGACACATATTGCGCAACAATCGCTTCTACTTGTTCCGCATGTTTTTTTCGAGCTTTTACCCAATAAAAAGCATCGTATAAATCATCGTTCGGCCTCTTTAAAGTGCCTTTGATGCCTATTTCAAACGGAACATTACTTTTCTCCATGTGTTCGATTATGGCCAGGAGCGTATCTTCTTCATGTCCCATCAATATTTTCTTTTTAAACAAGCGCTGCACCTCTTACGAAACTAGTTAAATTACGTTTCATTATACTATTTCATTCGACCCCTCCGTACCCCAATATATACCACACCCTATTAAATATCTGATACTTTCGTTGAGTAACGAACGAATGGGAATAATTTAAGTGCATTTTCGTGGTAACATTAGATAAATATGTAAATGCAGGGAGGTTGGAGAAATGAGTAATTATCTTTATGCTGTAACGTTAGGAATATTTGCTTGGTTTACCGGGGAGCTAATCACCTTTCTGATGTTGGGGTTTGTTCTTATTAGTTTGAATAATATCAATTCAACGCTTAAAAAGATATACCTTCAAAATAATGAGAAACGTAATAATGGAGAGCAGTAGGAGGTTACTTTAAACAGATATACCAAAATGGAGTTTGAAATTTCATCACTATATTGAATGTATCTCTGAAAGAAAATGGGTAGTAGATAAAAAAAATCACCTAGTAACAGGTGATTAAACAAGATTGACTTTAAGTTCTCTTAGAATTAAAAGAACACCAATTCCATACACAATAGAAATTGCTAAAGGTACCAGAGTGAAAGCATGGTCCACAAAGAAGCCACCTAAGATTAGAGAAGAAAAACAGGTCCCTAAAGTAACAAATAAATAAGCTTTACTTTTATAAATCCACACGTAAGGAAGAAAATGAGAACCTGCAAGTAAACCAATTGTGAAGGGCAGGTATTCAGGTATTTTCATATATACGATTATAAATACAGGTATATAAAAAGCTTGAGGCGCTGCAACTATTCCTCCTAAAGTGCCTAAAGGGTTGTCGGTAGCGTGTAAATTAACACCAAGAATTTTACTAATTAAAATTCCAATAGGAAAAATGACACCTAAGCCAAATATCCAAATTAAATGTACAGCTTCTATTGGAACAATGAAGTGCATTAGGGTGAAAATTAAAAAGACAACGGCACCAGATAGCAAAATTGGGTATCCTTTTTTTGCTTCGAATATAATTTCTTTTTGTAAATCTTCAAGTGTTTTACTCATTAACGCACCATCTTTCGTAAAATTGGTAGAAGATTTCTATAATATACCAGTGTTTCGCTAGTTTTACCACTGATAATTCAATAATGGAAGTTTTTATGGTGGCTTTATCGATTGCAATGGTAGGGAAATTTAATGACCGCACATTTTGAAGAAAATTATACATAAGGTAATCCACTATTATAAAAGGGGAAATAGTTTGTGAAGAGTTGTACTTAAACTTATAGTGGCGTTAAACGACTCTTACATTAATGATTGCATGTAGTATGGGAGGGTTTCATATGAAAAAACTAGTGATTGAGACGATTCTAATAGTAATAGTTTTAGCGTTGTTCATCACCTACAATCATCTTCAACAACCTACAGAAAATGATGTATTACACCTTACTGAAAAATGGTCTGAATCTGCAGAGGAAGTATTTTGGGTTAGAAAAATTGACGATAAGTGGTTAGCGATATTTAGAAATTCACAATCCGTAACCATCGCGGAATTACAACAGAATTGGCTTGGCACATGGAAATTCAAAAATAATGAAACTTTATCCTCGATTTCCTACCCACCTCGATTAGAAGATCAAATGGATTGGAGTGCTTCGGGAAAAAGCGAAGAAAATGTAGCTTATTATTTTGGCATGGTGACAGATCCTGAAATAACTATAATAACTGTAGAGACGCAGGATGATGTGTTTGAAAATGCGTCATTCATAAAGTATGAAGGCATGCGATTTTTCATTAAAAGGGGAGAGGGACCCCTCGTATTGCCAGTGAACATTAGCGGGTTTTCTAAATCGGGAGAGTTAATTTACTCAACCTTGGGGAAAATTTCACCTAATAAAGATTAGTTTCCAAATTACAAGGCCAGTTTCGTGTAAGAAGGATATGCTACCATTACAGAAAGACAAGAGGTGAGTTTTCTTGAAAAAGAATACGTTCTATTTAATGATTACACTGCTACTGCTGCTTCTTATAACAGGATGTGTACCTGGGGAACCCTCCATTGTTGAAGATTCGCAACCTCAATTGACTACTTTACACGGTGAGAGTGATCATTGGAATTTACACGGATATAACATAAAAATTGAAGGAAATACGCTTTTCGCTGGAAACGGTGAATTACAGTACAAATTGGATGAGGACGTGAAGGACAATTTTTCATTCAAGATGGTGGCACAAGTTGGTGAGCAAGAAGTGGTGCTACAAGAGATGAAAATTGTGCGTGCATTAGGTGATTTTAATCATCAAGACACGGGTCAGGCGGAAGTGGATTTCCCAATGAACAACGAGAAAGCTATCATACTGACTGATATCGATTACTATTATGCAATTGTAGAATGGTGGTCATCCCAAGGAGAAGCTATGAAAGAAATTATACATATTTAAAAAAGCCTAATTTCTCGCAATTAGGCCTTTTCTTAAAATGCTAGTCAGTGGTCGGTGTATTCTATACGCAATTATAGTCTCACCTTCACCTCAGTACCGTCCTTCGCTTTGACATCTACTAGCACAATCCCCTTATAATTCTTCAGTTCCTTGACGATCGGCTTTAGCGTTTTTTTATCTATTAGTGGAAAGGTAAAGTCTATTTTTTTTCTTTCGAAGTACTCTTTTGTCCATTTGTTTACATATTTCTGTAAAAGTTTTGAAGACAAAATTGAAATAGCAATGTTTAACATCACATATGGAATTGGAATGGCAAATCGAACGTCTTTTGTTTTCACTTTTACATACATCATAAGTAAATCACTACTCAATGATGACGGAAACGGTATCCCCGTTTGCCGATTTAACATCAACAATTTGGCCATCTAATTCGTTTTCGATTGCTTCAATTAGTAGGCTTATGTCTATATCTTTCACGTACTTTTCCGCTTGAGGAATACTCGCTGCAATACCGTGTCCAGCCATTAATACTGCCTTGACAAGTTTTATTGGCAAGTTGACTGTGACGTTGTCATTATCGGCTGATACAACACGAACTTTTAATGTTTTATCGAAATATTTAGCTGATTTTTCAACAGGCTGATTCCCTGTTTCTTCTTTCGCTTTTAATACTTGAATCAGTTCGGATCCTTTTTCTGCATCAATCTTTCCTTCTTGAATCATTGTTAACACTTTTGTAATTTCCTCTTTCATGATAAATTCCTCCTTATTCTTCTTTTAAGAGCTTAATAGCTTCTTCTGGTGTGATTTCGCCATTTTCCAACATCGTGACAACTTTTTTCTCGTCTACTTCATTTTTCTTCTTCTGCACATAGCCAAGGGATGAAATAATGTCTGTGAGCTTGCCTCGAACCGTCGGATACGAAATCCCCAGTTCCTTTTCAACTTCTTTAATATTCCCTCGGCATGTTAAAAATACCTCTACAAAATGAAGCTGATCCTTTGATAGAGATGCCAGCTTAGATAATTCAAACTCATTTTCAATCGTTGTGTGACAATGAGAGCACTGCAACTTTGTAATTTTCAGTGTCTTACTACAGACAGGACAATTTGTGATTACTTGATAAGCCATAATTAAACCCTTCCTTTTTGCTGATTCGATTTCATTATACATCAATAATTTGAAAACACAAATGATAAAGTTAATTTTTTGATTCAAAAAAGACAATAATGTTAATTTATTATTTAACATTATTGATTTCGGTGTTGTATTTAGCATAATAAGCAAGATTACTTAGACTTTGAGATGTTGTGCCAAAAAGAGTAGTACAGCTGGCGGTAAGTTACGTAGAAAAGCATTGAAAAAATCTAAAATGAATGAATAATATATGTTAATATAGTTATTTATTACATAAAAATGAATGGAATCATTTCGAGGAGGATTTTTATGAAGATGGTAGAAAAGCATGGCAAAGTGACAATAGACGGTTTTGAATTTGATGGTCAAATTGAACAAGACAAACTTTGTTCAACATGCAAGTGTAATTTAGTATATTACGATGATTTCGATACGTATTTCTGTCCTACATGTAATAGTTGGCTAGAAGCAAAATGTAGTGACCCGGATTGCTATTATTGCCCGAATCGCCCAGAAACGCCTTTAACTCGCTAAAAAGCATAATCAAACGAACGGGGCCTTCATTACACAAACAATTTGTTAGTAATAGCATTACAAACAGAGGTTGATTCTACACGATATGTAGATCAACCTCTATTTCATTTCACCCTGTGAACTAAATATGTATATGAAGAAAAAAACGATTAAAAGGATCACTCGGTGGAAGTGACCCTATACGCCAAAACAGGAGAGTTTTTTGTAAAGCTAAATCACTTTACACTTTATATTATGATTTGAAAGTGAATACAATTAGCCATGTGCCTGTTGGATAGACAAAAAATCAAAAAACCGCACATAGCATAGAGAAAAATAGAGCAGTACAACTAGCATAAAGTTGCGTAGAAAAGAATTGAAAACATTTGCGAAGAATACGAGAGAATAGCGTATAGTACAGACGCTTTCAATAAAAAAAATTTGGATTGCACCATTTACTCGAATTGCTGAATCTATGTATGTGGATATCGTTTACTTAACTCTGTGATAAATGCCAATTTTTCCTTTGGTAAAAGCTTTATCCTTCTAAAGGTTGCTGATTGCAAACCTAATTCAAGTCCTGGGTTAGACCATGAAATGCGATAACCCGTGAATCCAGCTGTCGTTGGCGAAATCTTTGTGATGTTTTGATAGGGAATTTTGCTTTTGAACGGTCCGCCTTTAATTAATAGATAATCTTCACTGAAAACGTACTTAATCGAAGTGCCGTACCACATGATAAAACCTGCTGTCATAAGAAAGAAAGCAGCTATCCTCATTAGCGTGGAGAATGATGCTTCTTTATAAATAGGGAGTAGTGGGATCGTACCCATTATGACAATCACTAAATAGATCAGTGTTAAAAGAAAAAAGTCTACTTTTGAACGGAAAACCATTCATTACTCACACCTTTCTTATAGAGGTATCCTTTTATTTCGTTGTACAGAAAATTGACACAATTCCCATTAAAATTTTATAAAAAAACTGAACAATTTACTTTTTATGGTATTATTTTCACAAAGATAATTCACTTTTAGGTGCAGTGAAAGAGTAAAGGGGGACATGGATATGTATCAATATTGTAAGGGCCTAGTAATCCGTGAAGGCACTGAGGGCGTACCTGCTGACGAAGTTGAGGCGCTTTTTAAAGATGCGGGTTGGGCAAAAACCATTCCAGCTTGGCAGAAAGAAAAGTATTCTTTAATCTTCAAGAATTCTACTTGGGCATTTACGGTTTGGGATCATGACAAAATGATCGGGATGGTAAGAGTGATATCCGACAAAATAATGGCTGCGAATATACTGGATTTGGTTGTGTTGTCGGAGTATCGTGGACAAGGCATAGGGAAAATACTTGTGGAACTATGTGTTCAAAAGCTTCCGCATGGTGATTGGTTCGTACACACTTCGACGAACAATTTCAAATTCTATGAAACATGTGGATTCGAAGTAAAGGGTTTATCCAGCCATGGCACTTGTACGTATTTCGGGTACATTCAAGCACGTAAAGATGGGCACCTATGATGCGCTTATACACTATTATTGAGTTGCATCAGCAGCTCTTTTTATTGAACTGATATTTAAACTTTTCCATCTACACACAGACATTAAATTTTCATAACAAATTCAAAAATCCCAAACTATTTGAGCTTAAAAACTTCTTAAAAGGTTTGGGATTATCGATTACAGTTTGTTATTTCCCTTTGAAATCTTGGATGACAGAATTTTTAAATCCGGCAAGTTTTTGCAACAATACGCCGTATGCGTCACGCTCTTTGATAGCTTCTTCTATAACCTTTTTAGTTTTTTCGCGATAGGCATTAAAATCATCCAAATCGAGGATTTCAACATAATCAGATTTTAACGTACCGTCTTTTAACCTTTCCTCGTATAACGCCATCATTCGGGAAATGCCCCTCTCAGATACATCAATACTCCCACTTGTTATACCTAAAGCCCTGATAAGAAAATTTGTCATATCAGCTATTGCATTCTTTTCCTTAAATAAGTTTTGAGCGTATTCATTTACGAGTTTAGCATTAACTTCATCCACCAAATCTAAAAAGCTGTTCTGAAAAATTTGGTTGGTGTTTTGACCGTCTGCCTGTCCGCCAAATATGCCTTTTTCTTTGAAGTCATTATATTTCGCCATAAACTCGTCTAATAATTTGCTGTCAGCATTGCGATCGGAACTATTTTGTAAACTTAACTTTAATCGAGCTAAATCATTCGTAAAATCTTTTAATGTCTCGTCTGACACGTCCTTTTTTAAAGGTGAACTGCTAAAAATAACAGCACTATTTTTTTCGCCTGCACTTGCACTAATAGCATCTTTATTGATTTTGTTCAACATACCGATAGTGTCTAATTGAATTCTGCTAGCAACAGATGGACCATTCAAACCCACTTTCATAATATATCACTCCTTTATTTACTGCGATTAGCTTTTGCGCTTTTAATATACATCGGTTTAATCCTAAAATTATTTATACTTGTAATTTGTTTTAAAAATAGGTTGTTTTTACCTATTTAGTTGTGTATAGGCTTCAAAATTTTGCAATCAATATTAACAAGGTATTTTGGTGTCTTGTGTCAAAATCATATCCTCAGCTAATATTGCATAGTTACTTGAAAAAGAAAAGCATTCAATAATTTGATTAATTAAATAAAGGGTAAATTCATATTAATTAGAATTATAGATATAATGTGAAAAAAATGAAGATGATAGCAGCCGATATTTTATATACAAATCTTGATAAATTCATTCCCCCGGATTTATCTGCATACGAAGGAGAATAAATGATGAATACGCCAATTTAAAAAATCCCTCCATCAAAAAATCACCTTTAACAAATGGGGGGAAAGTGAAATTGAATAGAAATTTTTTGTTGTTATTAATCGGGCAATCACTTGCGAATATGGGGGATGTCCTATATCTAGTAAGTGTTATTAGTACAATTTTTACCTTAACGGGTTCTGCAACTGCTTCATCCTTTGTGCCATTTACGATAAGTACTTTTATGTTTATCTCCAGTTTACTAACGCCCATTTTAATAGGACGTTTTAATTTGAAGTGGTTGTTAGCTGGGTCACAAATAGGGAAAACCATTTTATTGACCCTTTTAGGTTTTTTGATGTTAGAACTAACTGCCACAAACTTATATGTATTATTTATTATCATTGCGTGTATTGCTTTCCTTGACGGGTGTGCAAATCCCATAAGTCAATCCTTAATTCCTCACTACGTTGAACCTGAATACTTACTCAAAGCTAACGGACTTACTGAAACGGTCACGCAGCTTATTCAGACAACGATGTGGTTCTTAGGAAGTATGTTTTTAATTATCCTTGGTGCCCAGCAACTCCTTTGGATCGTGGGAGGATTATTTGTGATAGCAAGCCTTTTGTTAAGTACAATGGCGAATGTGAAGCATCATCCGAACCATCCAAACGGGAAAATTGAAATGATCAAAGAAGGTTGGAGAACCTTATCAAATACGCCCGTTTTAAGAAAGATTGCAAAGGTCGAATTTCTGGAAACGATCGCTGGAACAGTATGGATTGCTGCCATTTTATACGTATTCGTCAGTGAGGCTTTGCATGTCGATGAAAAATGGTGGGGATTTATTAACGGAGCTTTCTTTTTAGGATTAATAGTGGGAAGCATTTACTGCATTAAATACTCCGCATTTGTTGAGAAAAAAATAGGCGTATTTATTTTCGGCGGATCGTTGGCAGGGTTTTTCGTAACGTTAATGTTTGGTTTAAATAGTTTTCCAATGATCGCTTTACTATTATCATTTCTTGTGGGCCTTTTCTGGCAATTAAAAAACATTCCACAACAAACGGTAATTCAAACAAGTGTTTCAACTGAAAAATTGTCTACGGTATATACTTCATTAAGTGCTATAGGTACTGCAGTATTTGGAATTGGTTCTTTAATAGTGGGGATGATAGCAGACTTCTTTGGTGTGAGAACAGTTTTTGTTGTCTCTTCAGTATTACTGGCAATGGTTAGCTTTATTATTTATAAAAATAAAAAAATATTTGCTAATAACTAGATAAGATAATATTTATGTACTTGAAAACTATTTTGAGCGTTAATCCAAAAGGAATTAACGCTCTTTTGTATACGCTATTTTATTAGCAGGAAAGTAGAATAGATGGAAAAGTTGAATTTAACCCTATTTATTGTGGGCTACTTGCGAGGGGATGAACCGGGTATCAGGTGAAAATATGATAAAAACCTGCTATTTCTTCTAAAAATCAAACGAATTCTATTCCTGTATTTATTATAGCACATGAAAAATAGTAAAAATAGACTATTTATTCTCATTTTCTACTGCTAAACTACATAAGAACTTTACTTAGAAGTGTTGAGAGGTATATATGTAACAAGGAAAATAAATGAAATGTAATGTAATGGTTAGGAGCGATGTAGAATGAGTTCTTTGGTTCTCGGTTTTCAGGAAATGGACAAAACGCAGCTTATGCTTGTTGGCGGAAAAGGGTTAAATTTAGGGATATTATCAAAAATAGAAGGCATACAAGTACCACAAGGGTTTTGTGTGACAACCGTGGGCTATCAAAAAGCCATCGCACACAACGAAATGTATCAAGCTTTGTTGGATCGGCTCACGATGTTAACAGTAGAAGACCACAAGCAAATTGGTGAAATCAGCAGGGAGATTCGACAATTCATTATGGACGTAGAAATTCCTGCCGATGTTGTGGAAGCAGTGACTTACTATCACTCCCAGTATGGCGTTGAACAGGCATTTGCCGTGCGTTCTAGTGCGACTGCTGAAGACTTACCACATGCCTCTTTTGCGGGTCAACAAGACACCTATTTAAATATCATCGGCAAAGAAGCCATCCTGCAGCATATCAGCAAATGTTGGGCTTCCCTTTTTACGGATCGCGCGGTCATCTACCGTATGCAACAGGGCTTTGACCACCGTAAAGTTTATCTATCCGTTATCGTTCAAAAGATGGTGTTCCCACAGGCTTCAGGGATTTTATTTACCGCTGATCCGATGACTTCTAACAGAAAAATACTATCCATCAATGCCAGTTTTGGACTTGGAGAAGCACTGGTCTCTGGCTTGGTATCTGCCGATTGTTATAAAGTCCAGGATGAGGCAATCGTCGATAAGATGATCGCCACCAAAAAACTGGCTATCTATGGCCTACAAGAAGGCGGAACAGTAACCCAGCAGATCGATCCCCAGCAGCAAAAGACGCAAACACTTACGGATCAACAAATTTTACAATTAGCACGCATAGGCAGACAGATTGAAGCTTATTTTGGTACCCCACAAGATATCGAATGGTGTTTGGTGGATGACACATTTTATATTGTCCAAAGTCGGCCAATCACTACTTTATACCCGATCCCGGAAGTGCATGATCAAGAAAATCACGTTTACGTCTCTGTCGGTCACCAACAAATGATGACCGATGCCATGAAACCGCTAGGATTGTCTTATTACCTGTTAACGACGCCTGCACCTATGCGTACAGCTGGTGGAAGGCTGTTTGTGGATATCACACAAGGTCTGGCTTCACCTACTAGCAGAGAAATGTTATTAGCAAGATTGGGACAATCCGATCCGCTCATTAAAGACGCACTTACGACCATCATCGCGCGAGGAGATTTCATCAAATCGGTACCAACTGATACGATGCCCAACAGCAACAATAAAAGTATGCCGTCCGCAGGTGTTCAAGCACCTATCGACTACGATCCGACCATCGTTTCTGATTTGATTAAGCGTAGTCAAACATCGATAGAAGAGCTAAAACAAAACATCCAAACGAAAGCAGGATCAGCTTTATTTGATTTTATTCTTGAAGATCTCCAGCAATTTAAGAAGATTCTATTTGACCCGCAAAGTTTGGGTGTCATTATGGCTGCTATGCATGCTTCCACATGGATCAATGAAAAAATGAACGAGTGGTTAGGTGAAAAAAACGCAGCCGATACGCTTTCTCAATCCGTACCAAACAATATTACGTCGGAGATGGGTCTGGCACTATTGGATGTCGCAGATGTCATTCGTCCTTATCCAGACGTAGTTGCTTATTTACAACAAGTAAAAGATGATGACTTTTTGGATGAACTGCTTCAGTTTGAGGGTGGACAGGAAGCCCAAGACGCGATCTATGAGTACCTCAACAAATACGGCATGCGCTGTACGGGAGAAATCGATATTACTAGAACGCGTTGGCACGAAAAACCAACGACACTGGTCCCAATGATTCTAAATAATATCAAAATCTTTGAGCCCAATGCGAGCAAGCAGAAATTTGAGCAAGGGCGACAGGAAGCGTTGAAAAAAGAACAAGAGCTTTTAGATCGATTGAAGCAATTACCGGATGGCGAACAAAAAGCAAAAGAAACAAAACGAATGATCGACCTCATCCGCAATTTCATCGGTTATCGAGAATATCCAAAATACGGCATGGTTCATCGCTACTTCGTTTATAAGCAGGCTTTACTGAAAGAAGCTGAACAACTCGTACAAGCCAACGTTATTCAGGAAATAGACGATATCTACTATCTCACTTTTGAAGAACTTCACGAAGTCGTACGTACACACAAACTGGATTACCCAATCATCAGCCAACGAAAAGCCTCGTACAAATTTTATGAAAAACTAACGCCACCACGTGTGATCACGTCTGATGGTGAAATCATTGTAGGTGAATACAAACGAGACAATCTCCCAGCCGAAGCTTTGGTAGGTCTAGCTGTATCTTCGGGAGTGATAGAGGGGCGAGCACGTGTTATCTTAAACATGGAAGAGGCAGTTTTAGAAGCGGGAGATATACTAGTTACCGCCTTTACTGACCCTAGCTGGACACCATTGTTTGTATCCATCAAAGGCCTAATCACCGAAGTGGGTGGACTGATGACCCACGGAGCAGTTATCGCACGTGAATACGGCTTACCTGCAGTTGTCGGGGTGGAGAACGCGACCAAACTGATAAAAGACGGACAACGAATTCGCGTACATGGCACAGAAGGCTATATCGAAATAGTGTAATAGCGCAATACCTTACCGTATATTGAAATGCTTTTCTTGTGTTATGGCATCATAAATTTTATGTTTTAAGGTTTTTTATTCAACTACTAAGGGCGATTGTTCAATGAGAACGATCGCTTCTTGTGCTATCGGCGCAGGTTCGTTGAAGAAGAAGGAGTAGAAGCTTGCTTTAAAAAGGTATACCAAAGAGGAATTTAAAATTTCATCACTCTATTGAATGAATAACTGATAAATTTTGTGCAAGAAGGGTGAATGTAATGAAACATGGAGATATGACCATCTTAGCTTAAAACGTAGCATTAGATTCGATGGACAAATTAAGAATAGATTAACCAGAAGTGTTTGTAGAACAAATACCACCAACTTCACATGATCCATATGAAAAGGTTAAAAGATATTATAGAAACGAATGGCTACACATTTCAAGTGCAGCGTGTGATTGATGCCTATAAAGAAGAATATGGCAAGGTTTACATCAGTCATACCATGAAGCATTGTTGCGAAAGCTTAAACGCTGAATTAGACATTTTAGTAGCGCAAGGTTACTAATCATTTTAAGGATTAATCGAAGAAAAAAACGAACACCGTTAGATGTTCGTTAAAGAGTTATTATTTTTCAATTGCTGTATTTCCCATTGCGATAGAAATTCTATTCCAACTGTTGATTTGATTGATGATTAGAACAAGGTCAACATACTGTTTCTCGTCATAGAATTCACGTACTCGGTTATATAGGTCATCTGGAACTCTTTTATTAGAAATTAAAGTTATATGTTCAGCTAATTCTAGAGCAACTTTCTCTTCAAGTGTATAAAAAGTACAATCATTCCAAGCATTTAAACAATAAATACGTTGTTCGGTTTCACCCATCTTACGTGCATCGGATGTATGCATGTCTATACAGAACGCACACCCATTAATTTGAGAGACTCTAATTTTGATAAGTTCTCTAGTAGCTCGATTAATTGTAGATTTTTTTGTGTATTTTTCCATATCCATCATAATTTCCATGGCGTCAGGTGCAACATCATAGTAGGCAACTCTTTGACTCATAAGGCAAAACTCCTTTTGTTTTTAAGAATAAGCTAATTATAGCGATGTACGAACGTTTGTGCTAGTTTTTAGTTCTATAACATCTGAGTTAAATGAAAATCAAGATAAATATTGTTGAGTAAATTTAAATGAAGAGATTAATTAAGTGAAGCTATTTAATGACCAATTGATGAGATAATAGTATGTCGTAGTATAAGATAAGGAGTACAAATATGAATAAATTTTTTAAGACGTTAACATATGTAAATGAAATGTTTTATGAACCTAATCAGTTAACTATAAAAAACATCCTGGAGGAAACCCAAAATTCAGATTATGGGGCTGGGATATTTCAACTAAATTCTAAATCGGTTAGATTTAGAGTCGCAAAAATAACACCTACCAAGATAGGACAGTTTGTTGCCTTTTGGGAAAAGGATGAAGCTGATAAAAACCAAGCGTTTTCATATGACAACGCTACTGATTTATTAGTGATAAATACCTTTGATGGTAATGATAATTATGGGCAATTCGTTTTTCCAAAAGAAGTTCTTTTAAAACAAAACATTCTTAAAACCGCTAAAACTAAGGGGAAAATGGCAATTAGAGTCTATCCTAGTTGGGTTACTCCTACTAGTAAACAAGCTATTGCAACACAAAAGTGGCAATTACCATATTTTATTAATATTGACGATGCAAATAGTATACCAATACATGAGTTATTAAAATTATACTCCAACTAAAATTGTATAATGGTAATATTAATTGAACAATTATGAGGGAATTGTTCATAAAGTAGCACTACTATCCATTCAGCCTATTAATAATTAGTAAAAGGCCTTGAAGTTTACCCACAATAGAATAGAGAAAAATAGAGAAGTACAATAGCGTAGAAAAGAATAGAAAATTTTTGCCCAATATTTATGTTGGCATCAATTGCTTGAAGTCGTGAAACATAGCAGTAACGATGGATCTATCAGAAAAATAATCGTTTACTACCAACGAAGAGGCAGTCACTAGGATGGGATAATATGAGAAAAAACGTATGTATTTTTGGGCTTATATTGTTTATGATTTCAGTAATACCCTTATTGCTAATGGTCAGAGAAGTAGTAACAAGTTGGACAATAGATCTTCGTTATACAATCGAACAGGCTTATACTGAACAAGGATTTCCTACAACAATCAATGTGCAAGAAATTGATATCAATGGTCGTCTTATCGAAATAGTGGAAGAACCGACTGGGAAAAAAGCAAGCTTAACTTCTTGGGATAGCGACGAAGGTGTAGAGGCTGGGGACATTGTGAAAATTCATCTATTGGTGGATGGGCAGGACGTTACGCAAGCCGACGAAATTTGGCTCTCGAATCGTGAAAAAGGCGGCAGTTATTTCTCTTGGCTTGATATTTTAACGGTTAACGACAAAATAGCGATAGTACAACGACTTACAGATGATGATGCAGCAATGGACGACCGTAGATGGAAAATCATTTGGATTGATGAAAAAGGCAAGATCACTGAAGATGAAATTTCTTATCAAGAGCGAGGAGACAATCCACTTGCGGTTCAATTAATAAAAGTTTCTGGCACATCATTAGTGGCTATGGGCTATTATTCCGATATACTCATGGGTTACCCATCCATTTTCTTCCCAGTTCTATATCCAGTAGGCACGGGATTAGTCGGTATTGCGCTATGTAGCATGGCATTTAGACGACGAAAAAAACATCTAAAGTAAACGGATAACTACTATATACATACTCCCGGGGCGTTACGCCAAGATTCGGTTTACAAAACAATAATAAATCAGAGTAGTCCTATACATTTGGGACCACTCTGATTTTTTTACGTCCAAACAACTGAGCGAATGAATCAGACGGCTCAATGAAGATGGTCATATCATTAAATAAGGTTAAGGATGACCCTAAGCCACGCGCTCACGCAGATCATGAATAAAGTAAGATGAAGACACTGAATATGTATTTGAGGAAATAAAAGGGTCACCAGGTTGGGAGTGACCCTTTGATCAAAACAGGGGTATAGAAGGCTGATAGATTACCATGGCACTACTATTATGATAGTTTGCAGAAGGGGTTATGGAGATGATTAATTGTCGCCAATAATGAAGGGGTGAACTTTTCTTTTATTTTCTGACACTAAAAAAACTGTACCGATTAATACGACATGAAAGATGCGCCGACAATAATTAGAAGAATAAATAGAACAACGATTAAAACGAATGTTGAGCTATTATTCTTACCACAGTCATTTCTATATTCATTGCCATAGCTTGTGCAACAATTGTTAAAATTACCTGAATACCCGTAGTATCCCATATAATCCTCTCCTTTCTTTAATTTATAGTATGTATAGTCATGGACATGAGGAGGGGATTCGTCCAATCCATTGTTCTTTTTTTGAAAATAATGAATTAATCAGGTTACGTAGTTTGGGAATTAAACAAAACAAGAGTCACTCGGTGGAAAGTGACCCTCGGTGTCGAAAAAAAGGGAGGTGTAAGCCTAAATTACCTTGACCTTACAATTACTTTCATGTGTTAATACGATTTATGCATGAAGCTAGCGCCAACAATAATTAGTAAAATGAATAGGACAACGATTAGAGCGAATGATGAATTATCACGTCTGCCATAGTCCGAACCATAATCTTCATTTCCCACAATAAATCCCTCCTTTCTATAATCTATAATATGTAAAGTTATAGAAAGGAGAAATGGTATTTATCTAATCAATTATTCCTTTTGAAAAAAATGTAGTTCGTATGGAGTTGTATGAAATCCATATGAAGTGGAATTTTATGATTCTGAATTATAAGGAGATTACTGAACGTATTGAAGAAATTAATTACTAAGGGAATCCACCACTTATTACGAAGAACCAAGAATTTATGTAGAATTATACTTAAACGATGTATTTTATGGTAATATTATGCTTAATTTAAGATTATTTATAAAATAGGCACTGTTTAATGTCACTTTTATTTTTTGTCTAGAAAGAATGTTCGTATTGCAGTGAGTGAAGAAAAATTAATATAGAAGTAGGGATACTAGTGAAGTCGATAATTGCAGGGTTGTTATCATTTATAGTTGGTTTTATGTGTTACGCTTTAACGTTGAAACTCGTTTGGAATGAATCACTTGGCGGCGATGCTTATGCTGTTTTGATATGGGGAGGTTTCTTCTTCTTAATTGGTATTCCAATGTATCTATTTATGATAAGTCTAATAGATGAAAGTACTAGATTTAGCAAACATAAGTATCTCTTTTATCCGCTAGGTTGTATGCTTGCCTATTTTGTACCTGCCGCAATTATTGCACTCATTTCCGGCGGTGTATCAGCCATATTCTCGTCAGAGTTACTCCTTTTCCATACATTCTTTTTAAGTAGTGGGTTTATCTTTGGCATAACAAGTTGGTTTTTCCGAAGAAAAGAAAGTTCAGACTACTTAAAGTTCAATTGACGTTACATACATAAATGAAATTAAAGGCGTATATGAATTTACTCATAGCGCCTTTTATATTGCACTTGAACTACTCCCACCTACGCTTAGAAGAGGGAGGTCAATGCAAGAAAACAGGGGGTATGAATTTTGTTGAAACTTTCAAATTATGTTTTTTCAGCAATAACTTTAATATTAGTAGCTTATGGATTGATTACGAAGAATTTTGAGTTTAATTCTTTAATGCTATTTTTTTTAGGTTTAACAATGTTGGTAAGGGGCTTACAAGAATTTCAACAGAAGCGCAACGTATATGGTTGGATGTTTGTGGGAGTTTTTTTAATTTCATTATTTGTTTCAGTTCAGGGTTTCTTATTACGTTAACGGCGCAGCTTAGTTGAATAAGGAATGGTCTATCGGGCTGTTAGGAGCAGCCCAATGTCCCCTGATTGCGCGCTCCCATATGGCTAGCAATATTTTTAACATAAGTCATATTAATTGTAGACATAAAAGGTCTGTAATATACTTATTTGAAATGATACATAAAGGAGATCGAGCTATGACGGAATTTTGGGAAACAAGCTTTATAGAAAAGCAGACAATGTGGGGATTTGAGCCTACAGACTCTGCCATCATGACAAAGGATTTTTTCCTTGAAAAGAATGTGAAGGATATCCTGATACCAGGTATTGGTTATGGCAGAAATGCAAAGGTTTTTATGGATAATGGCATCCATGTAACAGGTATTGAGATTTCAAAAACAGCGATTGATTTGGCGAGGGAAAATGGGCTGGATATTGATATTTTTCATGGTTCGGTAAATGACATGCCCTTTGATCAGAAACGCTATGACGGTATATTTAGCCATGCTCTTCTGCACTTATTGAATCAGCAGGAGAGAGAGAAGTTCATTCAAGATTGCTATAACCAGCTAAAGCCAAATGGCTATATGATTTTTACAACTGTTTCAAAAGACGCTCCGATGTTTGGACAAGGCAAACAATTGGATCAAGACTATTTCGAGATCATGGCAGGCGTCAAAATGTATTTTTATGATGCTGACTCCGTCAAACAAGATTTTGAAAAATATGGGCTAGTAGAAGTTTCACAAATGGACGAACCGAACAAAAACATGAAAAATAAACCGCCCATCAATTTTGTCATTGTCACGTGTAAGAAAGAATTATAGAACTAGATTGTATTGTAAAAACCCACCTTATAGTGTAAATTTACACTGCTAGGTGGGTTTTTCTCGTCAATTTAATAAGGGGTGTATCAAATGAAGCGAATGATTATCACTATTTTGTCATTATTTCCAGTTCCTTTTTTATTTCATTTTTATGAATATAATCGCCATCTTGCGAGGGAAGACGCTGATTTCTTATTTCCGGTATTCCTCTTGTGTACAATTGTTGTAGGGATCACGTCGAGAAACCTTAAAATGTCTATGTTCTTTGGCGTCAATTTTATGATGACCTTACTTTCTTTGCTATTTGGCTACTTTTTAATCGCTGATGACGGAGGGTGGTTTAAACCTGTTGGCAGAGATGGTGCCATGATATTTGTCTCTATTATTTATATAATAGGTCAGATAATCATTAGAGAGGTTAGCAAAATCATACTACCCAATAAAGGGAACGATAACTAATGGCAAACCTGCTGTAGAGCCTCATTACAGGCTTTAAATAACTTTTAATTAGTTTTATTCCTCTTTTTGCTACGGGCCTTTTTTGGGGGCTTACGCGCTATGTAGCGCTGTTGATGTAAAACTAGTATGCCCCGCGCTTAACTTAAGGCGGGGTTATACTAGTTTTTTATTTCGAAGTAGGTGTTTGGCTGTTTGCGTCCGGCCAGTTTTTTAGTAATTCTATCTCAAAGATCGTACCGATATGTTCGGAACTTTTCACATGTATTCGTCCTTTATGCTTCTCGATAATCGACCGAACGATGGAAAGACCTAAGCCAGAGCCACCTAAGCTTCTTGTACGTGATTGATCGACTCTGTAAAAGGGTTCGAAGATAAATGGAAGGTCTTCCTTGGCGATACCGATACCTGTGTCAGCGATACTGATACGAATGCAGTCATGTTGTTCATGACAGATTACCTCAATCATGCCGTTCGTTTTATTATATTTCACAGCATTTTCAATTAGATTGGAAAAGACCCTGTAAATAAGTACTTTATTGCCAACTATGCTTTCTTTACAGTTGTTGAGTGTAAGTGTAATATTTTTTTCAGCACAAAGTGGAGCGACTTCCTGAGCGATTGTTTCGAACATTTGGTGAAGGTCAATTTTGTCTGAAAATTTTACAGCATGATTATTTGCAAGCATTAATAAATCTTCAACAATATCAATGAGTCTTTGTGTACTTTCTTCGGTGATCTCCAAATTCTCCTTGTAGTCATCAATGGTTGGTGATGATTCGAGCTTTAGTATTTGTATACCTGTTTTCATTGTCGTAAGTGGTGTTTTTAATTCGTGGGCAGCATTTGCAGCAAAGTTTTTTTGATAAATATAGGAGTTTTCTATTCGTTGAAGCATTTTATTAAATTCTGAAGCAAGGTCACCAATTTCATCTTTTGACTTAATATTATTGATACGATCAGAAAGATTATGTTCATTAATATTCTCTATGCTTTTACGTAAATATTTAACTGGCTCCAATGCTTTTCCAGCTACGAAATAAATTGCACCAACACCTACAACCATAATTACAATCATCCAAATAAGACTCTGGGATTGGAATTTTTTATTTACCATATTAATTTCTTCTACATATTGAACATCTTTGGGCAGTGATGAAGGTGTTTTCAAGTCAAATTCGTGTGTTTCATCAGTTTGTATTCCTTCAATAGTTACATGCGTACCTTCCAACCCTGTTAATGGTTGAACAAATTTGTTGTTTGCACTGCTAATAGAAATGATGGTTAATAATATTGTTGTCATGATTAGAATTACACCAGTTAAAACTGTTAGTCGCATTCTTAATGATAAATATTTCATAACTGATTTACCTCATTATCTTGTATAATATAGCCTTGGCCTCTAACTGTTTTAATCACCTCGACATCCCCAAGTTCTTTGGCGATTTTTTTTCTTATCGAATGAATATGGAATTTTAACGTGTTTGATAATAAATCCACCTCACTATGCCAAACATGCTCCATTAATTCTTCAGCGCTGATAATTTTGTTTTTATTGAAAATTAAATACTCTAAAATGGCATATTCTTTTTTTGTTAAATCAATAGGTGTATTATGAACAAATCCGATTTTTTGCGCAGTATTAATCTTAATATCTGCCGCTGACACAATAGTGCTTTTTTGTGAAAATGTTCGGCGCAGTAATGAGCGTATGCGAGCTTCTAATACTTGAAAGTCGAATGGTTTTGTTACATAATCGTTTGCACCATTATCAAGACCAATAACGACATCATCTATATCAGAGCGAGCAGATAAAATAAGGACGCGCATATTTTCATCTGTTTGACGAATGTGTTTTAAAACATCTATTCCATCAATTTTAGGTATGTTTAAATCAAGAATAATTAAGTCATACATATTAATGTCAAAGAGCTCTAATGCTTCTTCACCATCAAATGCTGTATCAATGGCATATCCACTTTTATGAAGGCCTTTCACAATGAGTCTTGAGAGTGTTCTTTCATCTTCAATTAATAATAGTTTCATTTCTCAATCTCCTAAATTTCAAATAAATATAATTAATATCTAAAAGCTTGCTTCGGTAATCAAAGCAAGCTTTTAGCATGTATTTCCTATCTCTGTTTAGTGAAAATTAAATAGGATATTTCAGAATCAACATTAAATTTTCATTAATTTTGAATCTCGCTATTTTTAATCTCATCCAGGTAGAAAACACCTTCTAGCAATTCATCTTGTCCATTACTCAAAGGACTTAGTATCAGCACCTTCTATTTTAACCTCATCCCTTTGGGTAACACCTTCTGGCAATTCATCTTGTCCATTAAGCTCAAAGGACTTAGTATCAGCACCTTCTATTTTAACCTCATCCATTTGGATAACACCTTCTGGCAATTCACCTGTTCCATTAAGTTCATGGAGATTAATATCTGAATCAGTCTCTCCTAGTTGAACTTTATCCATTCGGACAACACCTTCTGGTAATTCATCTTGTCCATTAAATTCATTGTGCTCAACACCAGATAATTTGACTTCGCTTTTTAGCACCGTATTTTCTTCGCTATTTTCTGAGGCGAATGCCGAAAGAGATGCACCTCCACCGACTAGTAATCCTAATGCAAGTGCGCTAATGCCTAAATGTTTAAGTTTCATAAATAATCCTCCTAAAATTGTTTTGTAACGTTACACCCCTAATATAGCAAAGTGATGGTTAGATCTTCGTTAGTTTTGTTGATCGATGAACAATGAACACTTTTTTTGGTTTATTGGACGAACGGAGCAGCATTCTTGTAATGACTGAAAATGAGATGTGAGTAGAAGAAAACCTCATGACAAGATGCCGTTGACCCATTCCTCGGTGGACAAAATACAACAATAAGTACACTATTTTAAAAATTCACAAATTATTAAATAGTTAGACGTGTTGAGGACAAAAATAAGAGTTAAGCTATTAATAGGTTAATCTATAATAATAAAATTAAGGTGGGAGGAATATTAGCTTTGGAACACTTAGTTTATTGCGATAATAAAGAAAAAGTACTATCAAAAATACTCGATGGTTCGAAATCTATGGTTGTAAGAGGTGCAGCAGGGAGGAAAATTCCACATAGTAGAGTATTTGAAGGCGAGACACTTTACTTTATGGAAAAAGGAACAAAGCGTATATCAGCTAAAGCGGTAGTAGAAAGTGTTCAAAATTATGTAAAGTTAGCAGATGATGAAATCACAGAAACATTAGAAAAAAATCAGGTACAACTTGCATTGTCTGAAAAACAAAAGCAACATTGGCATAAAAAATGTCTTTGTTTAGTGGCATTTACGAATGTTGAGGAAATTACACCACTTGAATTTGATCATCAAGGAAATATGGATGATTGGCTAATTATTGAGAAAATTGAGGATGTTGTTGTGGGTACAAGTCTTCCTTATAATTATGACAAATCCCGTTTCAAAAAATAGTTTTTATTCTAAGCTTACTTAAGTTGAACAAAAATTAAACAACTTTTTCAGTTACATAAAAATCACGGAGTTGCTTAGGCAGCTCTTTTTTCTTTATTGGACGAACAGGGCAGGTTAGCTTATTAGCTAATCCAACATTTAAGATCAAAGATTAACCACGTAACTGATGTTGACTCACAAGAATACATGTCGGAGTTAGTTTAGTATATTGTTATAGCGTTTTTGTGATAAAATATGATAGTTATTAAATTGAAAGAGTTGATATGATATGACATGGATTTGGGTTGTTTCGATAGCGTTTTTTATGCTTAAATTGTTGATGAGTCCTCCAAGTGCGCTTGTGGCATGGGGTTTAAAGAAATTTGCCCTTCATCCAATACTTGATTCAAAAGATATTACGATAACATTTAACGGCAAGCATATAGAAGGGGAAGAAAAAATTAGATTGACTGACTATTTTAATGAAGCTAACGTTTTAAAAAAACATTATATTTTTCCAGGTCATGAACAATTATTTCTAAATCCAGACACTGATGTTAAGCCATTTGTATTCAACGTAAAAAGAGGCAAAAAAGATGTGAATTTCTTTGTTTATAGTTACGATCAACACGTTGATGTAGTTAAGCAGCACAAGAAGAAAGTTGTTTCATATAGTCTTAATTCTGATCATCTACTGAACTTTAGCGTGTCTACTAAGGGATAATGAGGCTGTCCCCTGTCTTAAAGATCAAGATCAAATAGGCATTTCCTTAACCAGTTATCGGTATTGTACCGGCAGCTGGTTTTTTTGTTTCGCTTGAGTAAGGCTATAATTCGAATGATTTATCTAATCTTTGACGGTTTGGTCTACGATTGCCGCGGTAGTATTCCTTAAATTGTCTAAGTAGAACGTTTCATACTGAAATGCAGAATGAAACGATTCGATAGGGGCATTATCAGCGGGCGTACTTTTACAAGGACTTGCTCATGGTAATGCCTCTCCCTTAAACGGCTTGTAGATAGCAATAACGTGTGAACAAAGATATTCTTATATGATTAAACTTGGTAGTTTTAATGAATTTTTAATTAACAGTAGCTTTATTTCAAGAAGGAGTAACGCTGTTTCCTTATTCAACGATCGCTTCTTGTGCTATCGGTGTAGGTTAGTTGCAGAAGAGGGAGTAGAAGGTTACTTTAAACTGGTATACCAAAGTGGAATTTAAAATTTCATCACTCTATTGAATGAATATATGAAAGCAAATGTTCAATTAGAGCGGATACTTATTTTAAAGGCCTAGGGACATTGTCTACCTCTGTTGTCTGTTCTTTGAATAGTATGTTAAAGAATTGAACTGGAGGTGAGTCAATGAATTTTAGACATTACCATAATTATAGTAATTGTAAAATTTTTAGTAATAACGATTTGTTTAAGTGCGAAACGAAAATAAAGAGCAATAGTTGCCAAATGAGATTCAAGTGTAACGAATGCGGATGTAATGTATGTCCGACAGAAGTAACAGGACCTCCAGGTTTAACTGGTTCAACAGGACCGACGGGTTCAACAGGCTCAACGGGGGCAAGGGGTTCAACGGGTTCAACAGGAGGAACAGGAGGAACAGGAGCAACAGGTGTAACAGGTTCAACAGGTTCAACAGGTTCAAAAGGAGGAACAGGAGCAACAGGTTCAACAGGTTTAACAGGAGGAACAGGTTCAACAGGAGCAACAGGAGCAACAGGAGCAACAGGAGCAACAGGAGCAACAGGAGCAACAGGAGCAACAGGAGCAACAGGAGCAACAGGTTCAACAGGTTTAACAGGAGGAACAGGAGCAACAGGAGGAACAGGAGCAACAGGTTCAACAGGTTCAACAGGTTTAACAGGAGGAACAGGAGCAACAGGAGCAACAGGAGCAACAGGAGCAACAGGTTCAACAGGCGCAACAGGAGGAACAGGAGCAACAGGAGGAACAGGAGGAACAGGAGGAACAGGTTCAACAGGAGCAACAGGAGCAACAGGAGCAACAGGAGGAACAGGAGCAACAGGAGCAACAGGAGCAACAGGAGCAACAGGTTCAACAGGAGCAACAGGTTCAACAGGTTTAACAGGAGGAACAGGAGCAACAGGAGCAACAGGAGCAACAGGAGCAACAGGAGCAACAGGAGCAACAGGAGCAACAGGAGCAACAGGAGCAACAGGAGCAACAGGCGCAACAGGTTCAACAGGCGCAACAGGAGCAACAGGTTCAACAGGAGCAACAGGTTCA
>NZ_JBIWCX010000011.1:37579-147850 GCF_044761695.1 Lysinibacillus sp. NPDC097287
ACAGGTTTAACAGGAGCAACAGGCGCAACAGGTTCAACAGGTTTAACAGGAGCAACAGGTTCAACAGGCGCAACAGGAGCAACAGGAGCAACAGGTTCAACAGGTTCAACAGGTTCAACAGGTTCAACAGGTTTAACAGGAGCAACAGGCGCAACAGGTTCAACAGGTTTAACAGGAGCAACAGGTTCAACAGGCGCAACAGGAGCAACAGGAGCAACAGGAGCAACAGGCGCAACAGGTTCAACAGGCGCAACAGGAGCAACAGGAGCAACAGGTTCAACAGGTTTAACAGGCACAACAGGCACAACAGGTTCAACAGGAGCAACAGGTTTAACAGGAGCAACAGGAGCAACAGGAGCAACAGGAGCAACAGGTTTAACAGGAGCAACAGGTTCAACAGGAGCAACAGGCGCAACAGGCCCGGGAGTAATGGAAGTATTTCTAGCAACAGATCAATCAATAGGTAATAATGAGTTCCTAGGTTTAGGGAGTTCATCAGCAAGTTTTGTAAGGAGTACGATAGTAGTTCCCCGAAATGCAGTTATTACGAGTCTAACTTTTAACATTCGAGATCACGTTTTAAACGCAGGGCAAACGGTGACAGCGCAAATATATATAAGTACTAATTGTGGATTTAATGCTCCTGTTGCTTCGGGAATTATTGCTACAATCATAGGGCCGAGTACTGCTGCTTCGCCAAATTGTTGTGCAACAGTAACAGCTAATTTCTCCGTGAGTCAATGTAATATTTTAAGTGTTGAAGTAACGACTCCTGGTGGCGCTTTGGCAAATGGTGCAACTGCAACAATCCTATTTAATTTACCTTAATCATAGAAAGTAACTTCCTGAATATTTTAAGGGAAATATGAACTAGAGGAGGGAGCGATTAACTCCCGTCCTCTCACCCCACCGTATATACAGATCCGTATACTGCGGTTCCATGAAGTATGACGGACAGCAATTTTGTATCTCCCTGTCCGTTGGCTTTTCCGTCTCCCCCTGGAGCGCGGATGAGGGGAACAAAGGCTAAAAACGTCATCCTTTGACAACGCCTTTGAAACCAACATCCTTTAGCTGACGCTTCGCTTTCGCTCCATAAACATATGTTGCCCCGAATCGGCTCATCGGACGCTCTCCGGAAAGCGCTCAGCCGGAACGGAAATCAACCTCAAGTCATGTCAACGGTCCATATATACCTAATAAAATTAATAATTTACAAGTATCTAACAGTTAAGTAAACTTAACTAAATTAAAAAACTTTACCATGAATTGGGGATGATACATCTTTGCTGGATTATTCAATGATAATAGACAAAATCAATCAAAAATTTGAGCAGTTCAAGTTGTTAGTGTTACAAGAAACCAAAGAGGTGGAGGAATTAGCGAACTATCACTTAACGCCTCAACAGGAAATTATCATGTATTACATCATTCGTCATGAGCCGACCATTGCAAATGATATTGCCCAACACTTTGATATTTCAAAAAGTGCTGTTAGCCAAGTCATTTCAAAGTTGGAAAAAATGAACATGATCTATCGTCAAGAGAATGCAACAAACCGTAGAGAAACCTTTATTTATCTTGGGGATAGGGGGCAGGCGTTTTCGCAACTTCTGCACAAGATTGACGCAATGCTTATAGAAAAATATTACTCGAAAGTAAGCTTAACAGAGTTGCAACATGTTCTTGATACATTAGATGAGATTGTCGGACCTACAACACACAAAGGGGACTAAGATGATGGGAAAACAGTTGAAACAACTAACGAATCGTATACAGTATTTACCGCATGATCCTGCAACAGACCGACCAATACTGGCTGCCATCTGTGGGCGTCGCCAAACTTTACTTGTCGATGCAGGAAATTCTGATACACATGCTCAGTTATTTCTTAGTGAACTCGATCATTGTCACATGACGAATGATCATTCTGTCGTATTAACACATTGGCATTGGGATCATAGCTTTGGAGCAAATCAGTTGAATAGCGTAATCATCGCCCATGAAAACACGAAAATGCATCTTGAAAAAATGGTGGACTATGATTGGTCAGACGAAGCTTTAGCTCATCGTGTAGAAACAGGCGTAGAGAATCAGTTTTGTGCAGACATGATCAAAAAAGAATTTGGCATAGACAGAAATATCACCATCACTTTACCGACTATTACATTTAAAGATGAATTTGAGATTGATTTAGGTGGTATTCGGTGTGTCGTCAAACATGTAGGTGGCGATCATGCTGATGACTCATCAATCATTTATGTAGAGGAAGAAAAAGTACTTTTCTTAGGGGACTGCTTGTACCCAAGCATTTACGCACAACAACCACACTATACGATTGATCATGTTAGACAGCTCTTAGAAACGATTGAAATGTTTGATGCCGACATCTACGTGCTTTCACATGAATCTCCATTATCTAAAGCTGATTTTATGGGTTATATGATGTTATTGAAGTTGATTTGTGATTTAACAGAAAAACATAAAAGTAACCACTCAAATTTGGTAAATGAGCTATCTACTTTACTAAATCGTCCATTAAGTCAGTTAGAAGAAGAAATTGTATATTGTTTTATGAACGGCTTATCCGTTGGGTGAACCATGAAACATATAAAAAATCAAAATATGTGACGTACTTTACTTGAAGATCATTGAGTTGCATAGGCAGCTCTTTTTTCTTTATGGGCCAAACGGCGGAAGTTAGTTGAAGAAAGTGTTTATGCACAAGTTATAGAATGATGATAGATGGAAATTCAGCGGAGATGATTGCAGATGGAATGGTTAGCTTAATAAAGAATTTCTGTTTCTCTGTCATGTGATTTTGATTATGTACGGACTTATGTGGGGGAATTAGAGGAAAACATTAATAGTTATCCTATCAATATAAGCAGAAGATACAAAAAAAGTAGCTTTAATATCACATTTCAAAGCTACTAAACTACAATTATTCAAATGATACTAGCTACCTAAAAATTTCTCTTTATTTTTCTTAATGTAGATGTCTAGCACGATATTGCCGCCGGGAACCCATGCAGCTGCTAGTGCTAATACGCTCCAATAAAAACGCCATTTAACAAATATTTGAGCGATAATAATTGTTATAATATATACAACAAAAATGTATCCATGGACACTTCCAGCTATCGTAACTATCATTGGCATGTCAGCCATGTATTTTAGAGGCATCGCAACGCACAATAGAAAGAGGAATGAAATACCATCCAATATGCCAAATATCCGGAATACGGAAAGTGCTATTGATTTTTTCATGTTTTGTACTATCTCCTTAAAATTTTTTCCATCGCTTATTATAGGGGGATGTGGCTGAATGAACAAAGAATCTGCTTTCTTATAATTAGATTAGAAGATTGGAAGTGATAGTAGAAAATGAAAAGAATACATGTAACATACTTATTGATTTATAGGGAAGATGAGAGAAAATATTGATGGTATATAACCAAGGTAGGAGTAGATTCCTTCCTGTAATTCAGTTGACTAGGGGAGTTTATAATGAAAACGATTATGCAGGCATTTTTTTGTTCGCTGTTTATACATATATTATATTTTTTCAGTATCTATGGATGGCCATATATTAAAACGATATTCGACAAGCTTAATGGGCCGAAGCGGTATATAGCTGAGAGTCATACCGATGTGATGTTCGTGATTATAGGGTCCCCAGTAGTCTTTTTTGGCACCACGTTTTTCGGGATAGCCATAGTATGTGGCTTCATTATCGGATTGACTAAAAAATATTTTAAGACACGCAGTATTCAGTGATTTAAAAATTGATGACTTACTCTTTTAACGTGGCAAGTTAGTTGAAGAAGTCAGTCATGGATTGTTAGTACAAGCAAACAGCGGGGTGAACTTATGGAATTACTATTGGCAACAAATTATGAGGTTAATGTACTTCATTCAAAGTTTAAAAAGTTTAATGTTCATCTTCTCGAAGAACCAAGTAAGCTATACGATTTTAGCGGTATTATGGATGTGTTTGATCGTGTGCTTAATGAAGAAGAAGCAAGTGAGCTATTAGGGAGAAGTCATAATTTACAGCACATTGCTAAATTTGTTAGCACCCTTAGAAATCTATTTTACATAGCTGAAAAAGAAGTATATGTACACGTTAATAAAAAAGCAGTTGGAAAAGAAAAATTGAAGTTTATCTTAAGTTGTTTAAATCGAAAAGAGACTAAATTTTTTCGGAAATTATTTTCCGATAACAAGGGGATTTATAAAATAGGTGACGATGAAGCCCTTGCCTTTTTAACGAAACTCTCAGTGAACGAACTGTATTTTGTAGATTTTTTCTTCCCTTCTCTGGATACAGTGATCATAGGGAATTATGATTTGTCGTTTCCTGTTTATTCTAAGACGGTAATCGGTTTTAATATGTGTAAAGAAATTGTTGAAGAAAACGGCTTATTTATACGGCAATAGGAAATGAACAGTGGTAGAGGTACCGAGTTTTTGTTTCATTAACGAGGTCTTTACTTGAAGAACATTGAGTTGCTTAGGCAGCTCTTTTTCTTATTGAAAGAACGCGCAGGTTAATTCAAGAAAATCTTATCGAGGGATCCTTTTGGTTGCATGTTAGATCATGTTGCATTATATTTATTGACGGGTCAATTATTGATAGGTCAATAAATTGTAGTTACTCTTATATGTTGGCCTCATACATTACTTAGGAGGTCAATTGATGAGATGTTCACTATCCAATCAGGAACAAATCTTACATCTGCTTAAAGGGCTTAATAACCAAATTAGCCCTAAATTTGAACGGTGTACAGGCATTAGTGCATCACGCTATGAATTGCTACACCAGCTTTATGAAACGGAAGAAATTAATCAATCCACCCTTCAAAAAGCTGTAAATATTGATAGTGGTGCCATTACTCGTCATCTAAAACAACTTGAGGCAAACGGCATGGTGACAAGACGAAGAAACCCTACCGATAATCGAGTGATATTTGTTCGCCTTACTGAGGAAGGGCGTAAACAAATTGTCGGTTACAAAAAAGAAAAGGTTCGTTTCGTGAACCAAATGCTTCATGATTTTAACCCAGAGGAATTGGAATTCCTATCAAACATGCTTCATCGCATGCAAGACAATATCAGTGAATACTGACATTAATAAATCTAATTAAAAGGATGGATACCTATGATTATTATTCACGCACAACTTCAAGTAAAACCGGATCAAGAACAAGCATTCTTGGAAGAGGTTAAAACACTTCTATCAGCATCAAGAGCTGAAGAAGGTAACATTAGCTACGATTTGATGAAATCGACTGAACAAGATTGCCATTATACAATGGTTGAAGTTTGGAAAGGTCTAGAAGCTATTGCAATCCATAATACGAGCGAACATTTCACTGCTTTCACTCAAAAAGCGCCAACTTTCATGGCTGCACCAATGGACCTTAAAGTATTCAGCGGCGAAGCACTAAAAGCATAATTTTGTCTAAAATAGCAAACAGCCCAAGGCGTTCATCCTTGGGCTGTTTGTTTATGTTCATTTTCATCAACAAGTATAACTGTATTATAAAATTCTAAAAGAGCACTATAAATTTGCTTTAGTTAAATGGAGCAGGAATAATTATCCAACAGGTGTGGAAATAAGGTATTATTATACTAATAGTGCAATTATGTTGAGCAAAGATACATTTTGAAGATGGCAGTTTATTAGTTGGAGGTATAAAAATGACAGAAAAAAAGCTTGATATTTTAGTGTTCTTCCAAATATTTTTCGCGATCTCTGTTATCTTAATTGGTGTTTATGGTAAGGTTACGGAAAACTTCAACTTACAACCATTGCTGTTGATACTCATGGGTGCAATGTTACTGATAATAGGATTGCGAGAATATAAAAGAACTAACAGTTTATTGAGGGGTCTCATCTATTTGAGCATTTCGTTATTCATTTTGTTCGTTGCAGTTAAAGCATTATGATTAATTCATAGAAGTATACTCGACTAACGACGTGCGTTAATTAAAGATTATTGAGTTGAATAAGCAGCTATCTATTCTTTATTGAACGAACGGGGCAGATCAGTTTAAAAGTAAATTGGAGATTAAACCCAATTTAAACAGGGAAACTGATAAGATTGTTGTAAAGGTGCTTACATAGGAGGGGATGAATAGATGAGTCTACAGAAATGTGATCAGTGTAATACTCAATTTAAATGGAGTACAATCGTAAGCTCTATTTTTTTAGCACACCGACCTATTCAATGCAATCAATGTGACACGAATCATAGGGTAACATTCTTTTCAAGAATTATCTTGTCTTTGTTGTCAGTTGTACCCTTGTGGATATTTGGCTATATCATTGCAAGACAATTATCGTTATCCTTTTCTTATACTTTTTCGATAATGATTATATATAGTGTTTTTATGTTTTTGTTATTTCCTTTTTTTGTGAAGTACAATTCGAAATAATGAATATATTTATAGTGAAATAAGGTTTCTCTTATTAAGCTAAGGGAAGCTTGAGTTGCCTAGGCAGCTCTTTTTTTCTTTATTGAACTACCGGGGCAGTTTTCTTGTGAAAGATCTGTCGCTATTCAACAAAATTAATGCCTTCATCCCGTTTTTTTTCATAAAATTGTTATTTTGTCTTAATAAGAATTAGTTTGGTTGTTATGCTAGTGAATATTTCGGGCAAAATATTACGAACAGGAAAACAACGGGAGTGATGGTTATGAGACCAACGAAAGTAACGTATAGTATTTTGTTTATCCTTGGTTTGTGCGTAATTGGCTATCTTATTTACTACTTACTACAAGATACTAAGGATGAAGGCAATAAAGAAACGAAAACAACTGGAACGCTAGTGGAATATTCTAAATATCCAGGAGTGGATTTAATTACAGATATCACAGATAAAGAAAAGTATCACATTGCAATGCATTATCCGAAGTTTAAAAACAACGAATTGAATAAAGAAATTGAAGATTATGTATCTTCCGTTAAACAAGCTTTCTTAACAACTGTCGATGAGAATAAGAAGTATATAAAAAATCATGTAGCCAATTTGTACTTGACGATGGATATCTATTTAGTCGCTAAAAATACCTATTCAATTGTTTTTTCTGAAGAAAGTTATGTGGTAGGAGCAAATGCTGAACAAACAGCTAAGGTTTACTTGGTAGATGTAGAGAAAGGTGAATTTATTCAACCAACAAAAATCATCAATGATACAAAACAAAATAGAGAAGAACTATATACGCTCATAAGTGCAAAGTTCAAGGAATCAACAGAATACGGTCCATTATTATTTGAAGAAGACTTAAAGGACTGGATAATGAATGAGGAAAATCATTTTCCAAATCTGTACTTCACTGATAAATCAGCTGTATTTAAATTTAATAAATATGAAGTAACCGCTGGAGCAGCAGGCATGCCAGAAATCTCTATCCCATTAGAAAAAATGCGAGATTTACTTACAGATGAGTGGAAAGATCAATTACTGATTGAACATAAAGAAAAGGGAGAGCAAGACAATTCTGATGATAAACAAATAGGAAACGAAGATAAAACAAGTGAAAATTCTTCAATAAATGGGAAACGAGTGGCACTTACATTTGATGATGGTCCTCATCCGAAAAACACTTTGAAGATTATTGATCTCTTGGATAAATATGATGCGACGGCAACATTTTTTATGCTGGGAAACAGGGTTGATTTCTATCCTGAAATCGCCAAAAAGGTTGCCGATGAAGGACATGAATTAGGTAATCACACATGGAATCACAAAGACCTTTCTACCTTAAGTAAGGAAGCAGGAATTCAGGAAGTCGAAAAAACAAATGAAATCATAAAGAATGTTACAGGGAGAGAATCTACTGCGTTTCGCCCACCGTATGGGGTTATTAACGAACAAGTCCAAAACGCTACCGGCAGCCCGGCAGTTTTGTGGACTATCGATACATTGGATTGGAAGTCCCGTAACCCAAATGAAATATTAAAAATTGTGAAAGAAAATGTAAAAGACGGTTCCATCATACTCATGCACGATATTCATGAAACAACCGCACAAGCAGTAGAACCAATGTTAAAATACTTAAAAGAACAAGGATTTACATTTGTGCCGGTTTCTGAACTAACAGATCCAGACTGAATCAATAGACAACTTGTTAAACGACAGAGACTTTACGAGCGCTCTGTCTTTTTTTGAACTAAATCAGCTAATATTTTGTGAAATAATACACTTAAAATCCCATGAAAGAACGTAATAATCTTTCATTTTCTGTGGTGAAGTGGTGATTTTTGCGCTTCATGGATGGCTAACGGGACAGATTAATTAAGTAAGGTTGTAGAAAGTATATTGTTGTGAAGGAGGGAGAAAGAAATGGATTTGCAGCGAGTTGATGTTGTATATGCACTATTATTTGATACAGACATAAACAAAATCCTAATGGTATTCAACAAGAATGGTACATGGTCTCTACCAGGCGGTTCAGTTGAAGTAGGAGAAACCTTACGAGAAGCCACTGTAAGAGAAGTTAAAGAAGAGACAGGATATGATATTAAGGTTGGGAATATTGTTGCTCTGAACGAGGCTTTTATCGATAAAAATCATGTTTATTTTATTACATATCATGGTCACATTACAAAAAGACCTGAAGAAATTCCCCCTGAAGAAAATATCATTAAAGTTGAATGGGTGAGTTTAGAAGAAGCAGATCGATTAATGCCCTATCATCCAGAAGGAATTTCAAAACTGCTTAATCAATCGGGTGCAAAATATACTTTACAAAAAGAATAATCACACGATTTCTTATTTCGCTAACGAGGTAGTTTGGTGCTCTAGAGAGTCGGGGATAGTGGGAGCCTGCTTTATCCTTCATATAATGAAACGCACCTTTAAGGAACGTTCCTGAAAATCTGTAGGGAAACGATAAAAATAACGAGTTTAGGGGAAAGTTATCCAGGTGTTGAACGTTTTATAGGTATTTTAGAAAGTAAATAGGACTATGCTTCTGCTAAAAAAGGCGCAGGAGAGTTGAAGAGTGTTATTTAACTTGTGTTCAACAATGGGCCAGATTGTTGAGAATTACTCTCAAAGAGAGTTAGTTTTTTATGTTAAAATATTGCGAGTGAAATCAAGTTCTTAACGATTTTATCAAATATCAAACAAAATAATTCAGTAACGAAGAAAGGGCAGTACTATTATGGAAAACGTATCAAATGTAGTTAAATTAGAATCAATAAAATCTTTACAATCGACAATCAGTAAACTCGAAAATGCCTTGGCCCAGATGACTCAGAAAGGCGTTAATACTACCTTAGTCAAGAAACGACTCAAAGCTGTTTCCATCGGCTTCATAATGCTAGAAAACGTTTGGAATCAAAGTCCCCATTCTTACACCCAGGAAGATTTAGAAGAAGCTCACAAGATTCTCACTGGTTTATTACCAACGATTGAGAATAGTTATGGTAGGTCAAAGGCTGGTAGTCCCCAAAGAACGCTTTTAGAAAGAAGAATTAAAGCGTTGGAACTAGCTATTCAAGCGATTGACGATATTTCTAATAAATAACTTATGGAAAAATTGAGTCACTAGTGCAATAGGTTAGGTGAAAAATTTATATCGATTGGTTTTACAATTAGTTTTTAGAAAGTAATTTATATCGTGCTTTTCTTAGGGGTGGGAAAATGAAAAAATGGCTGTCTTATTTATTTTATTTTGTTGTAACAATAGTGGTTACCTATGTCTTCCAATGGATATTAGTGCTTCTTTTTGGTGGTATCCGTTTTACTGCTGCTGATAGCCCACCCGGAGATTTAAGTGTAGGTGCAAAGCTTGTGTTTAGCGTGGGTTTTCCAGTATTTTATTTTATTTGTTTAACAATTTTTTTCTTCTTGTATCGTTCTTTGTTGAAGCAGTTTGGATTTGAATTAAATAAAGTGCTTCCAATTTGTTTTAATATCTTTATTGCTTTAGGTGTAGTAGTTCGTTTTATGGTTATTGCGTTTGGCTAGAATTAGAGATAATATGATTATTCTTTATAGCTACTATTTAAAATCGAGGTTATGTTTTATGGATGACAAAATAAGTAAGATGATAATAATAATTAATGTTGGGACATTTTTCTTAGGATGGAACATAATATTTCTTGCTGGAGCAGATAAACCACCGCCAATTGGTTTTCTCTGGCTAGTTTGTTTGGTGCTATTATTAGATATTGCTCAGTTCTTTTATTTAAAAAGATTTCTTCCTAGATTGCACACGAAATCAAAAGGTTTATTTTTTATAAATCTATTCTATTTTTTCTTTGCAGGATTAATAGTTGGCGTTATAACAATACTAGCCCGTATAAATATTATGTCTGGTTTACAGCTTAGTGATATTTTTATTTGGATAGTTTTAATCATCAGTGCATCCCTGGTAAATGGTGCATTTTTCTATGCATTTAATATAGTACTATTAAAGAAATATAAAAATAGCTGATTGAGCCTTGTGATTATACTATTAGGACCTTACAACATTGTGAACAATTTCAAATAAACTAACTGAGGGCATTGTATGAAAGATCATTGAGTTGTGTATGCAGCTCTTTTTTTATTGAACAAATGGTACGGATAGTTCAATAAGGTATGAAACATGAGAAGAGAATGTTTTGTATGATTGATAGGAGATATTTGTGAGAAATATTACCATTGGTCAATGTTGTTGATTTTACTTACGAGATGTTCGCTAAGTTTAGGTGGGCCAAATCTTATAAAAAATTATTTTCAGAAAGGAAATAAAGATGAAATGGACAACAAAAACTGAGACGTGGGTTAGTATTTTACTTTTTGTTGCTTTATCTTCAGCTGTTTTTAATATTAGTTTTTTTATCGAGAAAAATAGTTTATACGTATCGCTATTTGGGTTGTTTTTTGTATTGTTTATGGGGTTACTTATTATAACTTTGGATTTTCGAAATAAATCAAAAAACTACAGCCTGTTGATCCGAACGATCGTTACTTTAGTTTTGCTTAATGTGTTTCTCTATGTAATTTTAGTTATAGTACTTTCTCAAAATCTAGCTAACTTCTTTGCTTTTACGATAACATACACAATTATGTATAGCCTTTTTGCATTTATTAGAAATAAGTTAAACTAAAACCACATTGGATAGCTACATAATTAAAGATACTTAAGCAATCTTGCGCGCTTGTTGAATAAGAATTATCACCAAACATATCCAATTTTTGATTTAACAATGGTAAACTTATGGTTAGCACTAAATATTTTTGCTAACAAAACATGCTGTTAGCAATGTTCTAAATAACTACGAATAGTTAGGCGTGATTCCATTGATAAAAGATAAGAAACTTATTTACATTGCTTTAGTTCCTTTTTTTATCTCCATGGCATTGAATTTCCCCTTCCCTCATAAAAACCCTTATGGCAAGGTAGTAGTTTCGGCATTAAATATTCCTATTAAATCAGTAAATGGATTCCATTATGTTGGAATCACATCGTTATTGTTACTAATTGTAAGCCTATATTTACTAGTGAAATCATTAAAAAAGTATCATGTTCGAGGGGTAGTGATTGCTATTCTGGTAGCGATTTTTACACCTCCATATGTAGCCAGTACTTTTCAAAAAACTATTGCAACTGGCATTTACGCAATATCTTATGAGAGTCAGGAAAGCATTTGTAATTTTGAAATGAAAAATGAGACAACATTGCATGGAGTATGTGAACTCCCTTTTGAAAATTACAGTAGAAATAGTAACCAATTCACCATTGAATTTGTTGAACACTATCCATACGAAGATGATGTACGAATGGTATCACTTATGAATAACGCCCCCCCATATGAGGTCATGTTAAGAGGGAAAGAACGTAAACGAGTGATAATTGAGACAGACATAGATGTGTCGCAGATGGAGGACCACATAGATGGTGGTCAAGCAGGTTTTGTCACAATTATTATTAAGTCAGGAGAAATAACAAGAAAGTTATGAGATTAGTTCAATTTAAGTTTTAGGTATATAACTCTGCATGGAAGATTTACAATACATGATTTAGAACTATACTATTTAAAAGATTACAAATGCACACTGAAGAAACGTCTATGACTAAACGCATGGATGAATAAACTGGGGATCAGGAGATGTTATAGTGGAAATTAATATACCAGGAAGAGGCATCATAAAAATTAAAAATCTCTTATTAGACTATAATGGAACGATCGCTTGTGATGGTAAAGTGATCCCTTCAGTAAAAGAGAAAATAGAGGCTATTCATAAAAAAGGAATAAGGGTACATTTAGTAACTGCTGATACCCATGGTACTGCCAGGAATCAATGTGCGAATATGCCTATTGAAATACAGGTATTTGATAACTCAAATGCTGCAGAAAATAAAAGAGACATTGTAGATAAACTTGGCGCAGAACAATGCATATGTATTGGAAATGGGTTTAATGATGGACAAATGTTTGTAGCTTGCAGCATATCAATTATCGTAATTGGAGATGAAGGATGTTCCGCAAAGTCTTTAATGAAAGCCGACATTGTATGTAAGAATATTGAAGACGCTTTTGATTTGATATTGAAACCAAGTAGAATCATTGCAACTTTAAGAGGATAAACTATTCTCAATAATAACTAGACAGCGTTGTAGTAGAGCATTTTCATCAAGTTGTCATTTATTCTATGGACGAACACTGTATGACCGAAATACTATCTAAAACCATTTGGGTCAGTCCCCACACGCTGTAGCGTAACGGAGGACTGGCCCATTTTTAAATTCTATTAAGCTTCTCCACTTTTGTGGCGATAGCAATAGTCGTTTCTTTCGTTAATTGAGGAAGAGAAGACTTTAATAACTTATTTACCATCGGTCCCATTGCGCCACCAGCAGTGATTTCAAGAAAGCCTGTCATCCTCGTTCTTTTTTTATCTATTACTTCTGCCAGGAAATAACCACCGCCTGAAAGTTCCTCATTTAAACCCGCTAAATTAAAAGTAACCCTTGTCGGTTCAATCCATTGTTGTATAGTGACCATTAGATTAATCTTTTTCTTTATGAAGCCAACGTTACTATAAAATTCCCAAGTGGACTGACGGTCAGTTAATTTCCGATGTTGAATATATCCAGGAATAAGTGGCGCCCAGTTATCCATATCCTTCACAAAATCCCACACCTTATTGATCGGTACCCCCACCTCAACCTGATGCATTCCGTTTGGCATTCATTTTCCTTCTTTCCATTTTAATAGTAAGACCTTCATATAAGTATATGTTCCTTCCATCCATGGGGTAGTTGCCCCTCGTGCCTGGGTGAATGACAACCCCGTAGTTTCGAATCGTAACCGATTTGAATACTATACGAGTACAACTAATCATTTGAGGTGAAATATGGATTTCAATCCTTTACGTTATCTGGCAATCGGTGATTCCCTTACTGTGGGTATCGGTGTTCATCTTTTGGACCCAGGATTTGTTGAATATTATAGAGGCATGAGTCAGCAAATTTTAAAAAGGCGTATTTTCTATCAAAAACACGCAAGGTCAGGAGCAACGACAGAGGATGTTTTAGCAATGCTTTATTCCCCGACTGCTACAGAAGCTGTAAAATGTGCAAATATCATTACGATAACGGCTGGGGGAAATGACTTAATAAACGCTGCCAAAGGATTTATGAGAAATAATGATGAAGAAATTATAGCTCAGGCTATTAAGCAAGCAAGGAAGAACTACTCAAAAATATTAGAAAGAATTCACCATCTAGACAAACAAGATCAATACATTTTACGGTTAACGAATTTATACAATCCATTTCCCGAGATTCCTATAGCAGATGAGGGTATTAAAGCGTTTAATGCATCGATTAACCGTTTTGGTCGGGAAATGAATGTTAAAGTAGCTGATCTTTATGGCGTATTTAAGGGAAATGAAAAAGCTTTTCTATCAAAAGGAGGGGTTCATCCAAATAGTAAGGGTTATTATCAAATGGCACTAGCTTTAAGTAAGCTCGGATATTCCCCGTTTGAAGGCTAAATATAATGCTGGTTTGTTTTCTAATCCTAAACAAATTATCGCTATAATGGAACTCACTATGATAAAACTTATCCAAGAATAGACTTAAAAAAGTTGTTAAGCTGACGGAGTGGCTTACTTGAAGAGCATTGAGTTGTTTAGTAAGCTCTTTTTTTCCAACATACGGTGTGGGTAGTTGAAAATATTTTTAGTATGCAGGCATGATTTTTGGTTTAATGCATAACCTCCACTATATATGTACACGAATGTATACAAATACAGTGGAGGTGTAATAAATGGATCAAGATTTCCGAAAGAAAACATTTCGAGGAGCAAAAATTGAAGATACTATTTTGGAATTAGAGAAACTAAGTTTGTTATGTGAAGAAAAATCCAAAGGTAGTGAACAATTAGAAAGACAACGTTTTTATGAAGGAATGGCTACTGCTTATACAACTATTGCCGGGAAGTTAAAAGGAGATTTCGATTATATTGAACCGAAAGCAATTGATGAAGTATACAATGCTTTAGAGAAAACTTCGCCCAAAAAAAATAGTAGCACTAAAGAACAAGTCTCGACTTGTTCATTTTGTCAAAGAAGTAAAGAAGAAGTGGGGGAATTAGCTAAGGGACTAGGCGTTTCTATTTGTAGCCATTGTTTGGAATTTGGTGCAGAGGTTATAAAATCTCATTCATTAGGTTTATGAACTAATTAGCTAACGGAATGCGTTAATTGAAGGTCACTGAGTTGCTTAGGCAGCTCTTTTTTTCTTTCTGGAACGAACGGAGGAAGTTAGTTGAAGAAGGTTATTATGTACCAGTTATAGAATAAATGTATAGATGGAAATTCAGAGAAGACGATTGCAAAAGGGGGGCTTGTTTTGATGTCGGAAGATCGAAAATACTTACAATTAAAGGTGCAGGGTAAATATAGACGTAAAAAAAACAATTCAGTAAACCTAACAATTTCGATGAAAAAGAGTTTATTATTATCACGATAATCGTATTTTTCATTTTCTTTTTGAATGTAATTTTCCCCTAACAGTGCATAGATTCTAGCATTGCTTATTCGACTAAGGGATATATATTTGATAGATAAAGGGTGGTACATATGGACAAAGCAGAAAGAGATGCTGCTTTACGAACGTTACGTTTTTTATGTGAAGGAACCAGACTCGAGGGACTTACCTTTTATGGACTGAGGTTACTTCTTTCAGAGAGTGACAATAATTCAAAGCGAATAGATGGTCAAATTTACATTAATATTGAAAGTCCGATTTGTTTATTTAAGTCGATGCCTAAAAATATTCCTGTATTCAATGAACTCCCTAAAATGGAGTCGATTGAATCCTTAAAAATAATTTGTGAATTGCGATTAAAGCAAATTGTGGATGTTTCCTTGTCTATTGAAAGTCCGCATTTATTCCTAACGTTTGAAACAGGAGAGGTTCTCTTCATCTGGGGACAGCATGATCAGTATGAAAGTTGGCAAGTAGGCGTTAGTGATACTGCTATAGGTGATGAGCATTGGGAAGTAGTTGCTTGTCCTAATGATAGTTTAGCAATATGGGGAGCAGACGACATTGTGAGGTATACATAATTTTCCTTATTAAAGGAACTGGGGCTTTCGTTCAATAGTCGATACACGATGTATCCACACAAAAAGACAGCTAGCGCCTTTTTTAGACGGTTATTAGTAGATTCAATGGTTTGACTTGTATCCAACTAGCTAGTGCGTTTCTACAACACGTGGAGACGCTTTATTACGAACAGGGCAGCCTGAGTCTGACGTGTTCCATGAACATTCTATTATGTCGACAGAGCAGGATTGGTCCGTAAGCCGCCAATCTTTAGGAATTGAATCGAAAGAAAACAAGATGCCCCCTGCAAAGGTTATCCTTTGCAGGGGGCATCTTCAAGTATTGGAATTTTTCAACTGAATTAGACGGTACTAATGCTAAGAGAAACTTTTGGATGCCAATTGATTTACTTATTTACAATACGATTATAAGAGGTGATCGTTAACATGAAATAAATCAGATAGATGACGCCATAGGCAGCGACCGCATATAGGAAATAAAGGATATTTTCGATTATGTCCATGTCATATGCGAAAACTATTGATAGAAGTAACATGCCTCCATTCAGTATGCCAATCAGTAAAGGCAGGATAAATACAAATAGCGTTTGTTTGGTGATTGTTGACCTTACTTCTTTTTTACTTACACCTATTTTTAGTAAAATCTCATAACGGTTTTGATCCGCATGTGCTTCTGAGATTTGTTTGAAATAAATAATACTTCCCGTTGCGGCTAAGAGGACTAATGCTAATGAGCTAACAATAAACATTTTCATGCCTGTGAGTCCTTTTATTAACGTATATTTGTCATAATACGTCAGCAATTGCATAGTCTCATCAGATAATTTCTGTAACGTCTCAGCTGTTTCTTTTGCTGTTTTTTCATTTTCTACTTCATACGCTTTAAAAGTGATAGGGCTGAATTGTTTAGCCATTTCACTAAACATTTTTTCATCAACGACAAGATATAAAAACTCCTCACCATCTGTTAGTCTTACTGATTTTTTTTCGAGCTTTTCAAGTGTCAATGTCTGTTTGCCTTGAGGTAAGGGAATTTCGATGTCATGTCCCTTAAAATCAGCAAGCGATTGATTTATGAAATAATATTTAAAAGCGATAGCTTGTTCGCCAGATATGGGTGGTATATCCCCTAAATCCAATGTTTTTTTCACTTGATGAAAGGTTTGTTCAGCCATTAAGTGAATGGTCAGATCATGATTGTCTTGAAATGGAGCTGTAGTAGTCCCTTTCACTGAAATAATTGGGATATCGAGTTGTTCTGTAATTGGATGGTTTTTATCATTTGCAATGATACGATTGATTTGCTGATCGATCGCTTCATCCTTTGAAAGATAAATATAACTAAAAGGAGCTGAACTACGGGCATCTGTTTCAGTCATAGCGTATTCAGAAAGAGCGGCTTGAATGTATGGTAGTGCGCCTGTAATAAGCAATGCGATGATTGTAAGCATCAGCGCATTTCCTCTAACTCGATACAATAAGTGAGAAGTGCCGATGATGTTGATGCCGTGATAGTATTTGGCCTTGTTCTTTTGTGCACGTTTTAACAGATAGACTGTCAAAGAGCGGAATAATAAATAAGTACCAATGATCACAATTGGTATCGCAAGCATAGCCATGCCATTAAACATCAACCAATAACTACTTGCGAGTAATACAAACGCAAGGCCAGCAGAAAAGAAAGAGGCTTTTGGGACTTTCTCGCCTTTTTTCTCTGCATGGAATAATTCAATCAATCGGAATCGGTAAATTAAGAAATACGACTGAACCGATGTGAAAATAGTAATCATTGTAAAGACAAGTGTCGTTGTTAAAATAGCTTCCAGCGGAATACTAAAACTTACCTCAATCGGGGCACCCAAAAGCTTGAGCAGCAACATAGTAGACAATCTGGATAAAATGATGCCTAGTACGAGCCCTGTTAATAACGTCATTGCGCCAATGATGATATTTTCAAAAAATAACATGCGTCCTATTGTTTTTTTCTTTACACCAAGTAGGGAATACAAGCCGACTTCTTTCTTCCTTTTTTTAGTGAAAAAAGCATTCGAATAGCCAATAAAGACGATGATGAACCCTATTAAAATGAGAGAAGTTTGTGACATAGTACTATCCAAAAAAGGGTCGACATTTTGAATTTCTGGAATGTATAACAGAGAATTAAATGTATAAAAGATGATGATACAAACAGCCATAGAGAAAAAGTAAAGCAAATAGTTGTTAATATTGCCTTTAATATTTTTTCTGGCTAGGTTAAATAAGGTCACTTGCACCACCCCCAAGAACAGATAATACATCTAATATTTTTTTGAAGAATTCTTTGCGCGTTGTATTTCCTTTTGCAAGCTCCGTGAACATACTTCCATCTTTAATAAAGAGCACACGCTGGCAATAGCTCGCCGCAAAGGCATCATGTGTAACCATTAATATGGTTGCTTTCTCTTCATTACTTAAACCTTGCAAACTCTCCAATAAGTCTGTCGCCGATTTAGAGTCCAATGCACCTGTCGGCTCATCTGCTAAGATCAAGCTAGGATTCGATATGATCGCACGAGAAGCAGCTGTACGCTGTTTTTGCCCACCTGAAATTTCATATGGATACTGCTCTAAGATGTCGTGAATTCCAAAACGATCGGCTATTTCATAGAGTTTTCGATCGATTTCCATTACATCTATTTTCGCCAATGCTAATGGCAGAATAATATTATCTCTGACCGTTAAAGTATCTAACAAATTATAATCTTGGAAAATAAAGCCGAGTTTATCACGACGGAATGCAGATAGTTGATCTTCATTCATATTTAATATGCTAGTTCCATCAATCAATATTTCCCCTGACGTAGGTTTATCAATGGTAGCCAAAATATTCAAAAGTGTTGATTTACCAGCACCCGAAGGTCCCATAATACCAACAAACTCTCCTTCACGAACGGTGAAATCTATATTGTCCAATGCGGTAAATGTCTGTCCTCTATCTCCGTATACTTTCTTGATATTTGTAGTTTCTACGATTGTTTTCATCTATATTTCCTCCAATTTCGAAGTTGTGTTCTCTTTACATGCTCTATTCTATACCACGCAACACTTCAGTAACCTTTCAGTTAAAGCGTTAACCTTACAGTTCTGTCATTTTGACTACAGAAATTCATTTTTCCACTATAATGATGGGGAGAAGTGCTGTGAGAACTGCATAACTATGCTACCTCAAGCACAAATTAACTTTACAAAAAGCATTTGGGAGAACAACGATGAAAATTATGATTGTAGAAGATGACAAGACCATACGAGATATGGTCGGTGAAACAATTGAAAAATGGGGAATGGAGCTCGTAAAAGTAGAAGATTTTGATCAAGTATTACAAGTCTTTTTACAGGAGAATCCTCAACTTGTACTATTGGATATTAATTTGCCCACATTTGATGGGTTTTATTGGTGTCAAAAAATAAGAGAATATTCTAAAGCCCCGATACTTTTTATTTCCTCTCGTAATACACCAATGGATATGGTGATGGCAATGAATATGGGAGGGGATGACTTCATTAATAAACCGTTCCATCTGGACGTTTTGATGGCTAAAGTAAATGCGCTTCTACGACGTACGTACGCGTATACAGAGGATCTTGAGCTAACGGTCATTGAGCATGATGGTGTGGTACTTAACTTGAAAAACTATGAAGTCTCTTATAAAAATCAAAAAGTAGTGTTAAGTAAAAACGAAACAATTATATTGCATCTTCTCATGAAGAATAGAGGAAATGTCGTAAGTCGGAGTAAAATTATGCGTAGCCTTTGGGCGGATGAAAGATTTGTAGATGAAAATACGTTAACCGTAAATATTGCACGTATACGCAAGAAAATCGCGGAACTTGGCAAAGAACATTTCATTACTACGAAAAAGGGAAGCGGGTACATGATTGAATGACTTTTATTCATTATTTAAAAGATAAGCGATTTTTTCTCACTCTCTATGTGATTTTGATGCTTTTTGTTTCATTAATTATGATCGTCAATGATGATTGGGAGTTGGCTTCTCAAAACCTTCTTTATACACATATTTTTTGTTTCTTTTTTGTAAGCTTGTATGTGATTATCGGCTATTATTATCGACGTTCCTTCTACCTTCAGTTGCAGAATTTAATCGACAGTAAACAGGAGGATTTTCACATAGCAATGCCTGAACCCCAAAGTTATGAGCAAGCTTTATACATCCAGCTAATCCAAAAAGTACATGCACATCATGCGGAACAACTACAAAAACTAGTACTAGAAAAACGTGATCATCAAGACTTCATCATGTCTTGGATTCATGAAGTAAAGTTGCCAATCGCTGCAAGTCATTTAGTGATGGAAAACAGCGCTGGCAAAACAACTGACTTCCTGGTCGATAAATTGGAAGATGAACTGACCAAGATTGATAACTATGTAGAACAAGCGTTATATTATTCCCGCATTGATTCTTTTTCTAAAGACTATTTCATTACGGACGTATCTGTACAAAGTATTATCAAGAATAGTGTAAAAAAATATGCGAAGCACTTCATCACCAAAAGGATTCGTTTTCATATGGATGAAGGGGAGCACTTTGTACAAAGTGATAGTAAATGGCTTGCTTTTATAATCAATCAAATCATCACCAATGCGTTAAAGTATACCAATGAAGGTGGAGGCATCTATGTTGTAATAGAAGAGGACAGTAATGAAAAACGAGTAATCATTCATGATACAGGGGTTGGCATTAAAAAAGAAGACCTTTACCGTGTTTTTGAAAGAGGCTTCACAGGTACTAATGGAAGAACCCATATGAAATCTACTGGAATGGGCTTATACTTGGCAAAACAAATGGCCTTGAAATTGGGGCACGATATTTCTATTCAATCCCAAGAAGGTATGTACACAAAAGTCATTATTCATTTTCCAATAATGAGAAATCGTTATTATTTCAATTGAATTTTAACAAGGAGAACCTGACAATCGTATGCTTCGATTTGATATCTATTAGTGGACTTCAAAAGTTACGGTAATTTAATTTGAGGGATCAAGTCCCACGGGAGCTTCCGTTTTATCCTGGCGACTATCAATCTATAAATTGAATGAAAAATAGTCAACCAGATTTAATCTGGCTGAATTTATAATACGAACGAGGGCTTTAGTAAAATATTCGATTCACAAAAAAACAAAACATAAAGACAGAGTTCATTCTACACATTTTGTAGATTAATTCTGTCTTTATGTTTTAACAGCAAAAACTTTTAAGAAAACAGCCTTTAAAAAAACCTCTGTTTATCTCATTTTTAATAACGGACGATATGATTCAATGTTTTTAACCATTAAAAATACGTTCATTGCTAAAATCATATAGGCTCCGACACCTGTTACTGGTTCTAAGAAAATATGGAACATGACCATATTGATTGAAACTGGCATAAAGATGACTAATGCTAACGGTAAGAAACGGTTTGTAATAAATGCGATACCACAAACAATTTTTACTAAAGCTAAAAACAGAACAAAGTAGCCCGTATCTACCATTGCTATCATAAATTGATTCGCAGATACGTTTTCATACTCAATCGGGAATCCACCTAAAATGATCATACCTATGCCCGATCCTACCATCATTACGCCAAAAATAATTCGAACAATTTTTGAAACTAAATCTTGTTTTTTCATTACTAATATTCCCTTCTTACTAAAAAAAGTAATTACTATTACTATATGTGTTGCCGGCAACATAAAAAATATCATATAACCTTAAAGGATGCAACTCAAAAGAATTTTCATAGATACATATTAGTTATAGTGACAAAACAACTAAGTAATTTTTTGTTGCTCAAGTTGGTGCTTGGTCATTAGCAAACCTAGACCTAGTAGAACGACTTCAAAATGGTGTATTATTGTAGGATATATGGAGTATCCAACAAAGAGCCATCAATAATTTTAAAGGGGGTAGCCTTTATGTTAGAAAATCAATGTCCTAAAACTCTTTCTGAAGTCGATGGAATTTTCACTGCTTCAGATTTCCCTGTAAATTTCGCAATTATCGCACTAGCTCGCTACCATCGTTCAACAGCAACTGACTTATTACGAAAAGTTGGATTATTTCCAGGACAGGAAATGATGTTAATGCAGCTATGGCAAAAGGACAATCAATCACAAAATGCGCTTGGTAAATCTTTGGGGATTAATCATTCAACAGTTGCAAAGTCCGTTCGTAGATTGGAAGAAGTTGGATTTGTAACTATGAAACGTTCTGATTTGGATAAACGAGTAACACTAGTTTCCCTTACTCAGGCAGGAATGGATATAAAAGAAGAAGTCCTAAATGTTTGGAGAACCGTTGAAAATATGGTTACTGAAAATCTTACAGATGATGAAAAAAACTTATTTTTGGATTTAACAAAAAAGATTTTAAATAAAAGTTAAACAAATGTAAACGTAAATCTTTGGATTTGTAGGACAAAGTCTGAAATTAGATTTTGTCCTACAAGTTTTTTTATTGAACAGTTCTATTAATAGTTACTTTCAGTTTAAAGTTTGTGAAGAAATGTACTTAAAGTAATGCATACAATTGTTCAACTAGAGCGATCGCTACTTGTGTTAACGGTGCAGGTTAATGAAATAAGTATGTATTTCAAGAAATATAAAGAAGTAGGTATTTGTTGTTGTGGATTTCGATAAACTGGGCAAAATGGAGAGATTAAGTGAAGAAAATTAAAATAAATTATTGGAAGTTAAGCTACAAAGAGAAATTTAAAAGAACAATTTGGATGATTCCAATGAGTGCATTTCTAATTATTCAAATGTTCATCATAGATTTACCATTAAGAATTACATATTTCTTTTCAATCTTATTAATATTAGTTGGGAGTATCCAACTTATCTATACTTATCAGAAGTGGAAAAATGAAGAAGAAGTCCAAAAGGGGTCTTGAATCCAAAAAGGGCATCTTTAGGAGGTGGATTTGGAATGGAGTTAGCCGAAGTGATTGGTGGTACGTTTTTGAGTATCTTCGTGAGTATCATTTGTTTTGGCAGTGCATACCTAATCGGATATAAGAAAGATTTATCGATTATTGCTGGATATGATGAATCTTCTTCTAAAGGTGATAAAGATAAATTGGCTAAAAAAGTCGGATGATTATTAACGATTTGTGAATTAGCTATTTTACTTCTACCATTTATTTTAATGGTTACTACATAAATATGTTAAAAAGTAATTCCTCTTATAATGCTAACGGGGTATTATTGTTCATTAGAGTAGTATTAAGAAAATGCGCAGCCAATTAGTCGGCATGCGCTTTTTCTTCGTCTACTCTCGCTATGCCGTTTGTACCTATAGTCTCCGCGAGCTTTTTGGTGTGTCAAAGACAATCACAATACCTGATAAAAGAGTAAAAAGAACCGAAAAGAACATCAATATTCACTCTAGAATAAAAATGTGAAAATTTTGTGAACAAATTCTGAATTTTATGTTAAAATAAAAGTGTAAGAATTAACTGGAAGAGGTGGATTTTATGATGCTTTTAGGACCTTTATTGCTTTCTTTTATACCGGTGGTTATTATTTTGGCACTTACAAGATGGTTTAGAAATAAAGAATTTCCTTTTTTAATAAAAATACTACCAGGCCTTGTATCAATTGTTGTTGCCATTACTTTATTTTATAGTGGGTTTGTTAATGTAAGAGGGTTTGTAGGTTTATCTTATGGTATCCTTTCCCTTTTTCTAATAGTAGCTGGTTTCTTCGCTTTATTTATCGGAAAAAACATGAACTACAAAAGCTATGTCTAAACAATAAATTACCAAGCAGGAGAATATGCTAATTCTTCTGCTTTTTTTGTGCACCAACGCATAAATCTTCACATACTCCACATTTTACATATTGCAATATACCATCGATAACTTATATAATGTCAATCATTACTGCTTATAAAGGAGGAACAATGAAAAAGCTATTCAAACCCATCATTGTTTTGCTAACGTTAATAACAGCCTTTTTCCTTTGCCTACACTTACTTATCGTATTTGAAGGTAAAGACACTGCAATCGATAATGCGGATTATCTCATTGTCTTAGGTACACGCTTAGACGGTGACAAACCCTCAAGTTTATTATTTGAGCGCATTAAGACCGCAGCTACATACTTAAAAGAAAACCCAGATACAATAGCGATTGCTTCTGGTGGCCAAGGGGTGGATGAGATTGTTCCAGAAGCTTCAGTGATCAAAGAATCTCTAATGCAATTAGGCATCGATGAGCAACGTATTATTACCGAGTCTAACTCCACTCGTACTATTGAAAACTTCAAGTATTCAATGGACTATATAGACGAAGATTCCACAGTTGTAGTTGTAACGAATCGATTCCATCTATACCGTTCAAAATCCATAGGCGAAGATTTAGGTCTTTCTGTTACCGGCTTACCGGCCGCAACACCTCCTGAATTTCGGATAAAGTATTACACCAGGGAATATTTAGCTATCGTAAAGTATTACCTAGAAAAGTTTCATATCATTTAACGGCATAGAAGGAGCACACTAGGACAATAACAACAATACAAAAACAAACTATTCAATCATTTTTCCTATAGGCTCTAATCCATCTCGACCGCACTGTAAGTGATTATGAGGAAACCTAGGCTTGCCTTCCCATAAGAATAGATACGCAAAAATATGATGGAAGTTTATTATATACAGTGAATTAATAAAGCGGCTGCCTCATAAGCCCTTTCTTCATTAATTCTAAAAAAATCATGGTGAAAATCGGGTGAGGGGTCTTCAGCTCAAGCTATTCTCGTTGGAGTTTCGCGCCGTTACCTCATCTTATAGTAAAAAATGCAATTCGAGTTGAAATCGAATTGCATTTTTTATGTTTTTGGGACAGCTCATTTGTTTTGGAAAGGAATAAGTTATGAATTTCTTGAAATATTAATGTAGCGTTTATGTTCAGTACAATCTTTAACAAAGGAAACTCCATCTTTTCTCAAAAAATAATAAACATATATTGGAACGCCGGCTTATAATATTTCATATCCTGCAAGTCCGTTAGTACGAGTAAAATCATTAAGACCTAGAAGGCATAAAAAAAACAGATAATAAAATGATTAAAGCATTTAAAATAAAGCCACTCGTCAGTATAACAGCGATAAATGCTGCACCAAAGCCCCCCTCATCAATTAATAAAGAAATGCTAAGCAAACCAAAGAAAATAATAGGTGACAGTAAGAGGGGAATAATCGCTGCCCATATTCTCATTTTCTTTGAATGCCGTGTATACTTAATCCCGAAATAATTCATTCCAATGGACATAACTAGTACCAAAATAAAAACTAATAAAAGCCATATTGAATCTGACACAACACCAACTCTTTCCTTAAGAAAATTATAAAATATAACTATCATATCATTAAGTATAAAAAGTTTTTTCCTTAAAGATTGTGATTCAACGAGCGTTACAGATTAATTGAAGACTGAATATTTGTAACTTTAGTTGTTGAGAATCGTCTATTAAGATAAAAGGGGGATGAAGATTTGAAGAAAATTGGTATGAATTATAATAAAGTTAAGTACGCTATTTTGTTTGTGATAACCTTTTTTTTCCTTTTCAATTTTTCACCTATCACTAGCTATGCTTGTTCATGTGCGAAATCTTATACTGTGGAGGAAGAATTGGAACAAAGCGCAGCTGTTTTCGCTGGGGAAGTTGTTGAAATCGTGGATAAAAAGAAAAGTATGTTCAATCTATCTTCTACTGATCCCATCGCTGTAAAATTTGAGGTGGAAGAATCCTGGAAGGGCCTAAATCAGACACAAGTTACCGTTTATACGGAAAGATATTCAGCTAGTTGTGGTTACGAATTTAATTTAAATACAGCGTATTTAGTATATGCACATGAAGCCAATGGCGCATTTAATGTGAATCTTTGTTCAAGAACCACTCCTTTGCTAACAGCAGAAATGGATATTTCCGAATTAGGGAAAGTTGAAAAACTAATTGAACAAGTTTCAACTGTTATCGACGATGAGGACCGTATACCCCTCGTGGAATCAATAAAACATAATAAAGAAAATATGATTTTACTTATCGTAGGATTAATTATGGAGTGGACGGGTGAAAATACTCTATATATTAAAAATGAAGACCCTGAGTATCCAAATTCAAATAGAAGTATTGAATTGGAAATTGGGAAAGAGATTTATCACGATAGTGGTTTAGCTTGTCAAAACTGGTTGATGGAAGATGAATATGAGACTTGCTATCAATACAAATGAATCTTGTTTCACTAACGAGGTATAAGATGTTTTAGATCAAGCTGCCGATGCAGATTAGTACAACAAGGGAATTACATCAGTAACTTCGAATTCGATTTGAAAAATGAATTTCAATTAAATTGGAGTTGATACGATTTGAATGAAACTAAGAAACAAATATTACTTCATTTTAAAGACTTCGTTGATAGGGTGGAAGATTTAAAATATTTATCTGAGGAGCAATGGAGAAGCCCAATAGATAAGGGGCAATGGTCGATTGCTGAAGTTATTGGACACCTAATTCCTTGGGATGAGTTTGTCTTACGCCAGCGTATCCCATACCTGTTTAAAGAGACTCAATTACCAAAAGGTCCAGATACTGAACAGATTAATAACCAAGCATCCGTAGACAGTAAAAGAAGGACAAAGGAAGAAACGATTGAGGTATTTATTGAAGGTAGGAAAAACCTAATAAATGCAATTGATAATTTAGAAGAAGATTTATGGACCCAAGACTTCATAATTGGAGAGGTCGAATTAACACTCTTTAGTTATTTTTTTAGTATAGCAGAGCATGATGAACATCATTTCGGACAAATACAAAGGGTATTACGATTGGTTTAATTTCCATATGAATATTATCACTGTCTACTCAAATAACTGAATGTTTCGATAAAACAAAGAAAAACAATTTGTTATATTGAAATTACTTTTTTGTTGTGGTGATAAAGATTGGGGGATTGTAATTTTGCTTACTAATCTGTATTTTGTACGACACGAACATTCTACATATTCACCGGATGAATTAGGAAGACCTTTATCTAAAGAAAGTCTGGCTGTAGAAAGAATTAATCATATTCTAGAAAAAGAAAATATAGATACTGTCGTTTCAAGTCCATACAAAAGAGCAGTTCAAACAGTCAAGGGAGTCGCACAAGGTGGTAACGAAATGATGATGATTGAGCAGGGGAGTTTAATATTCAACCTGTATGAAAGCTAAGCTGTAGCATATGGATAATGGTGGGACTATACAATAAAGGCTCGATTCTATTGAAGAATCGAGCCTTCAGACTGTAGACAAACTATTTTTGGAGAGTCCAGATGCTAAAATATAGTTTGTCACTTGCTTTATGTCACATTTATATGTAGTGCTTTCTATGCTAAAATTTACTATAAGTGAGGAAGGAAGGTGTCTTATGAAAATATCCGTTTATGTTGCAAGTGCATTTAGCAAGGATCATAAAGGCGGAAATAAAGCAGGAGTGGTATTTATTGAGAATACCTTGACCACTACTCAAAAAATGGCAATAGCCAAACAACTGGGCTATGCGGAAACCGCATTTATATCAGAATCTGAAATTGCTGATTATAAATTTGAGTATTTTACACCAAAAGAAGAAGTTGATTTATGTGGTCATGCCACAATTGGCTCTTTCGTGATACTGATGCATTTACATAAACTTTTCAGGAATCGCTATACGATTGAAACGAACAGCGGTGTTCTAACTATTACCATAAAAGATGACATCATATTCATGGAACAAAACAAACCGATATTCTATGATGTTGTATCTCCAAACGAGTTCATCGACTGTTTTGACATAAAAGCTATAGACAATAAATACCCAATTCAAATTGTCTCCACGGGCTTAAAAGATATTTTAATTCCTATAAAAAGTGAAACACGATTACATGCACTGCAACCTAATTTTGAAAAAATTAAAGAAATCAGCAAGTATTATAATGTTGTCGGGATGCATCTATTTACTTTTAATGACAATCGAATTATATGCAGAAATTTTGCTCCACTATACGACATCAATGAAGAAGCAGCGACTGGAACTTCAAACGGTGCATTAGCTTGCTACCTTTATGAACAGCACTACTTGCAAAAAGAAGTCTATGTATTTGAACAAGGTTATTCTTTACACTCGCCTTCCAAAATATTAGTTAAATTAGCAACCAATAGCAAGAATGAAATAGAAAAAGTTTATGTTGGCGGCAAAGGCTATTACTGTGAAACTAAGTGTTTAAATGTAGAAAATATTGAGTGAAAATAAAAAAACACCGAATAAAAAGGTTGAGAAAATAATTTCTCGACCTCAGACTGTAGACAAAGTATCTGATAACTCGATACTTTGTCTTTTTTTCTTGATAAATGCAGATAGAAGCTGATTTAGATGTTGAAAAAACAAGATATGAGTAAACGAGATCAAATTGGTTTTTATTCTTTAGATGACCTAGTTCCACAGGAACATTTGTTAAGAGATATTGATAAGTATGTTGATTTCAATTTTATTTATGAATTAGTAGAAGATAAATAAGATGAAAATAATGGTAGACCTAGCTTAGATCTAGTTTTATTAATCAAGTTACCATTAATTTAATTTTTATATGGTATTAAGAGTATGAGGCAAACAATTAAAGACATAGAGGTTAATGTGGCATACCGTTGGTTTTTAGAATTGGATACGAAAGATTAAGTTCCTTTTTCTGTGTTTTAATTCAAAAATAGAGAAATAGATAAAAAAACAAACACATTATTTAATTGAACAATGTGTTGTCTTCAATCTGAAGGCTCGATTCTATTGAAAAATCGAGCCTTTATTATTCATTTTATACACAGATGCTTTAAGAGAATTTAATACAGGCACAGAATGTCAAATGTCACAGAGCCAAAAATAAAACTAGCCCATACTTGTAGCTGGGGCTAGTCCATTTTTTACTTTGTATTTAATTGTAGTGCAGGGCCGAAGAATTCATAATGAATTTGGCTGTCTGCGATATTACATTCATGTAAAGCATTAATTGCTGCTTCTAAAAATGGTGTTGGTCCGCAAATGTAAACTTGTGTATCTGTTGTTAAAATCGGACGAAGTACATTTGCATCTATGTACTCGTTTTTGTCAGAGTATAACACTTTGTGATGTGAATTGCTGTCTTTTTTGAACGCGCTGAACAGTTTCTTTAATCCTGTTGGACCGTTTAATTCGTTCATTTTATTTTGAATTGCTTCGTGGAAAGCAAGGACATTTTCGTTACGTGCACATTGAATGAATGTAACGTTTTCTTTATTTTGTATAGATTGGAACATTGCATTTAACGGTGTTACACCAATCCCACCACTAATGAATAATACTGGTGCTTCTGTAGGTTCATATGAGAATACACCCGCTGGAGCACTAACATCAATTGTTGTGCCAAGGGCAGCCTCGTGAAGGAAGTTTGATACTTTCCCTTTTGGATTATGCTCGCTTTCACGTTTGACAGAAATACGGAATTCCTGTGAATTACTTGGTTGTGATAAAGTATATTGGCGATTTAACATGTACTCTTCGCCTGGTGCTGTTACACGAATAGATACATATTGACCTGGTTTATATGCTGGTACTTTTGAGCTGTCCACTGGTTTTAAGTAGAATGATGTAACATCATCACTTTCTTTTTCAGTGCGATCAATTTTGAATTGTTTAAATGCACGCCATCCACCATTTTGTTCTGCAGCTTTATATAAATCTTCTTCTACTGAAATGAAGATGTCTGCAATAACACCATATGCTTTGCCCCATGCATCGATGATTTCGTCTGTTGCGGCATCACCTAATACTTCTTTAATGGCTGCAAGTAGGTACTGACCTACGATTGGGTAATGCTCTGGTAAAACACCAAGACTTACGTGTTTATGTGCAATTTGTACCACTACAGGGACAATTGGTTCTAAGTTGTCGATGTGCATAGCAGCAGCATAAACTGTATTTGCTAAAGCACCTTGTTGACGACCTTTTGTTTGATTTGTTTGGTTAAAAATATTTAATAAGGATGGATTATCCTTGATTAGGTTGCTATAAAAAGTTTTTGTAATGGCAACTCCATGAACTTCTAATACTGGTACTGTTGATTTAATGACGTTAATTGTGTGTTGATCTAACATGATGGACACGTCCTTTCGTTGGTTTAAATACTATTCCTATATACTAATTAAAGCAATATCTAAAATACATATTTAACAAAATAGACACAAACATATATCTATAATACTTCTTTAGTGTGAAATTGTTTTACAATCCTCTTATCGTTATTTCGGTAAAATAAAATAGTGATTTAGTGAATAATATGAGCATAACTTTATATGCAGATAATCTAATATATGTATTGAAATAATTAGGCTGACATAAAAGTAACGAGTTAATATCGATTGAGGAGTTGTCGACAACTTTATTATTTTGAAAAAATTATGAAGGTAAACTATGTACTAGGATGTCTAGGTATTGTAGAAATAGTATGGGGTGAGGGGGATACGGTTTTTATGCCCACAGAAGTCTACGTGGCGGGTCTTGCTTTGCCTTGCATAAAAAATGGAAACTCTATTGTTTTATGAGTACTTTAGAATAGCCGTAAAAGAATACTATTTTTGTTTAGCTTGTCGCCTCGTCATTTATATGGAGAATAGTTGGTTTTTGCGGAGAGTGGCGACTCCAGCGGGATGAGCTTGAGCTGAAAGCCCCGCAGGAACGCAGTGACGAGGAGATTGAAGCCAAGCCCGCGGAAAGCGTCCACTCGGAGCAAAAAACAACTACTGTATATTTACACAACTTAATTTATATTAATTCTTTTTATTTGACTAGTTACTTCTTATTTTTCTGAAAAAGAACGAATTACACAATATCGGTACCTTTTGACTTTTAATACAAAAAATCATTTTCTTATATTAATTCAACAAGTTCAAGGATTTTTGTTGCTACATTTCTTTCTGTTCCTTGGTAAGGGTAAGAATGAATATGGATTGCAGGATTAAAATTCAATTCGATGATTGCATAGGGGGAATGTTCATCTTCCAAATCTTCTATCATCATGTCCACGCCACAAATTTTTGCACCTACTGCTTGTGATGCTTCAACAGCAATTTCTTTAAATACTTCTGGTACTTGATCTGTAACATCTATGCTGTCACCACCAGTTGAGATATTAGAGTTCTCACGTAAATATTGACATTCACCTTTAGGAAGTACTGTATTAATTGTAAGTCCTTTTTGCTGCAAGAAGAGCTTCATATTTTCATCTATTTCAATCTTCTCTAACGGCGTTTTGTACCCTTTACCTCTTAATGGATCGACGTTTTTTTCGATGATTAGTTGTTGAATCGTGGATGTTCCATCTCCCGTAACATTAGCAGGGACTCTGTGAAGCACAGCGACTGTTTCATCACCAATTACCATGAAACGATATTCCTTACCTTTAATAAAAGGTTCAGTAAGAATAGCTGAATCTTCACTAAAAGCTATTTCTAAACCTTTGATCAAATCTTCCTCATTCGCCCCATTAGGAAAAATCGATATGCCTAAACCAAAATTTGTTGATTTAGGTTTTACTACGAGTGGGACTCCAATCCAACTATCAAGCGATTCCTTAGCGGAAAAAATATCGAAAAACTCTTCTCCTTCAGGAACAACTATGTTATTTCTCTTAAGAATTTGCTTAGTCACACTTTTATTTTCCATGATTAATACAGTGACATACTGATCTTTACTCGTTTTGGTTGCTTGTTTAATATATTGTGTATTTTTCCCTTTGGTTAATTCTATAAAATTTTCTTTTCGATCTAAAATGTGAAAATGAATACCCCTTTTAATACTTTCTTTTAAAAGTATCTGAGTGGAGAGCTCCATATCTGTATAAGGCTTTAACTTGAAACGTTCTGAGAAAGCTTCTTTTTTGTATTTTTTCGCTAGTTCTAAATGAGCTTTTATAAAACCTTTTTCTTTGCATAGACTAGCAAGACGATATGAATAAGTCTTTTGATAGTTAGTAAGTAATTCCTCTTTTTCTTTGAGCAGATTATAAAAGGGGAGTCCATACTGTTGATTCATCTCAAGAAGGTCATGAATAATTTCTATACCCCAATTTTGTAATGAAATGGCTGAACCATTTTGAAGGAGAGTAAGTTGAAGATTTTGTCCTTCAATAGATACCTTTTTGCTGTTTTGTTCACTCTCAAGTTGCCAATTATCATATATTAGTTCGTCTTTTTCTAAACAATATAATAAAAAGAGGTGTATGAAATTCAAGTCCTCAACAGATAATCCACTTTTTACAAAAGGATTAATATCGATAGTGCGAATCTCTAAATACTCAATACCGTTGTTAAGTAAATTTTCAGCCGAATAGGGGGTTCCTTTACTCTTTAAGCGTATTTGTGAATATAGCTCCCTTATATCTTCAAGCACACCTTTATGAATATAAGAATTTATTGAATTAACATATTTATCAATGGAAGAATAATCGAGCGTAATGAATTCTTTGTTTTGATAACCACAGATACTGTTTCTATATGAGACTGCTTTTTCATTAGAGTACGTTTCCGCTGAAATTTCTTGAAGTGTTTCAACACACTGTTGCTCATATGTTTTATGAATAGTATTTGTGGCACCGAGTAAATATACTAATAACCAGTGATAACGTAAATAGTTACGAGTAAGTTTTAAATATAATTCCTGTTTAAAATCATGTAGTGAAATTTGCTTTTTAGTTTTGCTATATAAAGCGTCTATCAATTTTTCACCTAAAGAGAAGTTGATATGGATACCTGAAATTAGTTGTTTTTTCCCTCCGTATTTTTGTTCTAAATACTCCCGATAACGTGCATCTTTTCCGAGATTAGAGAATGTAGCAATTGGAATGTCTTGATCCTCTGGCGTTACAGCCGGCATGGATTGCGGCCAAATATACTCATTCTCCAGTTCTAATGCAGCCATGTTATACAAAGAATCCAAAAAATCAATGGCATCACCTGTGTTATGAAATACTGGTGTGACAAACTCTAATTGGCTTTCAGAAAAATCGGTAGTGATATAAGGGTTTTCTTTTTTATCACCAAAAACTTCAGGGTGTGGGGTTAAAGAAAGTATGCCATTGCTAGTAACACGTAATCCTTCTCTTTCAATCCCGAAGTTAGCATCTAATATTTGTTTATTTGAAAGATTGGAAAATAGACTATATCTCATTTTGGTATTTCCTCCTAAATAGTACGTTTAAAATTATGAGCGATAATATGCCTTTTACAAAAGAAGATATTGCGATGCTCCACCAAATACCGTTTAATCCGAAGATAGGAATTAGGAATAGTGCTAAAGGTATTCGTATGAGAGTAAACACAATTGATATAGCTGAAGGTATTTTAGGAAGTCCTATACCTGTATATACACCATTGCAAATTATCTCCATAGCCATAAATATTTGAGATAAGCCTATAATTATTAAATAGGATGATGTGATAGCAATAGTCTCTGTATCGTTAGTGAAAAATTGAGCTAATTCTTCAGAGAAGAAGATAAAGACTATGCTCGTGAGAAGGGCATATGAAATGCCTAAAAGTAAACTAATACGATAACCATTTAGAATTCTAAGATATTTTTTTGCTCCGAAATTTTGGCCGATAAAGCTACTTACAGCGCCATTTAAGCCCCCCATTACAATAAAAGTAACAGATTCAATTTGTAGACCGATTTTTTGTGCAGCAACTGCATCTGTTCCGTAAGAAGCAATGTATTTAGCTAAAATAATGTTTATTACGGTAAAAAGTACACGTTGTGTTGACATCGGAATACCTAATTTTATTATTTCGAATGCTTTATGGTAATTTATTTTTAGTATATCTTTTTGAAATAAAACATTTCTGGCTAGATATAAAAATAAAATAAGCATAAGTATTTGTGCGATCAACGTGGCAATTGCGGCCCCAATTACTCCCCATTCCAACGTATAGATGAAAATCGGATCAAGAATGATATTGAGTAAAAGTCCAAAAGCGCTAATATAGAAGCTCTGTTTATTATTCCCGAAACTGCTAAACATTCTAATGAAAAATGTGTTGAAATAAGAAAAAAACAGTACAAATCCAGATACGGCAAGGTATTGATAGGCATTGGATTGAACGGCATCATTCTGTAAATCTAAAAAGTTTAACAGTTGATTTCCAAAGAATAAGAATCCTAGTATCGTAATAATTCCTAAGAGAAAATTTAAAAACAGGGAAATCCCGATATAGGAGGTACTTTCTATATCATTTTTACTTCCCATTGAATGGGCAATTTTTATACTTCCACCAACAACAATCATTGCTTGGATTGAATATCCTAAGTTAATAAAAAAACTTGCAGATCCCACTGACGCGATAGCATCAGGCCCAAGTCCACCAACAAAGAGCATATCAATAAAGTTATATAAAAATTGTAATAAGGAACTTCCTATTAACGGTATAGATAGAAGGGGGATAACCGAAAGTTCTTTCCCAGAAGTTAAATCAATTTTTTTCATGTGTATTCCTCTAAAATATGTAGTGTGAAAAATGATAATATAAGCTGTTACTTATATTATCAACAATTACTTGCAACTTGCAACTAATTGATTTATATTCTAAATACTATTTTTAACTTAAAAGAATTATACGAGGTACTAAAAAGAGAGGCGATTTGAAGTGGAACAAAATTTACGAGAGCTTTTCCAAGTCTTTAGTCGACGCTTTGGCTTTTTAAATAAAGATTGTTGTCAAGCTTGTGGTCACAATATTTCTCTTGTACAGAGTCACATTCTATATGAGGTTGAACATCAGAATCAACCTTCCATACAACAAGTAGCAGAAAGTTTAGGTACAGATATTACAACTTTTAGCAGACAGGTACAATCTTTAATCAAAATAAATCTAATTACTAAAACACCTGATCTAAAGGATCGAAGAATTTCCATTTTATCTCTTACTGAGGAAGGAAAAGAAGTAGCAGAAAACATCAATCAACAAATGACTCAGTATTTAGATGATGTTTTCTCTAATATGAGTCAAGAAGAGAAAGAGATGGTTGTCCGTTCTATTCAATTACTGAATAAAAGTATGGAGAATACCACTAAGTGTTGTACTACCCCAATTGGGTAATACAATTGAACTTTCTAATTTATGATAAATTAGTTTATTTTATAGTGGATTTATTACTGTAAGACGAATTGTCGGTTTAGCTTATGATATCCTTTCCATACCTCTAATAGCAGCAGTTTCTTAGCTTTATTTATCGGAAAAAACATTACTTACAAAGGCGATATTTAAACAAAAAGTCCCTTTTTTGATGGACTTGTTATTCTAACGGCTATGTAGTTCAAGAAAGTGCCTTATGCTTTATTGGTATTTAATTAGAGCTATACGACATACCTTCTTAACAGGAGGGGTGATTTGTTCAAAAGGATATTGATGATTGCTGGAATGCTTCTAGTAGGGATTGCCTCACTTAGCCTGATAAATAAGCCATTAGAAGTTGATACTGATGATACAAATAAAAAGATGAAGGAATCATTAGTTACTAAAGAAGAGCGAAGTATTGATGTATTGAGAGAAAAACTTCATGAGAAATATGTAGGGGTTGATGTGAAAACGACTTCAAAGAAAGAACTGGTGATTCAGGTTGTAGCGGATAAAGATTATTTTAATTCGGTAAAAAAGGATATGGCATCCATTGCGAAACGTGTAATTGAAACTTCCCCATTAAAAGACTATACGGTTGTTTTTGAGAGGTGGGAGTTATCTTCGTTGGTCGGTGAAACTTCAATGACAGACAAAGCATTCCCACTTCTAATAGAGACTTTAGCGAAAGGTCTTAAAGAGTATGAGGTTTTCGAAAATATAGTCATTGAGGTTCAACCATTCATTATGGTTAATACATCAATAAAAGGTTCAGGTAAAGATGCACGTAAGTTAGCGATGGAAATTAAAGAGAAAGTCAATGAAATGTTATATTCAAAAGAATTAGATTCCATAGCTGACATTGACTCTTATGAAATTGTAATATTGAATGCTAGCGGGGAAGTAATCAATTAATTTTGAACGTAGCAATCTGCTTTGAGAATAATGTTCGGACCATAAAAAAAGCTGCCTTCATCTACTGTCTAGATGGGCAGCTTTTACAGTTCCTTCAACGGGAGGGTAATACGTAACATCAATATATTTCCTACTTCCTTCAAACGCGATACGTTCTAAAGCATGCGCTAACAAATTATTTTCCTGGTTTTGGGAAAAAAACGTTGCCTAAACGACCCTTCTTTTTTGCAATCACGACTCGAATAAAACGGATAATTGGCAAATAATAGGAGTTAGTTGGTGACTAATTTAAGCCTTAAATAGAGAAGCTACGTTCATACATATCCAACAAGATGAACATAAGAAGGTAACATCAATTAAATGTTAAATCAACCACACCATATCTATAATTTGGTCAAAACCTACTTGGTCGTAATGACAAAGCTTACTTTTTGTTCACTTATTTTCGCGTTGTACGTAATCTATGCGGACTTACAAATTTCAATTGCTAAGGGAAAGTGTTCACTTTTATTTGTTCTTGTGGAGTTTAATTTAATCTTGAAAGCATAAAACGAAATCTAATTCCCGTTGAAGGTTTAAAACCTTGCAATAACAATCTTACTTTTGCATAGATCCTGTACATCACTTAAATAGTGAGCACACAGAACATATAGAACTGTTCTGTACTTTTATACTATAATAATCAGAATAGTTTGTCAATTGATACTGTTTGTTTCATTGAAAAAATTTGAATTTTCTTTTGTTAGAGAATCAGGTTGGATATTTATCAATAGATGCAGGCAATACAGTATAATAAAGAAAGGGAAAGGACTGAGTGTAACTTATGAAAGAATTAGTAGGAAAAGTACGTGGAATTTATGAAGGATTTGATGCTAGTCATGACTTTCAACATATTGAGCGCGTCTATCAAAATGCATTAGCGATTTTACATACAGAGCCAGGCGCAGATGAAGAGGTCGTGAAAATAGCTGTGCTTTTGCATGATGTAAGTGACAAAAAATATACCGATAGTAAAGAGCAAGAAGAGAAGCTGATTTCCGAGTTAAAGATGAGCGAGGAGAAAAAGCAACATATTCGCGATTGTATTGCGCAGGTGTCATTTAACGGTGGGCATGAACTAGAGGCAACTTCAATTGAAGCGAAGATTGTACGAGATGCGGATCGCTTAGATGCTATCGGTGCTGTTGGCATTGCACGTACTTTTGCTTTCGGTGGTGCGAAAGGTCGCAAGCTGTATGACGAAGCTGAGGAAGCACGTACTGAAATGTCTGAGGAAGAGTACCGTAGTAAAAATACGTCGTCTGTAACGCATTTTTATGAAAAGCTTTTGTTGTTGAAAGAGTTGATGACAACAGACAAGGGCAAGCAAATGGCTGAAGATCGCCATCAATTTATGGTAAGCTTTTTAGATCAATTACAATTAGAAAGAGAAGGCAAAGCGTAATGAGTCATTTAATCGTACAAAATTTAACGAAAACAGTGGGCGACAAAACGCTCTTTAGCAATATTGAATTCACGATTTATGAAGGCGAACGTGCTGGATTAATCGGTATTAATGGTACAGGTAAATCTACGTTGCTATCTATTTTAGCAGGTCAATTAGATGCAGATACAATTGACATCGATCGTCCAAATAAATACCGCATCGCATATTTACCACAGGAGCCGACTTTTAATAGTGGGGAAACTGTGCTCCAAGCAGTATTTGCTGGGGATTCACCAATATTAAAGTTGAACCGTGAATATGAAGATACTGTTGCTGCACTTGCTGCAAATCCAACGTCTGAAAGTCTGCAAAAGACATTATTTAGTTTACAGCATCGCATGGACGAAGAGCAGGCATGGGATGTCAACGCTCTTGCAAAAACAGCACTAACGAAGCTAGGCATTGAAATGTTTGATAAGGACGTGTTGACGCTGTCAGGTGGGCAACAAAAGCGTGTTGCGTTAGCAAAAGTGTTAATTGAACCGGCTGATCTTTATTTACTAGATGAGCCGACCAACCATTTAGATGTACAATCTACAGAGTGGCTTCAAGAAATGGTGATGCGTTTAAAAGGAGCGGTTATTTTCATCACCCATGACCGTTATTTCTTAGATGAATTATCGACGCATATATATGAAATAGCTGACCAAACAATGTATCGTCATACTGGCAACTACGGTGACTTTTTAGAGGCGCGTGCAATTCGTGAGGAAATGGCTGCTGCGTCTGCACAAAAAGACCGTAACCGTTATCGTTCAGAATTAAAATGGATTCGTCGTGGGGCTAAGGCACGTTCGACGAAGCAAAAAGCACGTATTCAACGCTTTGAGCAGTTAGAAGATAACTTAGAGCGCAAGTCTGATGATGTATCGCTTGAAATGGGACTAGCTACAACACGTCTTGGTCGCAAAGTATTAGAGGCTGAAAAAATTTCAAAAGCATTCGGCACACAAAAAATTGTCGAGGATTTTGGGTTTTTACTTCAACAGGGCGACCGTATAGGGATTATTGGTGCTAATGGAGCCGGTAAATCGACATTATTGAAGATGCTAGCGGGTGATTTACAGCCAGATGTAGGCGAAATCCATGTTGGTTCAACGGTGAAAATTGCGCACTTTAAACAAACATTACCGAAAATGAATGAAAATGAACGCATGATTGAATACATTCGTGATGCATCAAATGATATAACGGATGCAGCAGGCGTTCGCTATTCTGCGGCACAAATGCTGGAGCGCTTTTTATTCCCACTAAATGCACATGGTACGCCAATTGGAAAGTTATCAGGTGGGGAACGTAAACGACTGCATTTGTTAAAGTTATTGATGGAACAGCCGAATGTCTTATTACTAGATGAGCCGACAAATGATTTAGATATCGAAACGCTAGGTGTGCTAGAAGATTTCATCGAACATTTCCCTGGTGTCGTTATTACGATTTCGCATGACCGATTCTTCCTAGACCGTATTGCGAAAAAATTATGGATACTAGATGGACAAGGACATGTTGAGGAGTCATTAGATGTTTATAGTGATTATCTACTAAAACGTGACCAAGTTTCGGCTGTAAAGGCAGAAGCACCAAAAGCGGAAAAATCTAAAACAGAAAAGCCAAAATCTGAGAAGAAAAAACTATCATTTAAAGAACAAAAAGAATGGGAATCCATTGCAGATGATATTGAAAAGACTGAAACGGCAATCATGGAAACAGAAGAGGGTATTGCCAACGCTGGTGCTGATTTTACAAAGTTACAGGAGTTAACAGCAAAGCTTGATGAACTAAATGCAAAATATGAGCAGCTTATTGATAGATGGTCGTATTTAGATGAAATCGTAAACGGATAAGGAGCGAAAAATATGAAAATCCTAACAATTGAACCTACACCGAGTCCAAATTCTATGAAGATTGTAGTTGATTCGGAGTTACCATTTGGTAAAAGTTTTAATTTTACAAAAGACAATAAAGACGAGGCAACAGGAGAAGCGGCGGCTATTTTAGCAATTGAAGGCGTCAAGGGCGTTTATCATGTATCCGACTTCTTTGCGGTAGAACGTAATGCAAAATATGCATGGGAAGGAATTTTATCTAGCATTCGTCAAACACTTGGTGAAGATGTTACTTCAGCTGAGGAACAGCAAGTGGCAGATGAATTTTACGGTGAAGTTTACGTTCATGTACAGTTTTATAAGCAAGTCCCACTGCAAGTTAAGGCGTTCGACAATCAACGCGAGCACCGCCTTGGTGTTGGCGAACGTTTCATTGATGCTTTCAATCAAATTATGGAGAAAGTTGTCGATGAAAACTACATTTTCCAACGCAAATGGATTGACTACGGTGTGCGCTATGGTGAGCTAGAGGAAATTGCAGAAGCGGTTAAACAAGAAATTGATGTGACGTATTCAGCAGAACGTCTAGCTGAAATTGTCGCTGCTATTAATGATACAGAGAAGGTTGAAAAAACTGAGAAAGTAAAAGTAACTGTAGAGCAATTTAAAGAATCAGAGTGGGAAAAACGCTTCCAGTTGCTTGATCAAATGGCAGATCCAGAAGTAGAGGATTTACCGCTGTTAGGATTAGCGCTAGAGGATGAGCAAATGTCGATTCGTCGATTAGCAACTGTTTACCTTGGCATGATTGAGGACGTTGCGGTTGTTCCTTATTTAGAAAAAGCATTGAAAGATAAAAGTGCTGCGGTACGCCGAACTGCAGGAGACTGCATGAGTGACCTTGGCTTAGTAGAATTTGAAGACGCTATGCAACTAGCCCTACAAGATAAAAACAAGCTTGTACGTTGGCGTGCGGCGATGTATCTATATGAAGTAGGCACGGAAAAATCTTTAGAAGTCTTAAAAGCTGCTGAAGAAGATAAAGAATTTGAAGTCAAGCTACAAGTGAAAATGGCAATTGCCCGTATTGAGCAAGGCGAGGAAGCAAAAGGTTCTGTGTGGAAGCAAATGACTGAATCTCGTCAATAATAAATGTGAAACTAACCAACATTCCAGTAAGAGGATGTTGGTTTTTTTCGTTTTTTTAACATTTTACTTTTCCACCAAGGCGATGGTACTTTATTGAGCGAAGCGAACATAAAGCAGTATTATTGTATGTATCGCAAATATTCGTGTTACTTTTTTTCTTTATAGCGTGATTTCCCAGCGAGCGCAGTATATTTTATCTCCCTTTTTCTATTAGTTTAGAAGGAATGTTAATATATATATTCACACATTGAAAAATGTAATCTGGATTCCCACTTGAAAATGTTGTTGTATTAGCAACAAATGTCGTTTTATACTAGGAGATACAATGTAACAATAAGAATGCAACAAGAGGAGAATGAAGATGAACGCAAAAAAGATTACAACCGAGGAAGATTTACAAACAGCTTTCGCCATTCGCAAAAAAGTTTTTGTAGAGGAGCAGGGCGTTTCGATTGAAGAGGAAATGGATGAATTTGACGCACTAGATGCTGCATGTGAGCATGTTTTAGTGTACTATAATGATCAACCTGTTGGGACAGGGCGCGTCCGTGTAGTCGATGGCTATGGAAAACTTGAGCGGATTTGCATTTTAGAGGAATTCCGTAAGTTTGGTCTTGGCAAGGTCATCACACTGAAGTTGGAAGAATTAGTGCGAGAAAAGGGTATTACAAAATCTAAACTGAATGCACAATCGTATGCTGAGCAGTTTTATGAGAAATTAGGCTATGTACGTTCAGGTGAGGAATTTATGGATGCAGGTATTCCTCATATTTTGATGAAAAAGCAATTTAGCTAGTTGATAATAAAGTTAGGGAAATATAGATGAAATGTTAGTGGATTCATTGTGCTATGTTTCTAAGAAAATATGAAATCCCCCGTGTGAAAATCGGGGGATTTTTCCTTTTACAGTTCCTTCACTACCGTACTAGAAAAGCGATCGTGCGGTAGTATTTCTCCATCTTGCTCTTCAAATGCCTTAGGGTCTTTTAAGTAATCAAACGTGCTCACTGTATCCCGATAAGCCATTCGTTTAAGAATCTGACTAGATGTTAGTTCTGAACCTTCTTCATTTTCAAGGGTAAGTCCCATTGCTTTGTAACCAATTGTTTGTCCATTTTGGCGTAATTGTGCGTACTCTAGTGCCCACATTACGACCGTTGGAGTGACTAAAGCATGAACAGCTTCGTTTTTTACTTTTTTCCGCAAGAAATACTCCACACCAGCAGTAACTACGCTTGAGACTGCCACGTCTATCAAAAATGCTTTCGTTCGTTTCTTTGTAACGGATTGCATAAATGTTCCTCCTCACGATTTTTCTCTCATAAATTATACGGATTTCACTGGAAAAGGTTTCAATCAAAATACTAGCGAGTTAGTCTCTCAAAAGTCACAATGCGAGAATTATAGATATTGATCAGCTACATTTTGCACTTTATGTAAGTAATAATAGCATTTTACTCCCTACCTCAGTTCTTTAGAAATCGCCCTTCATGTTCCAAAATATAGAATTTATATAGAAAAATATAAACTTTAATAGCTTATTTTGCTGAACGAAAACTATATACCAATCTGTGATTTCTTAACATGCTGTCTCATATTTATAGGTATACAATCTTAAAATGACTAGAATTCCTAAAATTCTTTGTTTGGAGGAGATATAGATGACATTAGCGAGCTTAAAGTCAACTGAATCATACGTGCGTGATCGTAATACAGTTATTGAGCTGACACAAAAGCTAGTACGGATTGAAAGTGTATTTCGTGAAAATGATCCAAACGGCAATGAAGAAGAAGTAGCTAATTTTGTCGCGCAATACCTAAGGGGAATTGGCATTGAAGCGCATATAGAAGAGGTTGTACCTGGCAGACCAAATGTTATTGGTATTATTGATTCTGGCAAACCGGGTAAGACACTTCTTTTTGAAGGACATACAGATGTTGTGACAGAAGGGAATCGTGAGGCATGGACGCACGATCCATTCGGAGCAGAAATTGTCGACGGTCGAATGTATGGACGCGGTACAAATGATACAAAAGGAAATCTTGCATGTATGATAACAGCTTGTCAGTCCTTGTTACTGGATCAGGAAGAATTTACAGGCAAGATACTTTTATGTATTCCTTGTGATGAAGAGGGACTAATGTTAGGGATTAAGCATTTCATCAAAAACGGCTGGGCTGACGGAGTGGATGGTGCAATTATTTGTGAACCACAAGAAAATAATGTTTGTATTGCTCAGCGTGGTGCCATTCGCTTACAGGTAGATATTTTTGGGAAAATGGCGCACGGTGCGATATCTTGGAGTGGCATTAACCCGAACTGGCGTATGGCGCGCTTTATTGTAGAGCTTGAAAAATTAGAAAAAGAAGAGCAGGCGCGTTTAGGTAAAGATCCCATGTTGAACTGGCCGTCGATTACGCCAACAATTTTACGAGCACCAGTAAAAGGGGATGCGCAAATAAATGTCATTCCTGATCACTGCATGACGACTCTCGATATTCGGACAGTGCCAGCACAAGATCATGACGAGCTACTCGGGAAAATTGATGCAATAATTCATCGCCTGCAAGCGGACGATCCAGACTTCAAGGTGGAATTGACAGTGTTAGATAATCGCCCAGCGACAGCAACAGCGAAGGAAGATCCAGTTGTACAGGCGATTTATGAGGCCGTTGCAGAAGTGACAGAAAAAGAACCAATCTACAACGGCGTGCCAGGTGCAACAGATGGCACATTCCTCCATGTGCACGGCGTACCAATCGTGACAGTAGGTGCTGGTGACCGTGAAATTCCTCACCAAATAAATGAGTATGTCGATATTGAAGAACTAGCGGAGACGACAGCGATTTATCGCTTGGCAGCCCTAAAGTTTTTGGCAGGAGATAAAGAATGATTAAAGCGGCTCGAATAGCTATTATCCCAGGAGATGGTATTGGCAAAGAAGTAATGGAGGAAGCCATCAAGGTGCTTGGGTATATCCAGGAGTATGATGCGACTCTTCAAATAGAAACGAAAATATTTCCGTGGAGTTCGGATTATTATCTAGAACATGGGCAAATGATGCCAGACGATGCACTTGAATTACTTGCACAGTATGATGCCATTTTATTCGGTGCTATTGGAGACGCACGTGTTCCAGATGATGTGACTGTGTGGGAGTTAATAATGCCGATTCGTAAGCAATTTCAGCAGTATGTAAATTTCAGACCAATTAAATCACTACCGGGAATTGCTTCTCCGCTTTCAAATGGCAAAGGAATTGATTTTGTCATCTTCCGCGAAAATGCCGAAGGGGAATATTCCGATAGTGGTGGACGTATTTACAATAATCAACCACAGGAAATGACAATTCAAAATACAGTTATGACGCGGATTGGTATCGAAAAGATTGTACGGGCAGCTTGCGATTATGCACATGAAAATCACAAAACAAAAATTACGAGTGCCACTAAGTCAAATGCCATTATCCACTCGATGAAGTTTTGGGACGAGCACACGAAAAAAGTACTCGCACAAATATCGCCTACACTGAAGCTAGAATCCATTTATATTGATGCGTTAGTGGCATATTTCGTGGAGCGTCCACAAGATTTTGAAGTTGTTGTTGCTTCAAATTTATTTGGCGATATTTTATCGGATTTAGGGTCTGCGATTGTAGGGGGCCTTGGCCTTTCTCCATCTGCGAATATAAATCCTGAAAAAGATTTTCCATCTATGTTTGAGCCTGTTCATGGCTCGGCACCTGATATTGCAGGGAAAGGAATCGCTAATCCAATCGCTCAAATTTGGTCACTTGCTTTATTATTTGGACATATTGGACGTCCGGATGTGGAAGAGCTCATTGTGACAGCAATCGAGTCGGTTTTAAGAGCTGGCGTTGTAAAAACAGCGGATATTGGCGGTCAGTCAACAACACAAGAAATGGGTACTGCAATCTGTGAAGCGATTGTAGCAATGAAAACATCATCAGCAGGGAGTGTTTAATATGGCGGTAGAACAACAAGTGGTGATTGTGACTGGTGCTGGGGGCGGTATGGGTCAAGCCATTTTAAAGCATCTGCTTGAGCAAGGGAAAATCGTTGTTGGGCTTGATTTATCCGTAACATCACTAGCTCATTTAGAAGGTGATGCATTGCAAATCTATGATTTGAATGTACTAAATGAAAACAAAGTGAATGATGTTTTTCAAAGTGTGTATGACAAATATGGACGTATCGATGGCCTTGTAAATGCGCTTGGCATTGCGCAGGCGGCAACACCTATTGAAGATGTCTCGATAGATGAGTGGAACCGTTTAATGGATGTAAATGTGAAAAGCTTATTTATTACGACAAAAGCAGTTGTACCTTATATGAAGGTACGAAAAAAAGGTGCGATTGTCACGATTGCATCGATTTCAGCTGTGCGTCCACGTCCGGGGTTGCAAGCCTATATCGCATCTAAAGGAGCCGCGGAAAGTTTCTCACGTGGGTTGGCCATTGAGCTCGCACCGCACCAAATTCGAGTGAATACAATTCATCCAGGGCCAGCAGATACACAAATGTTGTCTCAATTTACGGCAGCGGGTGCAAATGTTGAACAAACGAAGCAGGACGTGTTTGTTCAATCTGTGCCGCTTGGGCGTTTAGTTGATCCAACAGACATTGCTGGAGCAGTTGGTTATTTACTTTCGGATGCAGCGAGTATGGTAACTGGTACGACGTTACATGTTGATGGAGGTCGAGGATTGTAGGAGGGATAGGATGCAAAAGATTCCAATGTTCATAAACGGTGAATGGGGTCATGCAGATAACGAACAGCTATTAGATGTGACAAATCCATCTACTGGTGAAGTATTGGCACAAATCAGTAATGCGAATGAGACTCATGTAAATGAAGCGATACATGCGGCGCGTGTGGCATTTGAAAGTGAAGAATGGCGTAAGGTGAAGGCATATGAACGTGGTCAGTTGCTCGTTAAGTTAGCGCAGTACATTCGTGCGCATTCGGAGGAATGGGCTTTGTTAGAGTGTCATGATGTCGGTAAGCCACTATCACAAGCGCGTGTAGATATTGAAGCGGCGGCACGATATTTTGAGTTTTATGGTGGTGCAGCAGACAAAGTGATGGGAGATACGATTCCGATTGAAGACGGTATTTTAAATGCGGTAGTACTGGAGCCTGTTGGAATTACCGTACATATCGTCCCGTGGAACTATCCAATTCAAATTACTGCTAGAAGTGTAGCAGCTGCCATTGCAACTGGCAATGCAGTGATTGTGAAAAGTGCGGAGGATACGCCTTTAACAACACATGCAATATCGAAGTGGTTTGCGGATAAAGTGCCGGCAGGAATATTCCAACATATTACAGGCTTAGGCAATGAAGTTGGATCATTGTTAACGAAACATCCAGACATTAATCATATTACATTTACAGGCTCTGTACCAACGGGCATAGCAGTCATGAAAGCGGCAGCAGAAAATGTTGTGCCAGTTACGTTAGAGCTTGGCGGGAAGTCCCCCAACATTGTGTTTGCAGATGCACCAATGGAACAGGCGTTGGAAGGTGTTCTGCGTGCGATCGTTCAGAATGCAGGGCAAACATGTTCAGCGGGTGCGCGTTTACTAATTGAGGCGAGTGCGAAAGAGGCATTTTTAGCCCAGCTAGTAGAGCGATTTATAGCGCTTAAAGTAGGCCCAGGAGAAGAGGATCTTGATATGGGTCCACTATTAAATGAGCGTCAATTTATGAATATTTCCGCACGACTACAGCAAGCAAAGGAAGAAGGCTATGTTGTGGTGGGGGGCGAAACGCTGACGATTGAAGGGTATGAAAACGGCTATTATATACAACCAACTATTCTTGCTGGCTTAGACGAAACCCATGTTTTAGCGCAAGAGGAATTATTCGGGCCAGTGCTTACTGTCTTTACATTTGACACAGTAGAAAAGGCAATTGCATTAGCTAATAGTACAGAGTACGGGTTAGTGGCAGGCATTTGGTCAAAGGATTTAGATACGGCTCATTATGTTGCAAGTCGTGTGCAGGCTGGACAAGTGTTTATCAATAATTACGGGGCAGCAGGCGGTATTCAAATGCCATTTGGAGGTTATAAGAAAAGTGGAATTGGCCGTGAAAAAGGCTTTGTTGCACTCCGAAATTATACGCAAATGAAAAATATTGCAATTCGTTATGCTTTACCCAATCGAACATGAGTAGGAGGGAAGCATATGGAACCGATAGAAACAAAACACATACTATTAGAAGTACGTAATTTAAAAATTCAGTTTCAGTTGAAAAATGGTAAACAAGCAAAGGTAGTTGATGATGTTAGTTTTTCTATTCATAAAGGTGAAACTGTCGCACTAGTTGGCGAATCAGGCAGTGGTAAAAGTATAACGTCACTTTCCATTATGCGCCTACTTCCGATACCACCGGGGGAAATCGCAGCTGGCACAATACTACTAAACGGTAAAAACTTATTAGACTATAAAAATAAAGAGATGAGCAATATACGAGGTAATGAAATTAGTATGGTTTTTCAAGAACCGATGACATCACTTGATCCAGTTTTTACGATTGGCAATCAAATGATGGAGTCTATTAAAAGACATCAAAAAGTGTCCAAAAAAGAAGCGCGTGAAAAATCCATTCAATTTTTAAAAGAAGTAGGCATCGCTAACGCAGAAAAGGTAATTGGCGAGTATCCACATCAATTATCAGGGGGGATGCGTCAACGTGTCATGATTGCCATTGCCATGTCCAATAATCCACAACTTCTGATTGCAGACGAACCGACAACTGCACTAGATGTAACGGTACAGGCCCAAATATTAAATTTGATGATGAAAATGAAGAGGGACCATCACTCGGCTATTTTGTTTATCACACATGATATGAGTGTAGTAGCAGAGACGGCTGATCGCGTGCTGGTAATGTATGCAGGTCAAATTGTTGAAGAAGCACCAGTGAAGGAGCTGTTTTTAAACCCACAACATCCTTATACGAGGGCTCTATTAAAAACGATGCCGAGCCTTGATACGGAAGTGGAAAGATTGCCTTCTATTCCGGGGATTGTACCGCCTGCCTATGCGTTACCAGATGGATGTCGCTTTGCACTACGTTGTCAATTCGCTATGGATCAGTGTCACACGATTCAACCAGAGCTACTAGTGATTGATGAAACACATAAAGTTCGTTGCCACTTATTTTCAGAGAAAGGGGAGCGAGCTTTTGACCAACAAGGAAGTCTTACTTGAAATCAACCATTTAAAAGCCTATTTTCCAGTGAAGAGAAAGTCGATGAAGGAAGAAAAAAAGGTCGTGAAGGCTGTCGATGATGTTTCCATTGAAATTTACCGCGGTGAGACACTTGGCATTGTGGGAGAGTCAGGGTCAGGTAAATCAACATTTGGGCGTACGATATTGAAGCTTGTCGAACCAACAGAAGGTGAGATTTTGTATAAGGGTCAGCAAATCCAACATTTAAAGGGCAGTAAATTACAAAAGTATCGCAATCAAATGCAAATGATATTTCAAGATCCGTTTGCTTCTCTTAATCCACGTATGCGGATTGGTGCCATTATTGAGGAACCGATGGCGCTACAACTGACACTTACAAATGAGCAACGCAAGAAACGTGTCAAGGAGCTTTTGCAAAAGGTTGGCCTAGCAGAAGATGCGATGCAAAAATATCCACATGAATTTTCGGGTGGCCAACGTCAGCGAATTGGCATTGCGCGTGCACTTGCCATCAATCCAGAATTCATCATCGCAGACGAGCCGGTTTCAGCACTCGATGTGTCGGTGCAATCACAAGTACTGAATTTACTGATGGATCTACAAGATGAATTTCAATTAACCTATTTATTCATTTCGCACGATTTAAGTGTTGTTAAGCATATTAGTGATCGTGTAGCTGTACTGTACCTGGGGCGTATTGTAGAGATTGGGTCAAAAAAAGAATTGTTTGCCAATCCACTTCATCCATATACTCAGGCGCTACTATCTGCGATTCCAGTTGTCAATTTCGATGAGCCAAAGGAGGCCATTCCTTTACAAGGGGAACTACCTAGTCCGATGAATCCACCGGTTGGCTGTGTATTTCATACAAGATGTCCATTTGTGATGGAGAAGTGTCATCAAGACCGGCCAATCATTCAATATATGAACGAAAATCAACGTGTCGCCTGCTTTTTATATGAAAAACAGAGTGAAAATTCAATCTAAGGGAGTGGGTCAGATGTATGGCAACATTACGGATGTTCCAGGTGTGAAAGTTGGACATGCAGAAAACAAAAATGCAATTACCGGATGTACAGCACTTCTTGTTGAGAACGGTGCGGTATGCGGTGTCGATGTACGAGGATCTGCTCCAGGTACACGGGAAACGGATGCTCTTGATCCTATAAATGCAATCGATCATGTGCATGGTATTTGTTTAGCGGGTGGCAGCGCATTTGGTTTAGATGCTGCGACAGGTGTAATGCATTATTTAGAGGAAAAAGGCATCGGTGTAGATGCAGGAGTCACAAAAATTCCAATAGTGCCAAGTGCGGTACTGTTTGATTTATTTATTGGAGATGCTCACGTAAGACCTACAGCGAAAATGGGCTATGAAGCGGCAAAAAGTGCGAGAGTTGGAGCTTTCGCTAACGGAAATATTGGTGTGGGATATGGCGCAACAGTTGGCAAAATGGCAGGACCACAATTTTGCATGAAAGGAGGATTAGGAAGTGCATCTATCACTGGAAAAGAAGACCTTGTTGTCGGAGCGATTGTCGCAGTCAATGCAGTGGGAGATGTGAGAGACCCTAATACTAGAGAGATAATAGCAGGTGCTCGCAACCTAGAAACGGGCAGCTGGATTGATAGTTGTGCTTACTTGGCAGAAAATGCACAATCACAGGCATTGCAAGGAACAAATACTACAATTGGTGTCATTGCAGTGAATGCATACTTAACGAAGTCAGAGGCGAAAAAAATTGCGCAGCTAACACAAAATGCACTTGCACGTACGATTTATCCCGTCCACACGATGCTAGATGGCGATACGATTTTTGTGTTAGGTACTGGAGACAAATCCTACTCTGTTGACTATATTGGTCACTTAGCCACACGGGTAATGGAAGAGGCAATACTATCAGGTGTCAAATCAGCTTACAAACTAGCTGGTGTAGAAAGCTATTCAAGCATACAAAATGCATAATGCAAAGGGGAGGAAGGTTATGAAGATGAAAAAGAGTTGGTTTTTATTTTTATTAACAATGCTAACTATTCTTGTGATAAGTGCATGTTCTTCAAGTGATGGTGGCAATGACACAACAAACCAAGGAAACAAAGATGGAGATGCCAAGCCTGCAAGTGAAGTACCGAAAGAAATCGTTGTGCGTGTCAATGATGACCCTGATTTTTTAGATCCACATAAAGCTACTGCATCAATTTCGTTCCAGATGCTTTTAAATATATTTGAAGGGCTAATGGCACCGGAAACAGATGGTTCTTTAAAAGAAGCAATTGCCGAAAGCTATGAGGTCTCAGAAGACGGCTTAACGTATACATTTAAAATTCGTCAAGGCGTGAAATTCCACAATGGTGATGATTTAACGATGGAAGATATACAATATACATTTGACCGTTTAATGGGTAAAAGCGGTGGCGAGAAGATGTCAAATAACTTCGATAACGTCGCGTCCACAGCAGCACCTGATGCAAGTACATTTGTGATCACATTAAAAGAACCAAACTCTAACTTCTTATATTCATTAACAGCATTGCAATCAGGCATTGTGCCAAAAAGTAATGAAGGCAAGCATAACGAAAATCCAATCGGAACAGGTCCATTCGCATATGTGAAATATTCACCAGGCACAAATCTTGAACTAAAAAAGAATGAAAATTACTGGAAAGAAGGCTTGCCATATTTAGATAAAGTAACATTCGCGTTCCAATCAGATGACCAAGCTGCCATTATGAGCTTAATTGCTAATGAAGTTGATGTAACAAGTGTGCCGTGGCATCGTGTTGGGGAAGTGGAAGGAAGTTATAATTTATCGCATCAAAACAATAACTCTTCGTTAGTCGTTACATTTAATGAAACCAAAGCACCCTTTGATAATGTAAAAGTCCGTCAAGCTATTAACCATGCAATAAGTAAATCGGATATTATTGACTCTGTCTTTGCTGGCTATGCAACACCACTTGGCTCAAATATGAGTCCAGCAATGGGAGATTTCCAAAAAACAGGCTTAGACAAAATGTATGAACGTGATGTGGAAAAAGCAAAAGCATTACTTGCTGAAGCAGGCTATCCAGACGGCTTTAAAACAAAAATTACGGTTTCTTCACACAATGATATGTATTCGAATATCGCTCAAATTGTAGTAGAAAATTTAAAAGAAATTGGCGTGGATGTGGAAATAGAAGTAGTAGAATGGGGAATTTGGTTAGATCGTGTTTACTTCGGTCGCGATTATGCCATGACGACGATCGATTTAACAGGACGTCCATCTGCATATGAAGTATTAAATGACTACATTTCTACAAATGATAGCGAAAACTTCTTCTTATTTAAGAATGCAGAATTTGATCAAGTCATGTCAGATGTTTTAAAAGAAACAGATGCGGCGAAGCAAGTGGGGTACTACCAACGAGCACAAGAAATTTTAGCCGAACAAGCAGCGGCTGTTTATATTGCTGATTATCAAATTGTTTGGGGTTCCGATAAGCAAGTAACAGGTCTGAAGAGCTATCCGTTCTGGTTCCATGATATGTCTGAGGTACAGTTCTCTAACTAGGAAAGGATGAACACTATGATGTATTTATTACGTCGATTCATCCTGTTAATAACAACTATCATTCTAGTGTCGATGATTACATTTGGAGTTTTTCAAATCTTACCTGGTGATCCCGTTCGTACAATGTTAGGTACAGAAGCGGATGCTACTCAAATTGAAAATTTGCGGTCTGAGCTTGGTTTAGACCGTCCCCTTTATGAACAATATTTTGATTGGATGAAGGGGTTATTGACAGGTGATTTAGGTAATTCAATACGATTTTCAATGCCTGTAAAAGACTTATTATTTGATAGGCTCCCTGTAACGATGTCTCTCGCAGCACTCACCCTTAGCATAGTATTAATTGTTTCCATACCATTAGGGATGTTCGCTGCGCGTAGACAAAATAAATTGAGCGATGTGTCATTATCAACAGTGACACAAATAGGTATGGCCGTCCCATCATTTTGGTTAGGGATGATACTGATTTTATACGTTGGGATGAAGTTTGATTTCTTTAAAATCAGTGGTTATATTCCGTGGACAGAAAGTGTGACAGGTGCTCTCAGTACATTGGTGTTACCAGCGTTAACCATTGCTATTCCGCAAATTGCTGTCAACTTCCGTTATGTACGAACCGCCGTTTTAGAGCAGATCCAGCTCGATTATGTACGTACGATTCGCAGTAAAGGGATGTCTGAGCAAAATGTAATGTATAAGCATGTGTTAAAAAACTCAATGATTCCTATTCTAACAGTTTTTGGGCTCATAATGGCTGAGGTAGTAGCAGGGACAATTATTGTGGAGCAAGTATTCTCACTTCCGGGTATAGGCCAGCTACTCATTACAGCCATTAGTAACCGTGACTTTCCTTTAGTACAAGGGATTGTCATGTATATTACCGTTGCAGTAGTCGTCATAAATTTTATCGTGGATATTTTATATTCAGTATTAGATCCGAGAATCCGATTACGATGAGAGAAGGTGGATACGATGAAAAATATACAAAGATACGCAAAGAATATTAACTTAATCATTGGTCTACTGATCGTTTTCGGATTTTTCATAGTCATGATTGTAAGCTTTTTTTATACGCCTTTTGATGTGAACTCTATGAATATTCCAGAAAAATTACGAGGGCCAAGTAATGCGTATTTCTTTGGGACCGATGAATTTGGTCGGGATATATTTAGCCGTATTATGAAAGGGACACAAACAGCCTTTGCGGTGGGTATCTTAACGGTAGTCATAGGTGTGACATTGGGCATTTTAATCGGTGCTATTGCTGGATATGTTGGTGGCTGGATTGATGAGATATTCATGCGTTTCATGGATGCGCTAATGGCTTTTCCAGGAATTATTTTAGCATTAATGCTAGTGGCAATTTTTGGACCAGGTATTGTTAATACAGCGATTGCGTTAGGCATTATTGCTATACCAGGCATTGCGCGAATTGCACGTAGTGGCTTCGTACAGCACCGAGATGCAGAATATGTACTTGCTGCTAAACTTATTGGTGTAAATCCTTTTAAAATTATGTTCCGGCATATATTACCGAATATTTCATCGCAAATTATTGTGGCAGCTACGGTGACCTTTGCTGCAGCAATGCTAGCGGAGGCCGCACTTAGTTATTTAGGACTTGGTGTACAACCGCCAAACCCAAGTTGGGGACGTATGTTAAAAGACTCCCAATCATATATAATGAGCGCACCTTGGTACATCTATGCACCGGGGGGAGCTATTACATTACTTGTTCTTGGGCTTTACATGCTGAGTAACGCATTTCGTGATTTTATGGATCCGCGTTCGAAATCATAGGGATTTGTCAGTTGAATTGTCGAAAGGGAAGAGTTGTTATTGATAATATTTTTTGGGGGTTAGTTAATTAAGACTATGTAAATCGTTGTCCCCGTCTGAGTGTTAAGAGCTTAGATTCTCAAATGCAAATACTTTTGGTAATATTTGTAGAAAGACATTTATAATTGAGAGAAGGGGGCTGTTAGTCTGAAAAGGTTAATGGGTATTTTGCTAGTAGTTGTACTTGCATTGACAGCTTGTAACTCAGAATTAGCAATCACAGAATTGAACTCGGTACCAAAAAAATTACAAAAAGTACTAGATCAGCTTAGGATGGACGATTATATTCAACTGGTTAACGATGGTGAAGAAATTGCGTATATTGCTGTTAATACAAAAGGCACAGTTACAGCCAGTGTCGAAAGTAATGATGATAAAATTTTTGTGAACATTGAAGAAGTAGAAGGTCAAAATGAAGAGATCAAGCAGTATATTTTTAAATTAACAAAAGATAAAGATTATGAATATATGTATTTGAATAAAAATGGCGAGGAAATTCCATTTGATGTAGTGACAGGTATATAAATCAAATCGGTGTTTGATATTTTTTCGCTTCTCGATTAACAAAAATAGAGTTGACCTAGTAAAGTAGGTGCAACTCTATTTTTAGTTAGAACGTAAAAGGTAGTTCATCCTTAGCAAGATAAGAAGCAATCGCACCATGCTTTTGCGTGGATGCTCCTGCGTACTGATTAGCGAAGGAGAGCAGGGATTTTGCCTGGCTTTGGCAAAATTGTTCGAGTGTTATAGGTGTGATATTATTCTCTAGTAAAATACTTAAAACTGCACCGATAAATGCATCTCCAGCGCCAGTTGTGTCAATTGCTTGTAGGATGTCTCCACTAACTTTTACATATTGCTGTTTAGTATAAAGCGTAGCGCCGTCTGCTCCATGTGTGACGAAAAGTACTTGTATCTTTTCTTGTAATAATGTATGAACTGCTTGTTGTTCATCTTCGATATGTGTTAAGAAAGTCAGCTCTTCATCAGAGAGTTTAACGATGTGTGCCTTTGGTAAAAAATCTAAAATGGTTTGACGACAAGCTTCTGCGTCTTGCCAAAGAGGAAGACGTACATTAGGATCAAAAGAGACAAGGCAACCCGCATCATGGGCTTGTTTTATTACAGCCTCATGTGTATGTTTCATAGGACTCTCGACTAAATTCACAGAGCAAAAGTGAAGAATATCCCCAGCTATTAGCAGATCTTTTGGAAGCTGTTCTTTTCGAAAAAGTAAATCTGCTGCATTTCGACGATAAAACAAGAAGTCGCGGTTGCCGTCGTTTGTCAACGAGACAAAGGCAAGGCTTGTTTCACCTTCCGTTGTTTGAGCGATATACGTTGTGTCAACACCAGCCATCTCTATCGTTTTGATGAGAAAATCCCCAAATGCATCTTGACCTACTTGTGATAGGAGAGCTGCATGTTGTCCAAGCTTGGCAACAACTGCTGCGACATTGGCAGGTGCACCACCCGCATTTTTGGTGAAACCATTCACTTCAGCAAGGGCACCAACTTGTTCGCTTGGCGTAAAGTCGATTAAACATTCTCCGATCGTTACAAGCTTATTCATGAATTTATTCCTCCGTCAAAAGCTGTTTTGTTTTTTGTCTTGGTGTATACAAAGTATATGAAATTCCACCAAAAATCAGAAGAATCCCGAATGTCTGTAGTAGGGTAGGCATGAAATCTAGTAGCGCCATATCTAGTAAAATGGCGACAACCGGATCAACGAATACTAATACAGAAACAACAATCGTCGATAGATTACGAATACTATCAAAAAATAAATAATAAACAAAACCTGTATGAATAAAGCCAGTTCCTAAAATATACAACCAGTTCGTCGTTGTTAATCCATTGAATAGCGTAAAATCAACTAAAGGAAGTAGCATCACAATCCCGACTGTTGTTTGCGTGAAGGTTAGGGCATAGGCACTGAAATTTTTAATAGTTTTACTTGTTAACATTGTCAGTGCATAAAAAATTGCAGATAATAGAGCCCAAATAAAGCCAGATTGCATGAAATCAGCCAATGATAAAAAATTGTTCAAACCAATTATGAAAATACTGCCGATAAAGCAAGTGACTGTAGCAATTAAAGCTTGAATGGTCATTTTCTCTTTTAAGAAAATAGAACCTAAAATAAGCACGAAGATTGGTGCTAAATTATAGATGGAAATGGCTATCGAAATTGACATTTCTTCAAATGCTTTAAAAAGAAACACCCAATTTAAGACGATAAATACACCACATATGAGCGTACGAATAACTTCTTTCTTCTCCCAAAGTTCCGTTTTGTGTCCGCCTGTTGCAAGCCATATACCGCCTAGGAAAAGCGTTGCACAAATACAGCGTACAAATACAAGTTCAATAGCAGGCAAACCTGTATGAATTGTGAAAAATCCAATGGACCCGAAGATAGCCATGGACACCGAAAGTTTAATCATAGCTGAAACGTTCATATCCAACCTTCTTTCATAGAAAAGTATAGAAAAAACCGGCAGAGTACATGACATCTGCCGGCTTCACATTTAAATGCGTTTTTGTTATTCGCGAATTTGACCGTCACCGTGAATATAGTATTTTGTTGATGTAAGCGCAGGTAAACCCATTGGTCCACGCGCATGCAATTTTTGTGTACTAATACCAATTTCTGCGCCATAGCCGAATTCAAAGCCGTCCGTAAAGCGCGTTGAAGCGTTGTGGTAAACTGCTGCTGCATCGACATTGTTTAAGAAGCAATCTGCTACAAGTGGATCCTCAGTAATTATTGCTTCTGAATGTTTTGTACCGTATCGATTAATATGTTCTACAGCTTCATAGACATTCTCTACGATTTTCACACTAATTTTTAAGTCTAAATACTCTGAAGCATAATCTTCATCTGTTGCAAGCTCAGCAAAGTCTACTGTTTGGCAAACTGTTTCATCACCAATAACTGATACACCTGCATTGTGAATAGCTTGTAATAGCTTTTCGCCATGCTCAGTAAACCAATCACGGTGAATAAGTAAGCTTTCCGCAGCATTACAAACAGAAGGGCGATGTGTTTTAGCATTGATGACAATCGGCTCCGCTTTTGTATAGTCTGCTGTCGCATCGACGTATATATGACAGTTACCAGCACCTGTTTCAAGAACTGGTACAGATGCTTCACGCACAACTAAATCAATAAGTGCTTTGCCACCGCGTGGAATTAAAACATCTAAATATTCATTTAAATGGAATAATTCTTTAGCTGTTTCACGATTTGTATCTTCAATTAATTGTACAGCATCTACAGGTAGGGCTGTCTTTTCAAGTGCACGGTGAATACTTGCGACAAGCGCTATGTTTGAAAATTTTGCTGAAGAGCTACCACGTAAAATTACTGCGTTACCCGTTTTAAGAGATAATGTTGCTGCATCAATTGTTACGTTTGGACGCGCTTCATAGATCATCCCGATCACACCAATAGGCACTAATTTCTTTTCAATAATTAGACCATTTTCTTTTTCAATGCGCTCGATCAATTTTCCAACAGGGTCTGTTAATTCCACTAGTAGGTGGATCGCATCAGCCATCGCTTCAATACGCTCTTTGTTTAACATAATACGGTCAAGTGTAGATGTTGGCATACCTTTTTCTTGTCCGTTCGCTAAATCTTTTGCATTTTCTTCAATTAGATAGTCTTGGTCGAGTACTAATTGTTCTGCGATTTTTGTTAGGGCATCATTTTTTTCAGCCGTCGTTTTGATATTTAATAAGTAGCTGGCCGCTTTTGCTAGCTTTCCTTTACGTTGTACTTCACTTTGTGTTGTTAATTGAGTCATATATAGTCCTCCTTAATTTGTTTGCATTTTCAACCATTTATCTCGATGAATGACTTCGATTGGGCATTTTGTTAATTCGTCTGTACGTTTTCCCATTGAAATTTCAAGTTCTTCTGAAGAATAAAGTACTTCACCGCGCCCAAGTAAACCATTTACACCGTACACTTCGACAACATCACCATGTTCAAATTCACCTTCGAACTTATAAATGCCAGCAGGTAATAAACTTTTTCCATTTAATAAAAGGGCAGATTCTGCACCTTCATCTATAAAAATTTTACCAGATACTTCAGTTAGTGCAATCCACTGTTTGTTGTTTGTTAATACTGCTAGGTCGTCATGCTCGACATACGTACCGTCACCGCGTCCTTCTACGATGTCCACAAGCTTTGTCGCACCTGATCCATTCCCGATAAACACTTTGACACCAGCATTTAACGCTGCTCTCGCTGCTAAAAGCTTCGATTCCATACCACCTGTGCCAACTTTAGAGCCAGCGCCATCTGCAAAGCCAAGCATTTCTTCCGTTACTTCTGTTAAACGATCAATGCGTTTTGCTTCGGGGTTTTTATTTGGATTGGCGTCGTATAAGCCGTTGATATCCGTTAAAATAATCAGTTGGTCTGCATGCACTAAGCCACTTACTAGAGCCGATAGCATATCATTATCGCCAAATGTTAATTCGCTTACAGAAACCGTATCATTTTCGTTAATGATTGGTAGCATTGAACGTTCTAATAGAACTTCAAATGTTGCATAGGCGTTTTTGTAGCGTTCTTTTTTTGAGAAATCGGTACGTGTCAGTAAAATTTGTGCCGGAAGGATATCGTAAATGCTAAATAGCGCATGGTATGTTTGAATAAGTAAGCTTTGCCCAACAGCTGCCGCAGCCTGCTTGCCTTTTACAGTGACTGGGCGGGTAGGGTAGCCAAGCTGTTTAAACCCTGCTGCAACTGCACCCGATGATACGAGAAGTACTTCATGTCCGTACTTTTTTAGCTCTGCAATGGCTTGCACATGATCCATTAAAAGGACTTTATCGATTTCCCCTTTAGCATTTGTTAAGGAGCTACTGCCGATTTTTACGACGATTCTTTTTCTTTCCATAACTCATTCCTCCAGTTCGCCAACGTCTTGTTGTTTTTTACAATCAAATACGCCTCGGCATAATTGCGTCCAGATTTTGAATTGTGCTTAGGCCTGCACGATGCAGGTCAGTTAGCCGCTGTCGCATGGATGCGACGTTCTTAGGCTAACATCCTAAATTCACTCCTTTCAAAATCTGCTGCTGTCGCTATGCTTTCGCGCAAAAAAAATTGTGACATCCGCCGGAGGCTTTATCTTCATTCAATGGGCGTTTGAATACCCACTGAAAAAGGACTAAAACCACATTCATCTCACCACCTATAGAGGTGGGAGTTTTCCGCTGAATGAAGATAAAAAAAACCTTCTCATCCTAATAAATTAGGACGAAAAGGTTTGCTTTCCGTGGTACCACCTAGCTTGAATGTCCGTAAACATTCCACTTTCCTCATAACGCTTGAGACTGCGCCTAGTTTTGCTAGGACGTTTTGCGAAGTAGGTTCGTTAGTCTTTCTTGTACAATGTCTTTCAGCCGGTGAACATTGCTCTCTAACCAATCAGTGTCTAAGTACTAATCTTCGTTCGTTTTTTTTAGATATGAATTGTCTAAAGAATGCACTAATTCAGCTTATCTGTCAAGCAAAATAGCGAAGTTAGTAGATAGTTTTGAATAATTCTGATAAAATTCAGCCTTATTTAATCCACCAAATGACAACGAGAAGCGGGAGCATTGCTAAAATCATAACAAAAAAGCTCCATAGAATTTGCTTAGGTGTAGACATATTTTTTGGCTTAATACTATGTTGTTCATAAAGTTGATTGATCGCCTGCTGTTCCTTTGTGTAAAGCATTGCTTGAAATGCGTCGTAATCCTGGATGTAAGAGGACGGTAAACGGGGACTAAAACGCAGTTTACGGATATCATCGGTAATTTCCTTTTCATTGATCCAATAGCTAATAACAGGTGCTAAACCAGATGAATTGGTCGCCTTTACATCGATATCATAGGTACACATTGTGTAATAAACATCACCATTATCGTCGATATGCTCTTTTACAATATCACTAACTGCCATAAAATCTCTCCTTCCTATCAATAATGATTCGGTATAATTCGTAGCTTCGTATTTGTGAAGTAAAACGTTGTTAATATTTAGAATTCCCAATAGATATCTAACTTACTCATTAATGTGGAAATTTGGATACAGCCCCTGCGATATCTGATGGAATGATGTATTTGATGTTAAAACTAGCGATAGGTTGCTCAACTTTTTGGTTGAGTCGCTCACCCTCGAAAGTGACTTGTATTTGTCGATCACTCTTGAGAAATAATCAAATTGAATTTGCTTGTTGTGCATTAATTATAATGTATTTATAGTGGAAAGTATTGTATAAAAAAGTATTTTACAGAATATATTCTTTTTCTTAAAGTTACGAATAAAGTCATAAACTTATGACAAAAAGAGGATGAAACGTATAGTATAATTAAAATATAATCATTGTAAGAATGATAGCTTTCTTATCTAAGTAGAAAGAAGGGACACTGTTGGAGATTTCAACGTTAACGGCCTTTTTAGGGGCTGCAATCATTTTAACATTAATGCCAGGACCGGATAATTTGTTTGTGCTCGCACAAAGTATTGTACAGGATAAAAAAGCAGGTATTGTAACTTCACTGGGCTTATGTACAGGATTATTGGTACATATTTCGGCGGCAGTGCTTGGTATTTCTGCGATAATTTATCAATCGACGGTTGTTTTTTCAATCGTTAAATTTGCTGGGGCAGCTTATTTGTTGTTTTTAGCATGGCAATCTTTCCGGGCAAAAGGTGATCCATTTACTCTGAATCAACAAAATACACAAGCTTATGTTTCTCTTTATAAAAAGGGGATCTTGATGAATGTCTTAAATCCTAAGGTATCATTATTTTTCTTAGCACTATTACCACAGTTTATAAATCCGGTACAGGGGCATGTTGCTCTGCAAATGTTCATACTGGGTATCGTTTTTTTAGTACAGGCATTGGTGCTATTTTCATTGATTAGTATTTTTGCTGGGAAGGTTCGAACATTCATTATTGGCAAGCCTGCTATTGCTAAGCGTTTAAATATGATCCAAGGTGTATTATTCACATTTATTGGGATTCAAATTGCACTTAGCAAACAATAAAAGGGGGAAATTTTCATGGCAATTTTACATATTACCTTTAGCTTATCGACACAAGGCGGTCTAAAACAAGCGATACGACAAAAAAAGTTACAAAGAGAAGAGTCGGTGATTTGTGTCAATGATATTTTCTCCATAGGACCACTAACGAGTCCAGAAGAACGAAAAAATTGGTTAAATACGTATATACTAAAAGATGTAGATGAGCGTGAATTGTTTGAGGATATGCAAAAGGATTGGGCGAAGAAAATCCCAGCAATTCCATGTGATGTTGATGTATGGATTTGGTATAGTCAAAATTCACATGAAGAAATCGGTTTGAGGTTTGTAATGAGTGAGTTTGCAAATAAATGCAACATGGTATTTGGCATTGATGCAACAGAGGGGCTAAAGCGTATACAGTCGAACATGAGTATTCGCCATACAGGGGAGTTATCTGCAAATATTTTAATGAAGTTACGTGCTGATGCCAAGCGTTTTTCTGTAGAAGAGGAAAATAGGCTAGCAAAAGAATGGCAAGCTTTACAGCAAAACCCGAGTACACTGCGTACTTGGCAAGACGGTATTGTTCACGCAGATGAAAGTGCTTTTGATGCTGTAATTATTGAATGTGCAAAACGAATACACGAAGCGAAAGCGGAGGAATGGATTTCACCGGCACGAATCATTGGCGAAACATTTGGATCTATAGATGACTATATAAGCGAGGCATTTATGGAAAAGCGAATTTTCGCACTAGCCAAACAAGGTCAGTTTGAAATAGAGGGTGATCCCACTGATATGCACACATATCAATTAAAATATATTGGACAATAATAAAACCGGTCTATCTTTAAAATGAAGATAGACCGGTTTTTGTATATAAATAATTAACGCTTTTGTTCTTCATAAAAATCGAAAATAAACTGTTGGAATTGCCTTGCAGAGGGTGGGAGGTAACGATTTTCGATCCAGGCCATTCCGATGATGCGTTCACATACCATATCCTCTACATGAATTTTTACGACTTTCGCTGGATTTAGATTTTCATCATCTGGTAGGAGTGAAACGCCAAGACCAGCCCCGACGAATCCTGTCACAGTAGCTACCTCATCACCTTCAAACGTAATTTTTGGCTTAATGCCAGCAGCAGCTAATAATTTATCAGCTGTTCGACGAAGCGTATAGCCCTTCTTCATCAGGACAAAATTTTCATTTTCAAGCTCTTTCATTTTAATGCTTGTACGTTTTGCTAAATGGTGATCTATTGGCACCATGATGTATAATTCGTCTCGCCATAGTTCTTTCCAACAGACAGGTGGCTCCGTATTGATAGCAGAAAGTAAGCATAGATCAAGCTCTCCCGCCAATAATTGCTTGAGCTGAGAGTGAGAATAGTTTTGTGTAAAGTGAAAGCGAATATGTGGATGATGCTGACGAAATGCTCGTATTAAATCGGGTACTATGCTCGTACCAAGAGTATGTAAAAAACCGAGAGACACGTCACCTAGCTCAGGGTTGTTTAATTCCTGTAATTCTATAACTGCTTTTTCATATTCCTTGCGCATACGTTGCACTCGGTACAAAAATAGTTCACCATAACGATTTAGCATGATAGAACGTCCCTGACGATCAAATAATGGGACACCTAATTCTTCCTCTAATTTAGAAATTGAACGGCTAAGTGCAGGTTGTGAAATTGCTAGTACTTCAGCAGCACGCGTCATATGTTCAAGTTTTGCCACTGCTACAAAATATTCTAATTGTTGCCACTCCATTTTTGGTCACCTCCACAATTTTTTGAGTTATCTGCATTATAACGATAAAAACTATGGAAGTATAGGTGACAATTTGGGGAATTATAATAGTCAGGAGAAGCGAGAATACATAAGGGATTAGCAGCTTTTGGAATCGTTTACAACTACTTTATTTGCACCCAATAAACATCACATCATTGATGCATAGTATGCATCATAATGATAAAAACTATAAATTATACATTATGAATAAATGATGATAAGATAGACACATAAAATACACAAATACGAATTTCCGTAAAGGGGATATTATAAAATGAAGTTATCAAAGCCGCAACCTTTAACTATCGAGGGGGGCGAAAAAGCCGTACTATTACTGCATGGATTTACTGGTAGCACAAAAGATGTGAAAAAGCTAGGAGAATTTTTATCCAAACGTGGTTATACAGTTCATGCACCAATTTATAGTGGGCATGGTGTGGAACCGGAAGCATTGCTTGAAACAAGACCAGAAGACTGGTGGAACGATGTCGTGGAAGGCTATCATTTCCTACAAAATAAGGGACACAAAGAAATTGCTGTTGTAGGCATTTCACTAGGTGGCGTTTTCTCATTAAAAGTAGCAGAACAATTCCCAGTAAAAGCAGTTGTTTCAATGTGCGCACCGATTTCACGTGATAACTCAAAAGGTTTATTTACGCGTTTATACAATTATGCACGTCTTTACAAGCATTTTGAAAATAAATCAAAAGATCAAATTATTTCTGAATTACATGAATTACGTATTTCGCCAAAAGATTCACTTGATGGCGTAACACGTTTAACAACTGAAACACGCGAAGAACTACCATCTATTAAAGCACCGACACTAATTATGCAAGGTTTGCTTGATGATAAGCTATACCAAGAAAGTGCACCGTTCATTCTAAACACAGTAGATACGGATGATAAAGAAATTATCTGGTATGAAAACTCTGGACATATCATTACACTAGACAAAGAACGTGACAAAGTTTATGAAGACGTTTACAAATTCTTAGATCATGTCGAATGGTCAGTGGCTAATTAAGTACCAGGTTCTTAAAAAAATGATAATTCAAATAAGCTCTGCATGAGGGGAAACTCGTGCAGGGCTTTTTCTATTAAATGGACTTATCACCATACCTCGGGTTTGATTTTCGAGGACGTCCGATGAGTGGCTAATCCACCAGTAGTCGAACAACAGGACAAGGAAAAACAAGCATTCTTAAATCAATACGTATTTTCATCAAATGTCATCCCTGTTTTTTAGGTTTGTGATGGGATTTATTGTTGGAAATTGAAAAAACTTAGATCCAACATGTACACACGAAAGTACCTTGGTAATTTATAACAAATGTTTTTTTCTTGGATCAAACCATTTATAATGAGGCTTTAGTACTTGTGCTAAGCGATAGTGTTGTCGCTAAGGGGATACCCACATGTAGATTGGTGAAATCATTGAAAGTTTTATACTTATCCATGTATAAGTGTTGAGCTTTTTTAGTGCAGTTCAATATTACCTGAAAGGTCTCAATTAATATTTTGCGGTTAACCCACCATCTAGAATAAACTCAGAACCTGTTGAATAGCTGGCATCCTGGGCCAAGAATAATACTAATTTAGATACTTCTTCAGGTTGAGCGACCCGCTGTAACGGGATGGATGCAGATAGTTGGTCTACCGTATTTTCTATCCCTTCTTGTTGGACCATGGGCGTTAAAATAACACCCGGGTGAATCGAATTGACACGAATGCCGTAGGGTGCTAATTCGATTGCAGCTGTTTTGGTCATGCCGCGGACTGCGAATTTAGAGGCATCATAAGCGATCGTAGAAGAGCTTCCTCTTAAGCCGTTAATAGAAGAGATATTGATAATTGCCCCATCCACGCCTTTCTTTAGGGAAGGTGCTACCGTTTTTAAGCCTAAAAATACCCCGACTTGGTTGATGTCAATGACTTTGCGATATTCGGCTTCTGTTATTTCTTCTAACGATTTACTAATCACGATCCCAGCGTTATTGACAAGTACGTTAATGGGCCCGTATTTGGCTTCCGTGTCTTCGACCACTGCTAACCACTCAGCTTCCGATGTTACATCATGTTTATAGAATGTCGCATTTTCTCCTAACTCAGCGGCTAACTCTTGTCCTTCCTCCACCAGTACGTCCGTAATCACTACTTTTGCGCCTTCTGCAACAAACGCCCGCGCATGTGCAGCACCTTGTCCACGAGAACCACCTGTAATTAAAACTACTTTATTATCAAATTTCCCCATATCAATCACTCCTAAAATGTTATAGTTAATCTCTTCTATCCCATATTATTCTTTGAAAGTGATAATATGATTATTATTTAACGAATCTATTTTAATCATACATATAAATTGATATACACATATATCGATATATACTTTATGAAAGCGCATATAAACAACCGAAAACCCGGTAAGAAACAATGACTTATTGTCATATCATTTATATAATATGCAATTAATATGTAAGTCTTTATGTATAACTAACGGAGGCGTTTCTTTAAATAGGAATGCTCTTTTCGTAACCAATTAAAAGGAAGTAAATGTTATTATTATATTAAAGATGGTTGATCTTCTATTATAGGTGGAGAAAGCTTTAATACGATATATGCTACAATTTAAAAAAGTAAACTTTGGAGGAATACCACTACAATAAGGCATATAACGAAATTAAGTTTTTGATATATCCCGTCAAGGACATACTATGAAACAGTGCTTTAATAAAGGAGTTGTATAAAATGGATGAAAAAAAAGATACAGAAATAAAACGCTCTTCAAAAGCAGAAAACATTCTATCTCAGATCAATAGTAAAACTAAGCTAGGCGACTTACGAAAAATCGCGAAGGACATAAAAAAAGATCACGAACTAGCTATGGAACTTTGGTCAACCGAAGAGTTTTTGCCCAGACTATTAGCAATCTTAATTATGGACAAAAAACTTCTTTCACATGATGTGCTAAATAAGCTTGATCAGGATATGCAGACTCACACTTTTGATGAGCGAAATAACTTAATGGATTGGTTAATGGCTAATCAACTCACCAAAGACAAGAAGATGATTGCATTGATGGAGTCATGGGAAAATAGTCCTTCTGCTCTTCGAAGGCGAGCATTCTGGTATTATCAAGGGCGATTGAGATGGACTGGACAAACACCGCCTGGTAACACCGCAGACTTGCTATCTGCATTAGAAGCTAATATTACGCAGGAAGAACCGGAAGTTCAATGGGCTATGAATTTCACCGCAGGCTGGATTGGCGTTTATGATGAAAAGAATCGTGCACGTTGTATTAAACTGGGTGAGAAAACGGGTCTTTACAAAGATGAAATAGTAGCAAAAGGATGTACGCCCAGCTATTTGCCGGAGTTCATTACGATTGAAGTTAACAAAAGACTTAATAATTAGTTACCTCTGAAAAATTTATTAGGGTTTAATGTGAAAAATAAAGGAATTCAAAGCCTCAATATGAAAATTGTAATAGGCTTGGACCGAAAAATAAAGAAAACAACGCGTTATGGCAGCTAGTTAGTGAAATAAACCCACTTATCTCTTTTTGCTCTGTAGGGCGCTTATCTTTAAGAAGAACAACTTTCCAGCTGCGCAGTACAACAATACTATTCAATAGAAAAAGATCTTCCACAATTAGGTGCATTTCCAGAGAATGGATTTGATCTTTTTTATAGAAAGATGCACGTTAGTTGGATAACTGCTTAAGGAAATATGAATAATTATTATTTTAATTCCGGTAATATATGTAAACATCCCTTTTGGAAAGGAGCTGAGTTGCTGAAATGACGAAAAAGATTAACATTTGGGCATTTATCTTTTCCGTAATATGTATTTTTATGTTTATGTTAGATAATTCTTGGGGACCAATAGCTTCCTCCATTTGGGGGATGAACTCTTTAAATCTGCTCTTATATTTTACAGTGATAATTTTCTTTGTAGGATTGATAGGTTTTGCGGGTGTTGAGGATTGGAAAGGGATGGCGAGGAGTATAACTACTGTAATACTTACTTTGGGATTATCAACGTTTTTAACGATCGTTATTTTTTTTGGAATGTTATTAAGCTAAAGCAACTAAAAGAAGCTGAACGTTATTCCATTAAACGGCGAGATCATCGAACAATAATGTGCCAGAATCAGATCATTCTACGGAGCAAAGTAGGGGACGGGGGATAAAGCGACTTTATGACAGGCCACTTAAAGCCTATTTATTTAACGGTGTATGGATCTACGATAAGTCGAGAAAGAGAAAAGGATGCAACTCTGTCAATGACAGAATTACATCCTCTTTCTAGGAAAAAGTTACTTATCCTTTTTGAACGTTAGTTGCTTGAGGACCACGTTGTCCTGCTTCAACTTCAAACGTTACTGGTTGACCTTCGTCTAAAGATTTGAATCCTTCGCTTTGGATAGCTGAGAAATGTACGAATACATCTTCGCCACCCTCACGTTCGATAAATCCAAAACCTTTTTCTGAGTTAAACCATTTTACTGTACCTTTTTCCATGAGAAAAAACCTCCGTTGCGTAATCCGCACTTAATTTCTATTCTTGTTCAATTACATAAGACGAAAATCACAGATTTGCAACTTAGTAAAGTCAAAAATAACTTTCTTATAAAATAGCATTATCCAAAAAAAAATTCAATTAGGAGGGGTCAGAAAAATATTAAAAAAATGTGACAAGATCAGCGATTGGTTTGTGAATAATCCTACTTAAAATTTCAGGTACGGATAAACGTATTGAACAAAGATTGAAGTGATAATATTCATAAAATTGATATTCGTTCTTTAAAAAATAATTTAAATGGGTAAGGTGTTACCTCGATTACTACACCTTTCTTTAACGGCTCTACAATTGCCCCCCATTCTCATAAAATCACCTCACTGAATAGATTCATTTCCGCCATCTCATACAAACGCACATACAAGCAAAAAAAATACAATATGTATACATTATTAGAAAATATATTAGGGGGGTTCCTTTGTGAATTCATGTGAAAAAAATTGTTCGTGTGAACGTTGTAAACCTTGTAATGTTCCAGTATCAGGTGTGATGAAAGCAATAGATAAATGTAATATCCAACCAGTTCCACGTCCGTCCATTGTTGAGAATTTTGTCTTTAACATACAAGAAGGATTTGTAGAAGCAGACTTTTTTACGTTAACATTGCCATCTATAACCCTGACAGGAAATCAAAAAGTTCGTTTAGATATATCATCACAAGTAGGTGCTTTAACAACAAGTGGTCCTACATCTTATATAGAAGACATCTATCTGACGCTAAATAGAAACGCTCTTCCACTTAATGTCGAAACAAGGCTATTTAGTTCAATGGTAAAAGTAAACCCAGTGTTTGATCAAAACTTCACTACGCTAATTACGCTATTACATGTCGATCATCCAGGCCCTGGTGTATATACCTACTCTGTTGATGTCCGAAATGAAAGTCAGAATATAGAGGATCCATTCATTATTTCAACGATCATTACAGCAACTATCTATAATGCATGACCTCATTTCCTCCACCTCATATAAACACATATGAAGCCGTATAAGAATTAACTTTACGGCGTTTACCGAAAACCCCTTGGAAACGATTCTGAGAGGTCTCAAATTCCATTTATTTTGAACATCAACTATTAGACTTTTTTTTCTTTGAAAAAAATAAGTTGCAGTATATGCATGGAATTTATAACAAATTAACACCTGAAACATTAGTTCTAATCGCTAACTCCATTTAAAAACTAATTCAGCTAAATATCATTAGGTACCTTCTTCAAATAAAGGAGGACTTTACTTCAATATGGAGTAGATGTTTCATCATAATAAAGTCGTTTAAAATATGAGCTGATCCTTCAAAATGAATAGTGTTAGCACTTGTCATTTACGATACAATAAAAGAATTGATGAACGAAAAGTTAAAGTAAGGCCAGGTTATTACGATTGAAGGGGGTACGTATTTTGGCAAAGGTAAGTATAAAGCACATTGATGCGTTTAGTGCCATTCCAGAGAAAGGGAATCCAGCTGGTGTCGTATTGAATGGCGAGGATTATACAGAAAAACAAATGCTCGCGATTGCTGCAGCGGTGGGATTTAATGAAACAGCTTTTGTTGTGCCTTCGAATGTTGCGGATTTTCGCATTCGTTACTTTACACCTGGCCAAGAAATGAATTTATGTGGCCATGCGACAATGGGAGCGATTTATGCTTTAAGCATGAATGGATTATTAGCAAAATCAGCTTTAACAGTTGAAACAAATGCAGGTGTATTGCCGATACAGATTCGTGAGGAAAATAATCAATTATTGATCTCGATGCAACATGCGCAACCACAGTTTCAATCATTTGGGGGTTCAAAGGCTGATTTAGCAGCGTCCATTGGATTACGAGAAGAAGATTTACATTCAGACTATCCAATTGTGTATGGCAGTACAGGCATTTGGACCTTAATTGTCCCAATTAAAGAGTTATCAAGCTTTTCAAAAATGACACCAAACACCGACGAATTTCCGGAGGTTCTAGTAGAGATGCCAAAAGCTTCTGTACACCCGATCTGTTTTGAAGTGCGCGATCATGAAAACGATCTGCATGCTCGTCATTTTTCATCTCCTTATTCGGGAACGATTGAAGATGCAATTACAGGAACAGCTTCAGGCGTGATGGGCGCGTATTATAAAAAATATGTCAATCAAGATATTCGTTTGCCTGCGACACTGATTGTTGAGCAAGGACATGAAATCAATAAAGATGGACGAGTATATGTACATGTAAAAGAAGAAAAAGAGCAACTAGACATCTCTATTTCGGGTACGGCTGTTTTTGTGAAGAATATTGAGATTGAAATAGAATAATTCTACATAGGGGGGCATTCTTTAAAGATTTGCAGGCCAAATTAAATAACTTTATGATTTTGATATAAATAGTAAGAATGATAGAAATAACTAACTAGAAAAGTTGCTTATATATAGCAGCTTTTTTAGTTAGTCTATTTTAATCATATAAATATATATGGATATACACCTAGAAGAAACACATATTAACTATCGAAAATCCCTAGTTAACGGGGCAAAGCCGATTATGGGGATTCCTCAATACTTGAAATGGGCATTGGATTTAGCGAATCCTGGGGCACTAATTATTGCCGATAATGTAGTACGAGATGGTGAAGTGGTTGACGAAGAAAGCCACGATGAATGAGTTCAAGGAGTACGCCAATTCATAGACTTGCTGGAGAATGACCCTCGCATAGAATCAACAGCCATACATACGGTAGGTTGTAAAGGGTATGACGGTTTTATATTGAGTGTTGTAAAATAACAATACAATATAAAGAGATAAACATTGACAAAAAAGTTTAAGAGCCTTGCAACAGTTAGATGCAAGGCTCTTAATAATTGTTTATTTTCTATAAATTAAAGCGAAAATTTGATATTACGTTAAACCAATATCATTGGAGCTACGCATAAATAGAACTGCCTGAACCAATACCTTTATCTCAAACATAGTGGCTACTTCTTTTAAAATTAAATCACCAAACCAACAATTATAGCCGTTAAGATACTAACAAGTGTGGCCCCATACAATAACTTTAAGCCAAAACGAGCAACTACATTCCCTTGCTTTTCATTCAACCCTTTAACTGCTCCGGAAATAATACCGATAGATGAAAAGTTTGCAAAGGATACAAGGAATACCGAAATAATGCCCAGTGTATGTTCACTCATGGATTTAGCTACTTCTCCAAGGCTTACCATTGCAACAAATTCATTCGTTATTAATTTGGTTGCCATAATTCCTCCGGCAGAAATAGCATCTGCCCATGGTACACCCATTAAGAAAGCGATTGGTGCAAAGATATAACCCAATATTTCTTGGAAAGATATGCCGATAATCATTTCAAATAGTGAATTTATTAAGTCCATTAATGCTACGAAACCGATCAGCATAGCTCCAACAATGATGGCTACTTTAAAACCATCCATGATATATTCTCCAAGCATTTGAAAGAAAGTTTGCTTATGCTCATCTTCAATCGTTAAGATATCTTCGCTTTCTTCTACTTTATACGGATTAATGATGGAAGCAATAATAAATCCACCAAACAAGTTCAACACAATTGCCGTTACTACATACTTCGGTTCAATCATCGTCATATATGCGCCAACAACTGACATAGAAACTGTCGACATTGCTGATGCACATAATGTATACATACGATGTGGTGCAATCTTATCTAATTGTTTTTTTACAGTAATGAATACTTCAGATTGACCTACTATTGCAGAAGCAACAGCATTATACGATTCTAATTTCCCCATACCACTTACTTTACTTAAAAGTAATCCGATCCATTTCATGAAGAAAGGAAGAATTTTAAAATGCTGCAAGATCCCTATCAATACAGATATAAAGACAATCGGTAATAATACACCTATAAAGAAGGGCGATTCTCCTTCATTTGCTAAACCTCCAAAAACAAATGATATGCCCGTACTTGCATAAGCCAATAAATGATCAAATACATTTGTTATTCCTTTGATTAGCACATAACCAAACGTTGTATTTAGCAGTAAAGCTGCCAATATAAATTGGATGATTAACATCATTACTATATTTTTATATTTTATTTCTTTTTTGTTTTTACTGATTAACAGCGCTAAAGCAAAAACAAGTAGCAATCCACAAAAAGATATTAAGTATCTCATAAGTCCTCCATAAATAGATATGATAATTTTTGGGCGTTTGTCTCCAGGACGACAAATTCATTCTTTCGTTCATTTAAGAACAGCCAAAGATCTTAATTAGAAAATAAATAGTCAGACGTCAGACAAACAATTGTATAATAACAGTTTCTCTACTAGCTATTCAATAGTTAAAAGAAAAAAAGTATGCCACATAAGCATTTTTATTGTGTGAGGTTTTTGAAATATTATGTCGATTGTGTTAAATAAACTAAAATATGTATTATTCAACAAACCTCCCGTTCGTTGAATAGCAACAATCTTTTAAAAATTGACCAATTAAAAGTCGCAAGGTTTTACAAACTGCGCTAGAACAAGGCAGTTTTTTTGGTAATTAAGTAGATAAAAAAGCAAATAAACATTTTTGTCTATATACTTAAAATAGATGGTACGATCATTAGGAGAATTGTTTATATGAAATTATTGAAGAGAGTAGATGAATGTTTATGTATGAAAGACTTTCTGTAGATGAACGGGAACAACTGCTATCTGTACTTACTGCAGATCAACGTGATTTTTTAGAGAATGAAGTGAAACGTGGCAGACGGACAGTATTTGAAAATTTCATGAGAGATGAAAAAATCACAGCACTCCGGTTAGCAGACGAGATCAAGCTAGAAGAAGATGAGATGAATGTTGTAGATTGGATGATTTCTGATTTTGATGATTTTGGTCCAGGAAATTATGGGGGACAGTGTGCATGTGGTCGACGATTACGCTACATGTTTACCGTGGAACATCAAAAAACAGGTAAAAAAATTCAATATGGGAAGCAACATTTGAGTACATTTTTAAATATCGAAGTGAAAGATATTGATGGATATATCAATGAATTAGATGTTATTGACAATGAACTGGATGAACTGTTGTGGAAAATAAAAGATGACCAGTACTATCATGAGTACTATGAAAGATTGCTGGATCAAACCGTAGTATCTGAAAGCATTAAAAAGCATCTCGAATTAAATGTGCCGTTTTTAGACAGTCAAGTAAATAGGTTGAAGAAGCATTTTGAAACACAAATGGAAGCATTAGAGGAAGAGCAACAAAAAATTCAGCGTGAAGTGGATTTTGAAAAGCGTCAGGCAGAAAATAAACGCATTGAAGAATTGCTTAGAGAAAAGAAAAAAATTGAGGACAAGTTGGAAGCTGCGAGAAAGGTTCAGGCTGAAGCTGAATGCAGCAGACAACAACAGAAAAAAGAGCGCGAGGAAAGAATAGCGCAGGAAAAGATAGAAAAAGATACAGAATTAGTGAAAGCAACGAAGGCACAACTTGCGTACGGTGCGACTTTTGAGGATATAGCTTATTCCCTTGTATTGAACGGTCAACATAGTGCGGTGGCGATTAGTCAGATGCTGGCCAATGATTTTGGCTTTGATCAACATATGTCTGTAAGCACAATGGATCGACTTTTCTTGTATTACGATGTGTTATTAGCTTTGAAGAAACAAGTGGATCACGGCAATTTAATCATGGATGAATCCTCATCTGTAGAGGATTGTATTTTCTATGTGAACCCTTTTCGTGAGGAAGAGCGCATTAATGAAACTGAAGAAGTAGAACAACAAACGTTAGCACTGTTTTAAGAGCAGTGTTAGGGGGGGCATTACGTGATTGCTGGCAGATCGTCGCCAAAATCATTCATCGAGCAGCCAGCACCGTAACTCGCAGTTCAATTAACGGGCCAGGTCTAATATTAGTTTCGGTGAACCGTATCATAAGTAAATGAGGATTTTGAATAGACCACCTAGAACCTTGAAATCATACGTTTTAGGTGGTTTTCGTTTAGCCGAATTCTATGACTTCGGTTTTAATAAATGGGGGTAACCACTTTCGAATGCCGGCTAAATTTGCAAACCGTTCTTCATTTGAAAAAATATTGGTGCCCATAAAGTCATGGCCTCACCCAAATATGGTTGTAGGCTCGTTAAAGTTTAAGCAAATTGTCTCTTCAATCGAAGCATATGTCCCGTTTGCACGATTCATATCCCACGTTTTATTCTCAATCGTAAAAGCATTTTTTTGATTTGACCAAAGTGAACTCATATTATGATTATGCTGCCAGATCATAAGGGGAATTAGTCGAAGTAATTCTTGATGATTTGAAACAGTAATCATAAAATAAGTGTTAATTTTTGATTGATGAAATATTTCAAACGATAGTTGTTCATCATACAAATCTTGTTTTAATTCCTCAATAACATCTTTATCATGTTGCTCAAATAAAAAATACAGTGGAAATGGGGCTAAACTTTCTGTAAATAAAGCAAGTTGTTGTTCTGTATAGTCTGGGTAATACATTTCACCAATATTAATGGCGTATTGAATGCCTTCATTTATAAAAAAGTTATAGCCACCAGTCGAAGGTGCATTTTCATAATACTTTTTTGGTAAAAAGCCAATTCCTAAATTCATGATAGTCACATCCTTTAATCCAGTATAAAGCTGATAGAGAAAACCCGCACTTATACAAGTTACGGAGAACCGTACCACAAATAAGTGCGGGTTTAAATTAAAGAAGGCTGTTTTCTCAAAGATTGTAGCTATTCAACTAACGGTGCAGATTTTGGAGGAGCTTTTTCAAGCAATAAGATATACGAATAACAAAGAAAAATTTAATAAGAAATATGTGGTTATTAATTAAATAAAAGGGCAAGATATTTTAATGTGGTGCTTCCATACACATTAAATATGTGGTATTTTCAAGAATTAATGTTCTGTTTGTGAAAACGAACCATTAGTAAATGAGATTTACAATTAATGAAAAACTTAATTAGCAAGGAATTCTTTACTATAATTCCTGCAGGAGGTAATGAAAAATGGCATTAACATCGAAAAATATCTTTATCAATTTATCAGTAAAAGACGTGAACAAGTCCACCAATTTTTTTAAGAAGATAGGTTTCGAGTTCAACCCACAATTCTCCGATGAAACCACATCTTGTATGATCATCAGTGACAATATCTTTGCTATGATTATGATTGAAGAAAAATTCAAAGGATTTAGTAAGAAGGAAATTGTGGATACTACTACTTTTGCCGAAGCAATTTTCAGTTTTTCAGCTGAAAGTCGAGAACAAGTGGATGAGATAGTAGATAAGGCACTGTCATCTGGTGGTAAATCTTTTAGTGAGCCTCAAGATCATGGATTTATGTATATACGGGGGTTTCAGGATTTAGACGGTCATTTATGGGAAGTTGCTTATATGGATGAAAGTGTAATGAATCAAGAATAAACTTTAAGGTTTGAGTTATTTTATTCGGGTTTAATATTCTAAGGGGGGATGCCTTAAAAGGTATCACCTTTTTTTATCTTTACAGATTAGAAACATATGAATTAATGGACTTAAAGTAAAGGGGGCTTGAATTGAATAAGCTTTACTTTTCTTCTTCAACTAACGGGATGCGTTAGTTGAAGAATATAGCCAAACCAGAAGCAACAATCTATACGAAAACTGCCTTAAATAAAAAACGAAGGCCGATTTCCTATACTAATAGAAAATCGGCCTTTATCAAGCCTATAAAGATTTTTTCATGTACGTTTATTACTGTGCAGTTAATCCGCCATCAATCACGAATTCTGAACCTGTTGAGTAGCTAGATTCATCAGAAGCCAAGAACAATATCATTTTAGAAACTTCTTCTGGTTGTGCTACGCGTTTTAATGGAATGTGTTGAGAGAATGCTTCTACAGCAGCTTTTGTATCTTCTTGTACAACCATTGGTGTTGCGATAACGCCTGGGTGTACAGAGTTTACGCGAATGCCCATTGGTGCTAGGTTGATTGCTGCCGCTTTTGTCATCCCACGTACTGCGAATTTTGTATCTGTGTAACCTACAGCACCACCAACTAAGCCGTTCATTGAAGAAATATTCACGATAGAACCGCCACCAGCTTTCATCATTGAAGCTGCTACAGTTTTCATACCTAAGAATACAGAAACCTGGTTAATGTCTACGATGCGACGGTATTCTTCTACTGTAATATCAAGCATATTTTTCGCCATAGTAATACCGGCGTTATTTACTAATACGTTTACTGGACCGAAAGCTTCTTCTGCTTTCGCAATAACTGTTGCCCAATCTTCTTCAGATGCTACGTTTTGTTTAATGAAAAGGGCATTTTCACCTAATTCAGCTGCGAATGCATTGCCTTTTTCTTCATTTAAATCTGTTAAAATAACCTTTGCACCGTTCTCTATAAATAATTTTGCGTGTGCCGCACCCATACCTTGCGCTGCTCCTGTAATAATTGCTACTTTACCGTCTAGTCTTTTCATTTTTATTTCTCCTTTTATGAATAAGTATTTATAAATGTACCTTGAAAAACCAAGTTACCTTTTGATAGTTAGTAAGTAACTTTTAAGACCTAAGTTACTTTGTGTAACTACATTATCTCGAAACCGAGATAATGTCAATGCTTTGAACTCAGTTGACTAGTCAATTGTAGAATGATTGATCGATATAGGGGACATTTTGACTAAAAATTAATTAGAATTACATTTCACCATCTTTTGAAGATTACTTTCACGAGTACGGTGAAGATATTGAAATGGTAATCATCTACATGAATCTAAACTGTAAATCAACTGTTCATCACGCATTTGCTGGGTCGACAAGTACAAAAAAGAATGGGATAAAAATTATCGAATAGGGACTGACCCCAAAAGTATAGACAAATAAAAAAGCATCTTTCATTGAATTACTGGTATTGAACAAAAACCCCGAATAGCTACACTTTTATAGTGTCCACTATTCGGGGAAAGTTCAGTTTTTTTATTTACTGAATAGCTGATATTAAAACTTCAATCAGGGAGTCTGAATCATTTACTCTGCTTGTAAATACATATACAGGTTGATAATAACCTTTTGTATCATAAGTATAGGTTAGACGAACATCCGTTATCGTTAATGTATCACCTTTTTGTAAAGGTTGATACGTGCTAAACTCTCCGTTTACCAATACTTCATATGCTTGCTGTTGTGAAATTAATTGCTTTTTCGCAACCATTTCATTGTCACTAATATCAAATAATATGTCGGGCACTTGCTGATTAAAAAGTCTAATCATAACCAGACCTTTAGAGAAATCTTCACATGTGGATTGTAAATTCTCTGGTTCAGCTAAATCCCAGCGAATTGTGCGTTCATCTTGTTGCTGATAGATAGCGTTATTAGGTAATAGTCCTTCACTTTTTAACCAATTTTCTAAAAGTTGCTTTTGCTGTTTAATATCAACTTTTAGGGGGGCATCATTTATATAATCGAATGATAAGGACCAAGAACCATTTGACATGAAATAAGTTAAAAAATAGGCACTGCCTTCATCGTCTTGAAATGTAAATATACGATTATCCCCATCAATCCGTATGCCACCTTGTTGTTTCAAATTAAATTGTTTAGCAATGGATTGGGCAATTAATTTTCCTTTTTTTATATCATTCACATCTTTATTGTAATAAACACATGCGTTAGGTGATTTATTAGAAAGTTCAGTTTCCAGTTGCATCTGTATTTGGTCCATAATTTGTTTTTGTGCAGGTTTGAATGGCAAATTCCCAAATTCTTGTGCGTTATACACCACATTTGCCACACCAAACATCGCTATAAAAACGAGTGGAATAGAAATAGCTTTCACAATCGGTACGAATGTTAATTTTCGTTGTTCTCTCCATAAAATGAATACCATCACGAAAAAGTACCCCGCTAAACTCCCAATGGTATTATGCAAAAGGTCGTCTAACTCAAAAATCCCTTTACCTGTAATTAATTGGAAAACTTCAATGCAAGATGTGAAAATAATTGATATGACGAGTACACGGCGAAACGATTTGTTTTTATGATGAATCAACGGTAATAGCACGCCTAACGGTACAAACATTAACATATTAAAGATGATTAACTGAAATTCTGTCAATGACCACTTGTTCCATGCATTTACATAACTTGTGAATAGACTGAAATTAATCTGTTCTGTATAATTTGCCCCTCTACTGAGAGTAGTGATCCCAAATACAACAATGAACCAACAAATAAGTAAAGTGATGAAAACAAATTTAGATAGACGTATTGGATACTTTTCCTGATAAAATTTTCTATATATAAAGTATCCGATCATCAAGATAATGATGGCAATAATAGAATATTTTATATAGGGTAAAAGACCGAATACAATACTAATTAAATCCAATGTAACGTAACCTCCTAAATAATTTGACTTGTTCATTGTAGCAAGAAGTTCTTAAGGTTTTTTTATTATAAAACTTAAGTTTTTATGAAGTATGTGTAATCATTAAGTATTTAATAATGGCTGTTTTCAAGAAGATTGTTGTTTTTCAACTAACGGAGGCGTTCCTTGAAGATCATTGATTTGCATAGGCAGCTCTTTTTTTCTTGTTTGAACTAAGGGACCAGGTTAACTCAACAAGAATCTTATAAGTCTACTAAAGATAATTGTTTGGGTATGTAGGATCATCACTAATTCACTTAATTACAAAATCCACCCCTGCAATCAATGCATAATGAATTGACTCTGTTGGTTCTTCAAAGACCGAAGCTGCGCTCGCCATTCTATCAATAATCCTCATCACTACATTTTTCTAATCAATAACCATAGGGATTATTTTAGAAAAGGAATTCCGTTGGGCCTTGTCGAAATGACATTGAACAGGATATGGCTTTTGATGATGGAAAAGGCAGGTTAGTGGAATAAAAGAAGTGTTTTTTTAATAACATTTACAATGTTTATACTATAAACGTTGGGAGAGTGGCTAAGCATGATAAAATATCCAATCTTACAAAAAGGTGCAACAATAGGCGTAACGGCACCATCATCTGGAGTCCCAAGTGAATTACATCATTTGTTGAAAGCTGCATGCAAAAGCGTGGAAAAGAGAGGTTTTAATGTTATCTGTGGAGAAACTGCATGGACTCAAGATAAGGCAAAGTCTGCATCAGCTAAAAAGCGTGCAGAAGAGTTCAATGAAATGATGCGTAGTGATCATATTCAACTTATTATTCCTCCTTGGGGCGGAGAGCTACTTATTGAGACACTTGAATATATTGACTTTGAAAATATACAAAGTAAGTGGATATTAGGCTATTCTGACATTAGTCTGCTACTGTTAGCAATTACATTGAAAACGGGTACTGCTACAGCCCACGGCACCAACTTAGTGGATTTAAGAGGAGCGTATTCTGATGATACGACAGCAATGTGGCAAACCGTATTGTCTACTAAAATGAATGAATCAATTCTCCAACATTCATCAGAAAAATATCAAAAAGAATGGCAACCTGATAACCCTACGCCTTATATTTTCAATCTAACAGAACAAACTTACTGGAAATCAACTGTCAACGAAAACGTTAAGATACAGGGGCGATTACTCGGTGGTTGTATTGATACAATTAGACATTTGATTGGCACACCATATGGGAGTGTGCATCATTTTAAAGAGAAATACATTGAAGGAGATGCTGTCATTTGGTATCTCGAAAATTGTGAGTTATCAACAACTGACTTACGTAGGTTCCTCGTGCAAATGAAATTAGCTGGTTGGTTTGAGGATTGTAGTGGCATTATGTTTGGGAGAAGTTCAGCGAATACAGCCGTTGCAAATTATACAGTTGAAGATGTTTATAAAGAACTTTCGAAAGAGCTTCAAATTCCTATTTTGTACGATATTGATTGCGGTCATGTTCCACCACAAATGACGTTTATAAATGGAGCATACGCTGAAGTTGAATCAGATAATGGTCAAGGTACGGTGCTACAAACGTTTAAATAAAATTATAGTACTGATTTTTTAAAAATAACAAAGAGTTAAGGGAACTATTTAGTGATAATGAACATTATTGAGTTGCATAGGCAGCTCTTTTTTTCATATTGAACTAACGATGCAAGTTAGTTCAAGAAGTAACTATTTATTATGGTAAAATTTGTTTAAATGAAGGTGGAAGGGAGAAACGATGAAAAAAACTTTTAATAAGTTAGATAAGATACAAATTGTTATTGCTAGCGTCGCATTACTACTAGCAATACTTGGATTTGCTTATGACAATTTAACAGAAGTCGCACTCATTTTAATATTTATCAGTTTACTTGTAAATGACGTACGAAATTTCAGAAAAGACAAGAAACCCACTTTTTCATATTTGAAAATAGTGATGAGGATAATAATAATCTTCCTTTTAATCCTTATGTTATTGTGCTAACGAGGCAGAATCACTAAATAGAACAACATTGCATTAATTTAAACACATATTCAATATCATGGTTTCAGTGCCTACAACATGATATGATTTCTGAGGTGATAAGTCTAAAATTAGTAAGTTGGAGGATATTGATGAGTACTAATAAAGAAAACGTAATTCTCTATATAAGATTTAGAATTAAAAGTGGAAAAAAGGAAGAATTTAAAGAACTATTATCGGCTAATAAGAGAGCGATGGAACATGAACCAGCTTTTGTAAGTGCCGTTCTTTCAGATGATATTGATAATCCAAATGAGGTTACTCTTTTTGAAATCTGTAAAGGGACAAAGGAAAGTTGGCTAAAAGAAGAGCTTCCTAAACCTTATAGAAATACATATGAGCATAAACTAGCAGATTTAATCGATGAAAGGATAATTAGTTATCTTACACCAACGAATGAGTTGAGAACTAATTTAACAAACAGTAGCAGTTAGAGCTTTTAATAGTTTTGGATCTCCAAAAGGGTATGAAGTCTGTTAGAATAAGAGCAAAATGTAATTGTAAGGTAAGGAGAAGAAGATGAAAAAGCCTACTATACTTATTGTAACGAGCACGAAAACAGTGAGTAATACATTTGAAGAAAATCTTCAAATGTTTTTTGGTTCAAAAATTGACATTGATACATATTATGAAAAATTGCCATTAGATGAAAAGCTTATCCATAAAGCTGATTTAATTTTACTGTCTAACCCAGTGTTAGAAGAGGAATTAAGAAAAATAAATTTACATATCCCTCTAATGGTTGCGCGACGTTCCGTTCTAATTGCAAGGTTAGAACAGCTTTTGGATTTGCCTGCTAATACAAAAATTTTATTAGTTTCTAACTCCAAGAAAGTGACTAGCGACTCTATTGATGTTCTACACGCATTTGGATTTGGTCATTTAACGTTAATTCCTTATATTCCAGGTGTTACAAATAGTGAACAGGCAGAGAATCTAGACTTAGCTATTACATTTGGACAACCAGAACTTGTACCAAAGCATATTAGAAGAACGATCAATTTAGAAAATCGACCAATTGATTTAACAACTATGCTTGATATTGCCGGTCTTTTAAATCTTTCTTTAGAAAATGCACACTTTTATACGGCAGGATTTTTTAGAGATTTTGTGAAAATAGGAAGAAATTTATCATTTTCCATCCAAAATGAAAAAAAATTAACGAAAAAATTAGATTCTGTTTTAAATGCAGTACATGAAGGGATTATAGGGCTAGATGAAAAAGGCATTATTACATTAATCAATGAAGATGCCTATCAAATTCTACAACTCCCTTCTATCAATTTTATCGGCAAGCATTATAGAGAAATTTTACCTGACTTTCAGATTAATGAGACCTATTTAGATCAAAAAGAACAACTTGATAACTTATTTCAAATTAACAATCGCTCATTGCTCGTATCGAAAGTGCCTTTAATCTTGACCAAACAACTGGTAGGCCTTGTCATCACATTTCAGGATGTGACAAGGGTTCAAAGAATGGAGCAAGAAATTAGACGAAAAAGTACAGAGTTAGGTTTAACAACAAAATATTCATTTGATCATATTATTGGCGATAGCCCTTTAATTATATCCGCAAAACAAAAAGCCGTTCGTTTGGCTAAAAGTGATTATACAGTGTTAATTACAGGAGAGAATGGTACGGGCAAGGAAGTTTTTGCACAAGCTATACATACTAGTTCAGAAAGAAAAGAAGGTCCATTTGTGGCGGTTAATTTTGCAGGACTAACCGAAACGTTAATAGAAAGTGAACTATTTGGATATGAAGGTGGAGCATTTACTGGCGCTAGAAAGGAAGGGAAGATGGGCTTATTCGAACTAGCCCATAATGGCACTATTTTTATGGATGAAATAGGGGATGCCTCATTAAGTATTCAAGCATCCCTTCTACGAGTCCTTCAAGAGCGCCAAGTCATGCGTGTAGGTGGCAACAAAATCATACCGATCAATGTACGAGTTATTGCAGCTACCAACAAAAACTTATATCAAATGATGCAAGAAGGTACATTTCGTGAAGATTTGTATTATCGCCTAAATGTTTTACCATTGCAGATTCCTTCACTTAGAGAAAGAAAACAGGATTTATTTATACTGATAGATTCCTTTTTAACGTTGAATAAGAGAGATTTAATTTTTAGAACAGATATAAAAAGCCTCTTAATAAACTATAATTGGCCAGGTAATATCCGAGAACTTGAAAGTTTCATTCATTACTTAATGGTCATTGTTGAAGGAAATGTGGTTACTGAAAATCATATACCCAATCAGATTTTACTCTCACAAAAGAAAGTTAATTCATCTGATAATTCATTGTCGGAAATTGAAGAGACACTTCTATATTTAAAAACAGGGAATTTTATAGAAGACTACAAATCCATATTACAAATACTCTGGATTTGTAAAAAGAGAGAAAAAAGTGTGGGAAGAGGAATCATACAAGAAATGCTCCCTTATTCTTTGTCTGATTCACAGTTGCGACATCGATTATCGGTTTTAAATAAAGCTAAATGTATTAAAGTTGGCATCAAAAAACAAGGGACTGAGATGACGGAAATGGGTGTGGAAATATTTAATAGATTAAATGTGTAAATGCTGGATTTACTGGTATTCCTACTATCACGGCTGTTGTTTAGCTAGCTTTTCCCAACAAAATCATGAAAAAACACCTTTTTTGATACGATGTTAAGCGATTAAACGTACATCGGTAATACAAGAAAGGTGTTTTTTATTCCAATTGTTAGGCCTCAGCTAAAAATCGGGGTACTTTTTTTATGGTCACATTTACTGTCGAAGAGAAAAATGTAGAATTTGTACGATTTTTCATCGTATTAAGCGTAATGTGTCGAAAAAAGAATGCCCACATTTGGTTAATCGAAAATATTCGTATATTTAGGTTGTTTTATGGATGGTTTACATCCTAAAAAAAGACCTATAAATGCTGATTTAAAAATATAAGATCTTCTTAATAAAGGGATTTACTAACTTAAAAAATTGGCATGCTTCTTGCAATATGTTTAGTAGTGAGTTTTCCTATTACATAGTTAATTTTGAAAACAAGCGTAATATCGTAATATAATGGGGGATTATATGGAACAGAAAAAGAAGAAAAAACGGTTTTCGATGCCGGATGCATTTATCATCATATTTGGTATAATAGTCCTATCGGCAATTGCAACATATCTTGTACCATCAGGGTCTTTTGAGAGAACAGAGATTGATGGCAGGCAAGTCGTTATTGATGGTACATATGCTGCTACAGAAGCAAGCCCATCGTCCATAATGGATATCTTTATTGCCATTCATCGAGGGATGGTAGACAGTGCAGATTTGATCTTCATGGTACTTATTGTTGGTGGAGTTGTTGCTATATTTGAACACACTGGAGCCATCAACACAGGTATTAATGCAATGATTCAGAAAGCAAATGGTAGGAAGTATCCACTCGTCATTACTTTCATTGTACTATTTGCTTGTATGGATATGGCAGGGTTAAGCGGTAATGCCGTTATTGCCTTTATTCCGATTGGAATTATTCTCGCAAAAGCATTGAAACTTGACCCAATCGTTGGTGTGGCAATGGTTTATTTAGGCCAATATGTAGGGGTAGCAACTGGTACGTTTGATCCGGTGATCACTGGCTTGGCACAAAAGATTGCTGAACTCCCGTTATTCTCCGGTGCAGGTCTTCGATTTGCAGCATTTATATCATTGCTTATTGTAACAATCATTTATATTTGTCTTTATGTAAGAAAAATCAGCAAAGATCCATCAAAAAGTTTAATGGGAATTACGCCGTTTGGTGATGACGCTGATGGTTTAGATGAAAAAGCAGAAGACATTGGACCATTTACCGGTAGACATAAATTAGTCTTACTAACATTCGCTGTATTCATCGGAATATTCCTTTATGGTGTATTTAGTTTTGAATGGGGTCTCGGTGAACTGTCTGCTATTTTCCTTATGATGGGGATTGTTGCAGCATTTATCGGAGGAATTACAGCCAATGATTTTATTCAGGTATTTATTAAAGGAGCTCAGAGTATCATTTATGGCGCCTTAGTTATCGGTTTAGCAAGAGCTGCTGTTATTCTACTTGAAAATGGTAAAGTATTGGATAGCATTGTACATTCTGCGTTCGCACCGTTAAGTTCTTTACCAACGATATTGGGAGCAGAAGCAATATTTTTGTTTAATTTAGTGTTTAATTTGCTCGTAACTTCCGGCTCAGGTCAAGCAGCTATTGTAATGCCTTTTATTGTTCCATTAGTTGATATGCTGGATATCACAAGACAAACTGGGGTACTTGCTTTCAAACTGGGAGATGGTATTACTAATATAATTACACCAACATCTGGCATTTTAATGGCGGTACTCGCAGTTGGGAAAATTCCATACTTGAAATGGGTTAAATTTATATTTCCAGTCGTAATTCTATGGTCCACTGTTGCCGCTATTTTAATAGCAATCGCTGTACTTATTGATTATGGACCATTTTAAGTTAAAGGAGAGTAATTATGGATCAAGTAAAAAAATATATGCTAGAAAATCAGAATCTTATACTTAGAGATATCCAATACCTAGTAGAGAGCGATTCTCCATCAAACAATAAGGAATTGGCGGATATTTGCAATCAGAGAATTCAGAGCTTATTCCAACGCTATTTTGGCTACAAGGCCGAAGAAATTGAACAAGAGAATTATGGAAATCATCTTCGTTTTGAATATGGTGAAGGAGAAGAAACGATTCTAGTGTTATCGCACTTTGATACCGTTTGGAACGAGGGAGATTTGACGTTTAAAATAGAGGGAGACAAAGTCTTTGGACCGGGAATTCTGGATATGAAGGGTGGACTCGTCCAAGCTATATGGGCTTTAAAAGCGCTTCATGATTTACAGATTCCACTATCGAAAAAAGTGATATTCCTTTGTACAAGTGATGAAGAGATAGGTAGCCCTTCTTCTAAGGAAATTATTGAAAAAGAAGCAATGAATAGTGAATTTGCTTTAGTGACAGAACCCCCAGTAGCAGAATCTGGCGCATTGAAAACGGGGAGAAAAGGTACATCCAAATATTTTGTTGATATTGAAGGCAAAGCTGCTCATGCCGGGAATCATCATGAAGATGGAATTAGTGCGATTAAGGAAGCAGCCCAGCAAATTGTCTATTTAGAATCCCAGACTGACTATGATCTTGGAACGACTATTAATGTTGGCTCCGTAAAAGGTGGCGGAAAACTAAACGTCGTATCTGATACATCAACGTTTGGCGTTGATGTACGTGCAAAGTCTCGGGAAGAACAGCAACGAATAGATAAAATTATAAGGGAATTAAAACCCCATACGGAAGGAATTACGCTTAAGGTAAGAGGTGGCATTAACCGACCGCCTATGAACCGTAATAATAAAACAAGTGCGCTATTTACTATTGCGAAAAAAGGTGCAAAGGATTTAGGCATGGATTTAAAAGAAGCGTATGTAGGCGGTGGAAGTGATGGTAATTTCACTGCTAACTTAGGGGTACCGACATTAGATGGTCTGGGCGCTGTAGGTAAAGGTATTCATGCTAGACATGAGCATATCGTAGCAAGTGAAATTCCAAACCGTACAGCACTGTTGTGTAATTTAATAAGTTCTTTATAAAATAGACTAAATGCTTTCGTTCAACATTTTTAGATACTTTTTTAAGTAATATTATGGGTTATCACCGAAACCTGTACTTGTTTTCATAAAAGAAGTAAGCACATGGAACGGAAGGCGGCGACTCCTTGGGGATTAGCGAACAGCTTGAGACCCCGCAGGAGCGAAGCGACGAGGAGGCTCAAGGTTCGCCCCCAGGAAAGCGTCCGCCTGGAGTGGAATGTGCTGTCAATTACAGATTTTGGTGTAATGATTCAAAGTTTCATAACGAGATACAAGACTTTTGAGCCCTTGGGAACTCTAATAGGAGTTTCCGAGGGCTCTTTGTCATCTCGGACTTTTGGATATGCGCTAGTGATTTTTTCCGAAAATTACCCTATTCATCTACTTTCCCTTTGGCACACCTAATCCAATGAGTTTCCTCACCTTCCTACTTGGTTTCTTCCAGTTCCTCCACCAACCGAATTTCACCAAGTAAGGTGATACCACTACTAATGTAACATTAAGTCGTTGTAAAAAATTATTTCCGCATATTTTTGATATTTTTCCAGTTATTTCTACTACGAAAAAATCATTTCTAAATATTCAATTTAATAATAGAGTAGTCATACAAGTTATACTATAATAGTCTAAACATGATTATAAGTGTTCCATATACACGAATGGACAGGGGGGACATTATGGAGATTATAACTCATCAAAGACAGGAACTTAATCTGAGAATGACAAGTGAATTAAGACAAGCCATCTCATTATTACAATATTCGACATATGAACTCTATCAATACATAAAAGATCAAGAGATGGAAAATCCCTTAATATACTTAAAAGAACAAGAAAATGATCCTTCGTATGTAGGAAAACCTAACAGTCAATTGAGTTCGAATAGCTCCTCTAGCATGGCAAGTGATTTATTAACGAGTCATGATATAGGTATGAGAAATAAACTCTATGAACAAGCTGTATTGTTATTTAAGGATAGCCAAGATCAAAAGCTAATCAGATATCTCATAAATAATTTAGATGATAATGGATATTTAAACTTCAATGAAAATGATCCATTTTTTTATGACGAATACGCTGAAATTGATATTGACAGAGGAATTCAACTTCTGCAACATGTAGGGCCTTTAGGGATAGGCGCAAGGAGTTTAAAAGAGTGCTTATTATTGCAAATACCAAAAAATTTCCCTCAAGTAGAACTAGCTGAATTTCTAATTCAACACCACTTGGACCTGGTAGCTAATAGAAAATGGGATCAAATTGCTACTCACCTGAAAACACCTTTAGACACTGTAAAAGAAATTTACGACTTTATTCTAACGCTCGATCCTAGACCATGCGCTCATATATCTGACTTTTCAGTAGAATATGTGAACCCAGATATAATTGTGGAGATAAAAGAGAAGGGCCTTTCTTTTTATCTAAATGACAGTTATTTGCCTAGTATTCATTTTAATAATGAGTATTCAAGTTTTCAAAAAAATAAAGATGAAATGTCAAAGTATATTACTACTCACTATAATAGTTATCAGTGGTTGCTAAGCAGCATTGAACAACGACGTCAAACCATCTTGAAAATAGTAAAGGTTATTATTGAAAAACAGGAAAATTTTTTTAAGGACGGATTTACAGCACTCAATCCCTTAACATTAAAAGAAGTTTCAATAGAAATAGGAATGCATGAGTCCACTGTTAGCAGGGCTACAATGAATAAAATTATTCAAACGCCAAAAGGCACTTTTGACCTTCGGGTATTCTTTACATCAAAGTTAGATACTGTAGATGGAAATGCCATATCCCAAACGAAGGTAAAGCGACTGTTAGAGGATTTCATTGCACAAGAAAATAAATTAAAACCTTTATCAGATCAAAAAATTGCAAGTTATTTTAAAAATGAAAAAGGAATTACTATTTCAAGGCGTACGATTAGTAAGTATCGAGAAGAACTGAACATTCCATCTTCAAGTAGACGTAAAGAAATAGGTAATATGATGTCATTAAAATAAAACAACCCAAAAGTAGCCACATTACATAAAATAAACTGCTCCCCGTCAAGTAGACAGTGGAAATAATATAAATACGTTAAACGGCTTGAGCCCTGAATTCTAAAGGGCTCAGGCCGTTTAAGCGTTTCTGGTAGCGAGCGTAAGGCGGATGTTTACCAAGCCTTTCAACGTGAACGAAGCGATGATTATAAGAGATTAAAGGATTCACTCGATACAGCCCCATTTACAATCGCTGATCGTCTTAAAACGAGTGATGTAACTTTCTCTTATGCTGTTAAAAGGATTACTTATCTATATGATTCACGCTAATCAAAGTAGCATTTGAATCATTACATCTTGGACAAGACTGTGAATTATGTGCCTCAATCGAATTGTCCGTTCTAAATGTCCATACATGCCTACAACTAATACATTGTTGTTCGTAAATTGTGACTGGCATTATTACACGTCCCTTCATCGTAATTTGTATAGTCCCTACCTTATATATTCCTTGAATACGATGAAATATGTCCTAACAAATCGATCATTCTATGTAACCTTAAATTTTGAGAATAATGGTAATATTAAGAAGTGTAAAGAGGGTCTGTTTCGTCTGAATGTACTAGAAAAATAGGATTGAAGGGGGACTATATGAAAAAGTTCTTGTTATATCTTTTCTCATTGTCTTTTATCCTTGTGGGCTGCCAATCTAATGATAATAATGGATTGCCAGATGGCAATATAGCAAAGGTTAGTATCTCTAAATCAAGTGATTTCGGTAAAGTGAATGCTGATTTTTTACAGTATTTAAAGTTCAAGAAACGCTCAATCTATTCAAAAATACCTAATAGCGCAGGAAAAGATAGAAAAAGATGTTGAACTAGTGAAAACAACGAAGGCACAACTCGCGTACGGTGAGACTTTTGAGTATATAGCGTATTCTCTTGTATTGAACGGTCAACCTAGTGCGGTGGCGATTAGTCAGATGCTGGCCAATGATTTTGGCTTTGATTAACGTATGTCTGTGAGCACAATGGATCGACTTTTCTTGGATTATGATGTGTTAATGGCTTTGAAGAAACAAGTGGTTCACGGAAATTAAATCATGGATGAATCATCAAATGCAGAGGATTGTATTTTCTATGTGAATCCTTATCGTGAGGAAGATCGTAGTCATTAAACTGAAGAAGTAGAACAACAAACGTTAGCACTGTTTTAATGGCAGTGTTAGAGAGCTTGAAATCAAGGTACAGCTAATTTAGTGTACTTATGGGTTCAATATTGGCGTGCAAAAGCACAAATATGAAGATACACGAAGTGGCAACAGCGAATAGGGATACTAAAAAGTGTTTCGCTAAGTAGTATGTCGTCAGTAAGCACAATGGACTTAGTGAATCCTAAAACACTGTTAATCTAAGTGCTTTACTACCCCAATTAATATATAAAATGCACGCACAGGATTTGGTCCATGTACGTGCATTCTTTTTGTTAGTAAGCTGTCCAGCCACCATCAGCTGTAACTACTTGTCCATTGATAAAGCTAGATTCGTCAGAGCCTAAGAAAATAGCAAGTTGTGCAATTTCTTCTGGTTGTCCAATGCGTGGATTAATGGCCATCCCTAATCCCTGACGCGCAACTCCTGCATGGCTGATATTTGCCATAGAAGAAGAGATGTTTGTGGCAACAGCACCTGGTGCAATACCGTTACAACGAATGTTTTTATCAGCATACATGAATGCTGTGTTTTTTGTTAAGCCAACAACAGCATGTTTCGAGGCAGTATAAGCTGCTCCTGCACGTGCACCATATAAACCGCCAGCTGAAATATTATTGACGAATACACCGTGACCTTGTGCTAAGAAAATGTCTGTTGCCATACGCATTGAACGCATTACTGCAGTTGTATTTACTGCGAATACTTTGTCCCAACGTTCGTCAGAAATTTCACCAACAGGCTCCATGCCATCCATAATACCTGCATTGTTTACTAAAATATCTAAATTGCCAAAAGCACTTTTTGTTTCATCAAATAAGCGTTGTAAGTCTTCAGTTGATGCGACATTTGTTTGTACTGCGATTGCCTCGCCGCCGGCTGCTTGAATAGCATCGACAACAGCCTGCGCTCCTTCTAAATTTAAATCAGAAACGACCACTCTTGCGCCTTCTTTTGCATAACCTTCAGCAATTGCTTTACCCATGCCTGAAGCTGCTCCTGTAACAATTGCTACTTTGCCTTCTAATCTCATCAAAAAGACCTCCTATTAATATCAATTTCGCCTCGGTGAAATTGCGTCCGAATTTTGTATCGTGCACGCACGATAAACACCTTTACAAAATTTGTGACATCCGCCGGAGGATATAATCTGATTTAGTGGGTGCTAGGGCAACCAGTGAATCAGGTTATGTATTGAACATGTGTTCAATAAAATAATATAATAATAGCGTAAGTGATTTCAATACTCAGAAATATAGGAACTGTTCAATAATAAACACATTTAAAAAAACTGTTCAATTATGAGGTGAAAAAATGACTGGACAAGATTTGCGCGTGGTGAAAACAAAACAAGCATTACACGCGGCTTTACTCACATTGTTAGGGAAAAAACCTTTAGAGAATATTTCAATCGCCGAAATATGTCGTGAGGCCAAGGTGAATAGGGGAACATTTTATTTACACTATGAACAAAAAGAAAAGCTATTTGAAGAATACTTTAAGGAAATTATGATGGACTTAGAGCAATCCTACGAGGAGCCATATAGAGCCGTTTATAAGTTCAATAAAAGTTTGCTTGATGCTAAAACAGTGCGGATATTTCATCATATTGAGAAATATAAAAAGTTTTATCTGATTGTATTTTCAAAGAATGTTCCACTAACCTATTATTATATGTTGTTTGAAAAAATTCACGAATTACTGAAAAGAGACATGGCTCAAAATGAAATAGGTGAGATTAGTGTCGATTATATAAGTGCGTATCATGCCAATGCGCTTATCGGCATGATCATTGAATGGTACAACAATGATTTTACGGAGAGTGCATGCTATTTAAATGAACAGCTCGTAGCTATTTTAAAATTGGACTATCATACTTGAGTAAGCCTATGAGTAATAATAACAATTGGTTTCCAATATACACCTGTACTTTCCATAGCTACGTGTTACAACCGTGTTCTTTAATCCAATCAATGAAATGCAATAGAAAAGGTTTGAATCACTTTGCCTTCTATTGTCATAATACGTACGATAATAGAATTTTTATGAATATCCTGACCATATGCACGTTCAATGATGATTATCATTTGAAACAACCCTTCTATGGCCGATTACATTAAATGCTGGTAGTAGCAACCTGAATAAGATAAATCTCCTATGAGTGCTTCCCTTGAGGGAGCGATAGACAGTGATGCACCATGGTCGTTGGAGTCAGATGAAAGGGAGGGCTTAAGGCACGATAGTTTATAGACTTTTCTCTACCAGTCGTAACTAGAAAATGATGATTTTGAAATATAAGAAGGGATTTTCCCAAAAGTCAGTGATATCTGACTTTTGGGAAAGTCCTCATTTTTTAAAACTGACATTACCTAATAATATTAGACAATTGACTAATGCCACGCATAATCGCTTCTTCATCCACTTTGGAGTATCCTAATACCCACCCTTTTCGCGTACTTTCGAGACAATAAGGGCTGAGAGGGTAGACACGGACCCCGTTCTCTAATGCTTTATTTGTCATTTCTTCTTCATTAAAATCTTCACCTGCTTCTAGTAACATATGCAGACCCGTTTCTACGCCTTTGACTGAAAAAACTTCTCCTAATTTGGTCGAAGCGATCGCTTTTATCATGGCCTCGTGTCTGCGACGGTAGACATTTCTGACTCGTCTCATATGTAGCATGAAATGGCCGTGCTCAATAAAATGAGTAAGCGTTAACTGCTCCATGATAGGAAGTTGCCGAGAAGTGAGTTTTTGTACGCGAGCTATTTGGGCTATTGCTTCAACTGGTCCAACAATGGCTGAAATTCGAATTCCTGGAGCAATCATTTTGGAAAAGCTCATCAGGTAGATTGTACACGCAGGCTCTTGGCTAAACAATGTCGGAAGCGGCTCACCACTATGGCGAAATTCACTATCATAATCGTCTTCTATAATCCAGGATTGGTTGCGAATGGCCGATTCAAATAATTGCCTTCTCCGCTTTACAGACATGATCACACCGGTTGCAGACTGATGGGAAGGCGTAACAAAGACAAGTTTAGATTGTTTAGGAATACAGTCGACCACTATACCTTGTTCATCGACTGGCACAGGCATGATGTTCATCTTTCGGTACATCATTGTCAGCCAAGCAGGAGGAAATCCGGGATCCTCAACAGCTACTGTGTCTCCCTCTAAAAGAAGTGCTTGTGTGATTAAGTCTATGCTTTGCTGAGCTCCGGATGTAAGTAAAATCTGTTCAATATCAACATGGATTCCTCTTTCTACTGATAAATAGTGTTGGATTTGGCATCGTAATGGTTCGTATCCAAAAGAGTTTCCATACGTCCAGCAGGACAAGTCAGCTTTGGCCGAAGCGTGGAGAAATGATTGCCTCCATTTTTTCTGAAATAGTGGATCTAGATAAGGCTCATGGGGGGAAAAATCAATATCACTAGCGTTATTGCTTTTCTCTCCGGACCAATCATGTAATCGGTCTACTGCTTCTTCTAAAACAGGAAGGGAAGGTGGTGTCAGGCGGTGAACTGATCTCTCTTCCTTTGAAATCAAGGGCTGGTTCCAGTCGCTTACTCGTGTTCCTCCACGACGTGAGGTAACAGTATATCCTCTACTAAAGAGTTCTTCATACATTGCCTGTACCGTTGAACGAGCGATTCCTAATTGTTGAGCGAGTTCGCGAGTCGGGGGCAACCGATAACCAGCTTTCCATTTTCCGCTTGTGATATTATGTATAGCTTGATTAAGTAGCTGTTTCCAGATTGGTTTATTATCGTGTCGATCTATTTGCAGCACTTTACATCGCACTCCTTTATGGACTGATAAAAATCTGTATATTTGGATATATCATACCATTCCAATAACTACTAAACTACATACAAGTGGAAAAACCTGTTGATACATCCACTTTCACACATACGCGAAAGGTTTGCGTAATGTATGTTCATTAAGGATGACAGCAGGAAGAACAAAAAAGGAGTGGATCCGATTTGAATTCAGTACGGTATCAGGCGCGGGAGTGTAAGAATCAGAAAAAAATCGAGAATTTTCTACGTACTTCGAGGGTTGGTCATCTTGGCTTATCAGACGGGAAACATCCATATGTAGTACCTCTAAATTTTGTATGGTTGCATGACAAGATCTATTTTCATGGTGCAGAGGGAGGAAGAAGGAACCAAATCATGAAGGATAATGCTAAAGTCTGTTTCACAGTATGTGCGGAATACGGCACAATTACTGACCCCGTTCCAGCAAAGACAGATACAGCTTATATGAGTGTCATGCTTTTCGGGGAAGCGGAGCCTGTCATTGATTTAGGGGAAGCGACAAGTATGTTGCAGGAGATGATGGATAAATACGTTCCAGGTTACTATAGTCGACCACTTTCCAAACAACATGTTGATAAATATAGATCTGCTGTTTATGGATCGGCAGTCCAAGTTTATTGCATTAAACCACATCAACTAACCGCAAAAGAGAGTCCGTTTGAAGATGGAAAGATATTTAAGCCCAATTTGGTTTAATAGTTACCTTCAACTTTTAGATGAGATATTAAAACCTACTCGGATAGGAATTAGGGTGACCAATTAATTAGTGAATGGAGAGAATCAAGCGATGAATCATATCAAAATGCAAGATTTGAAAATTTATGAAGCTATTAAAAACGAACTAGAGCGTCAGAGAGCAAAAATTGAATTAATCGCCTCTGAAAACTTTGTTTCAAAGGCAGTGATGGAAGCGCAAGGGTCAGTTCTGACGAATAAATATGCTGAAGGCTATCCAGGACACAGATATTATGCAGGTTGTGAGTACGTTGATATTGCTGAAGAGATTGCTCGTGAACGCGCAAAAGAGATTTTTGGTGCATCATATGTGAATGTTCAGCCTCATTCCGGTTCACAGGCAAACATGGCTGTTTACTACACAATTCTTGAACAAGGAGACACTGTATTAGGGATGAATTTGTCTCATGGTGGACACTTAACCCACGGAAGTCCAGTCAATTTTAGCGGGAAGCAATTTAACTTTGTTCAGTACGGTGTTCGTGAGGATAACCAACATATTGATTACGATCATGTCCTTGAAGTTGCTCAGAAAACAAAGCCGAAGCTGATTATTGCAGGGGCCAGCGCTTATCCAAGAGAAATTGATTTCAAGAAATTTCGCGAGATTGCCGATGAAGTGGGTGCTTTCTTTATGGCGGATATTGCGCACATTGCCGGCCTAATCGCTGTAGGCCTACATCCAAACCCAATTCCTTATGCTCATTTTGTGACAACAACAACCCATAAAACACTCCGTGGACCTCGTGGAGGTATGATCTTGTGTAATGAGGAGACTGCAAAAGAGTATGGTAAAAAGCTTGATAAATCCGTTTTTCCAGGTATTCAGGGTGGACCTCTTATGCACGTGATTGCCGCAAAAGCTGTAGCACTTGGCGAGGCGCTTACTGATGACTTTAAAGTGTATGCACAAGCTATCGTTACGAACGCAAGACGATTGGCAGAGAAGTTAAAATCGGAAGGTATAGACATTGTTTCAAATGGAACGGATAACCACTTGCTTTTGTTGGATTTGCGTTCACTTGGCGTAACAGGAAAGGCTGCAGAAATAACGCTTGATAAAGTGGGTATTACGGCTAATAAGAATATAATCCCTTTTGATCCAGAGAAACCGTTTGTAACAAGCGGAATCCGTCTTGGCACGGCAGCCGTGACATCACGTGGTTTTGACGAGGAAGCGATGGATGAGATTGGCGAACTCGTTGCAATAACTCTTAAGAATATCGAAAATGAGCAAGAGCTATCGAAAGTGAGTAGGCGAGTGTCTTCTTTAACAAGCCGCTTCCCTTTATATTCTAACTTGTAAACATGGAACACAAATCTTTTAAAGATTTGCGATTGCTTCCAGTAGATTGTAAAAAGTATTTCTCATAAATAATACGAATTATGAATTACAAAGTTACTGAGTATGATGAACAATCTAACATTTAAAGAGGTGAGTACAAGATGAAATCCAAAACTAATGTGATTAATGTAGATGATCTTTTTTTTCCATCAATAGCTGCATTAGTATCCGTTCTTATTAATTATGGAGGAACTTTTGCGATTGTATTCCAAGCTGCTAAAGTTGCGAACCTAAGTCCCGAATTAACCGCCTCATGGGTTTTCTCCCTTTCTATAGGTGTGGGAATAACAGGAGTATGGTTGAGTTACAAATATAAAGAGCCTATTATTACAGCTTGGTCTACTCCGGGGGTAGCATTTTTAGCATCGGCATTATTGTTTACTTCATATAATGAAGCAATCGGTGCTTACATCATTTCTGCAATAGGATTCATTATTTTGGGGATGACGGGAATGTTTGAACGCCTTATTAAATACATTCCCCCTGGCATTTCAGCTGGTTTATTGGCTGGTATATTGCTGCAGTTTGGTATAGCGGCATTTGGCGGAGCCCAAGTGGAACCGGCTTTCGTTATAATGTTGTTTATTACGTATATCGTATTAAAGCGTCTTGTTTCACGGTTTGCTGTAGTAGGAATTTTAGCTGTTGGTTTATTATATCTCATCCTTTTTAATAAAGTTAATTTTCGAGGTATTGGACTTGATTTTGCGCTACCAGTGTTAACAATGCCTGAGTTTTCTTTAACGTCTTTATTTGGTGTAGCTTTACCGTTATTTATCATCACTTTAAGCGGGCAATATATCCCGGGTATGTTGATATTAAGGAGAGATGGATTTGAAACCAGCGCAAATCCTATATTGGCCGTTACAGGTATTGGTTCATTAATTATGGCTCCGTTTGGCTCACATGCTTTTAATATCGCAGCCATATCTTCCGCAATTTGTACAAGCCCTGATGCCCATAAAGACAAATCAAAACGCTATCTAGCCGGAATAATATGTGGCTTGATGTACATAGTTGTTGGTATTTTTGGGGTTACACTCGTAACACTATTTTTAATATTACCTCCGACTTTTATCGCAACTCTAGCGGGCTTGGCATTATTGGGGACGATTGGCAGTAGCCTATCAGAAGCTTTAGGGGACCCAAATAATCGTGAAACAGCACTTATCACGTTCTTAGCTACTGCTGCAAATGTGACTCTCTTAGGAGTAGGTGGTGCATTTTGGGGTTTGGTTGCAGGTATGTTAGCACATCTAGTGATGAATTTTCGTTCTTTCAGTAAGACGAAGTTACCAGTATTATAATAGGGACTTAAAAAAGATGAAATGAAGTATATATGGGGTAACGCCCGGAAAATGCGTATACACAACATAACGCAAACCTAAAAATAAAAAGCCTAATTTCTCACATACAACAATGAGAGATTAGGCTTTAGATACTTCATACGAAATCGCTCTTTTTTCAATCATATCTTTATATTATATGGATACCGCATATTCCTTTAATACTCACACGAAAAATAGTCTTGGATTTTCAGAGTTGGTCATACGAGGAACAATTTTTACGAGTGTAATTGAGTTTATTGTCTCTTTTTCCTTATTAAATCTGTATATAGTTCATAAAGGGAGAAGGGATGTTAAAAATGATTACAATAAGCCCGGGGCATTGGTGTGTTGGATCAGGCACTAGTGATATATTGGATGAGGTTGAGGAAGCTAGAAAAGTTGTCAATCGAGTAGAAGAGATCTTGAAGGCGAATAAAATACCAACGATAAAAATTGAAGATAATGTATCGAAGAGTCAGGCCAATAATTTAAGTTATTTGGTACGACAACATAATACGACGAAGCGGAAAGTAGATGTAAGTGTACATTTTAACGTAAGTAAGGAGCGAGTACAGCATGGTATAGGAACAGAAGTGCTGTATTATGACGCAGTTTCACTAGCTGCTACAATGAGTAAAGCAATTTCAAATGCCTCAGGTTTGAAAAATCGTGGGGCTAAAAAGAGACAAGAACTTGCTTTTTTAAATGGTACGACAATGCCGGCAATTTTGATTGAAGTTTGTTTTGTCAATTCTGCTGAGGATGTCAAATTATATGAGAAGCACTTTGACAAGATATGTACAGTTATTGCGGAGGTACTGGCTACTTATGTTGGACATGCGCTTACCCCAACAATACCAACGGAAAATATCATCTTTTCAACAAACGCATTGACGGAGAAGGTACATGTGTTATTACAAAATACAAACTGGCGTCAACAGGTTATTGCTAAGGGAATTGAAATGGATGCTTTTATGCCTGTGTGGCCGGAGCGGCAGTTGAACGACATAGATTTCTTAGGGCTATGTGCGATTCTTTCGAAAAAATTAATTTGAATGAAAACAGTGTGGCGAAGATAAAATAGCTACACTGTTTTTTTTATGGAAAATAATAATTGACAACTATATCGACTGCTGATATATTTTAATTGTATCGTCAGCTGATATATTGATTGTCGATATAGAGGAGGTTTTTATCATGACACAGGAGCATCCGCCATTAACAGAGGGCGTTTATTATATTTTATTGGCGCTGTATGAAGCGCGCCATGGGTACGGCATTATGCAATTGGTTGAGGAAATGAGTAACGGGCGTGTACGTCTTGGAGCGGGAACAATTTATGGTGCCATTAAAACACTACAAGAACGAGAATGGATTGAAGCGCTTGAGGGCGATGGTCGAAAAAAGGAATACATCATTACTGCAACAGGCAAACAAGTAGTAAATCATGAAATTTTAAGATTAAGGGAACTTTTTGACAATGGTATCCGTATAACGGAGGGGGAAGGGTAATTATTCGCAAAACATAGTTAGGTCTTCAATCTCCGAATATTTAGTTTTGAGATTAGTGATACTCCGGAATATCGATTAGTCACAATCAGTACTGTTAATAATCCTGAGGTTGTATGATTTGGAATACCTTTAATAAGCCAGTTCAAGTTACGATAGCAATTGAAAGAATAACTGGATCTGTTTACAGATTAGTGGAGGGTTACATATGAAAACGATAAAATGCCGCCAATCACTAAAAGCTGAAATGTTAAGGAGGAGCATAAATGAAGAAGAAAATGTTTCGATTTTTTCTAGACTATGAAAAAGAAGAAAAATGGGTTAATGAAATGGCTACACAAGGTTGGCACCTCCGAAAAAATGTTTTAGGCTACTTTACATTTGTGAAGGGTGAGCCAGGTAAATACATTTATCGTAATGAATGGATCAATAAGAAAAGCAAAGATTATTATGAGTTTTTAGAGACGATGAATATTGAATGTGTCTCTAAATTCGCAGGTTGGGCTTATTTCCGGAAAGAAGCAGCAGATGGAGAATTTGAGTTGTATTCAGATGCACCTTCAAAAATTTATTATTTACAATCAATGAATAAGCTCTTTATTCCATTAACATTGTTAAATATTTTGCTGGGTTTTATCAATATAGGCATTGGATTAACAGAATTTCCAGAAGGTTTATCATCATTTGGAATAGGTGTCATAAGTTTAGTAGTTGGGCTGCTGTTGTGGATACCTATTTCGAAAATTCAAGGTCGTAAAAAACAACTGAAGCAAGTACTACATGTATATGAAGGTTAAGGAGGATATGAGATGACATTACAATTACAACATGTCACGAAAAAGTATAAGGATTTTACAGCAGTCGATAATTTAAATTTCACGATTGAAAAAGGTGAGATTTTCGGACTGATTGGCCAAAATGGAGCGGGGAAAACGACGACGTTCCGTATGATTTTAGATTTACAGGAAACGACTGCTGGCACGATAACGTGGAACGGCCAGCCTGTTAATAGCATTAACCGTGATGTACTCGGGTATTTACCTGAGGAACGTGGTATTTTCCCGACGATGAAAGTAGATGAGCAACTGCAATTTTTCGGTGAACTACGCGGCATGAAGAAGGAAGAACTGAAAAAGGATATCGATTTTTGGATTAGCCGTTTTGATTTAGAGGAAAAGCGTAAGGATAAAGCGGAGACTCTGTCGAAGGGGAATCAGCAAAAGGTACAGTTGATCGCTAGTTTCATTCATAAGCCGCAATTTTTAATTTTAGATGAACCATTTAGTGGGCTCGATCCGCTGAATAAAGATTTATTGAAAGATGCCATTTTACTTTTAAAAGAGCAGGGCACAACGATTTTGTTCTCAAGTCATCAAATGGATAATGTCGAGGAACTATGTGACCATTTATGCTTATTAAAACGTGGTGTCTCACTATTTTCAGGAAGCTTACTAGACTTGAAGAAACAGTATGGTAAAACGAAGCTCGCTGTGCGTACAGATTGGTCGATTGCGGAACTACAATCGCTTGAAGGTGTCAAAGAAGTACGTGATGAAAAAGAGCAAACTGTGTTAACACTTGAGGATGAGCGTTTTGCACAAGCTATCTTCGAAAAGCTTTCAAATGGGAAGTACATCGAAAAATTCAGCTTAGATTATTTATCACTAGATGAAATATTCAAAGATAAGGTAGGTGGCAACGTTGTCGAAGTTTAATTTATTAATGAAGCAACTATATATGTCGAAAATAAAGTCAAAGTCCTTTGTGTTAATGACTTTACTTTATATCGCTGTGATGTCCGTTGCAATTTTCTGGTCGGATATTAAAGAAATCTTTACAGGCGATGACGAGGCGCAAAAAATTGCCATCATCAATGATACGAAGGCTGATTTAAGTGAGATTTTTATATCAAATGGTGATATGGAATTTGTTCAGGATGAAACGGATTTAAGCGTGTTAGAGCAACAGGCAAAAGATGGAGACATAGCAGCAATTGTTGAGGTAAGTGATCAAAAAGGTCAATTACATGCTGAAATTGCAACATTCACACCGTTGAAGCTAAATGATCAATCGACGATTTCTTCACTGTTACAATATGCAGGTCAGCATTATGCTGTACAGCAATTATCACTGTCTCCAGAACAAGCTGCACAAATTATGGCGGCAGAAACGATTATTACGAATAAGAATCTAAATGAAGAGACAACTGGCGGGAAAAGCGAAGAAGAGAAGCAAGCAGGTCAATTTGTATCGTACGCGGTTGGTATTTTAATATACTTCTTCATTTCAACATTTTTATCGATGATTACAACTGAAATTGCATCTGAGAAGGGCTCGCGCGCAATGGAAATGTTGCTAGTAAGTGTTAAACCAACTACACATTTCAAAGCGAAAATCACAGGGGTACTACTACTGGCAATTACACAAATGGCCATAATATTCGGGGTATTCTTACTGTACGCGAAGTTTGCAAAAGACGGCGCTATTTGGGATATGGCGACAAGTATCATTCAAGACTTATCTATTGGGTATTTGATTTATGTAGTTGTCTTTTTACTTTCAACGATTGTGCTATTTTTAATTGTCGGGGCATTATTTGGTTCACTTGTATCAAAAGTGGAGGAAGCAGGGCAGGTTTTAATGCCAGCGATAATGGTTACACTGATCGGCTTTTATGTCATGCTGTCGGGCATTGGTAACCCAGATACAATACTTATCAAAGTATTCTCGTATATACCATTTACATCAGGTATGGTGATGCCAATGCGAATCGGTGCGACGGATATTGGTGTGATAGAGCCAATGTTATCACTTGGTCTTTTAATTGGCACAATTGTTGTCGTGTACTTATTTAGCTTATCGTTCTACAAACGAAGTGTACTGACATATAGCTCAGGTGGACTGATTCAAAAAATTAAAACGGTGCTAAAAGTGACTACATGATGAGGAAAAGCAGCTACTTAATGTGGCTGCTTTTTTGAAGTTCAAAACAAATGATGTGAGTTATTTCGGCAATTCAGTCGTATTTGTATTTCAAACAAGCTATAATTTAGGAAAAGAAGATGTTAAAGGGGCATAAATGGTCAATTTTAATAGTGCTCGAAAAAATGAAACCTTTTTCACCTTCCAATCGTATTAACATAATAGATATTAATTGCAGGGGGTATTACGCATGTCAGAATTCGACAATGATTTATTCAAACCAAAAGATCCATTCGCTTCAGAAAATCCATTATTGCAGCCACAGTCAAATCCGTTATTACAACCTACACCAGCACCAACACAGCTTGTGTCTGAGCAAGAGCGTTCGCAAATTGCACAAAATCAGCTTGCGTTAAAGCAAGATCCAGAAGTGCACGCACTTGCGCAAAAAATTGACGTGAAAGATCAAATTGCAATGCTTGAACTTGGGAAGGAAACGGCAAGTGGTATTTCCACGTTCTCAGATAGAATGCTTGCTACGATGAAAGCAAGCAAGCTTGAGGAATCGAGTGTGCTATTAAATAATTTAAATAAAATTATGGATAAATTCGACCCGAAAGATTTTACAGAGGAGAAAAAAGGCGGCTTCCTAACAAGACTTTTCAGTAAGGGTAAGGAGCAACTTGAAAGAATCCTCTCTAAATATGACAGTATGAATAAGGAAATCGATGTGATTTTCAATGAAATTCAAAAATATGAGGTCGAAATGAAACGCAATACAGTAGACCTTGAACATTTATATGATCAAAACTTAAATTACTTCCAAACATTAAGTAAATATGTAGCGGCGATTGAAGTAAAGGCAGATCAAGTACGTGCGACACTACCTGCACTTGAGCAAAAAGCGCAAACTGGTGACCAATTAGCGGCTATGGAATATGAGTCTATGCAACGTGCGATTGAGTTACTTGAACAACGTCGTTATGATTTAGAAATGGCGCAGCAAGTGTCATTCCAATCGGCACCGCAAATTCGTTTAATGCAACAAGGCAATAATCACCTTATCGGTAAAATTAACTCAGCATTTGTGACGACGATTCCGATTTTTAAGCAAGGCCTTATTCATGCGGTGACATTACAGCGTCAAAAGTTAATCGCAGATTCAATGAGTGAGCTTGATCGTCGTACTAACGAAATGCTAGTGCGCAATGCTGAAAATATTAGTAAAAATAGCGTCAATATTGCACGTACAGCAGGTAGCCCAAGCATTAAGATTGAAACAATTGAAACAACATGGCAAACAATTATGAGTGGTATTCAAGAAACGAAGCAAATTCAAGCAGAAACAGCGAGAAACCGTGAAGAAGGCCGCAAGCGTATTGAACAATTACAGCTCGAATATGAAAAACTAAAAAAAATGTAAATGTGAAGCTCTTTGTACCAGCTGCGTACAAAGAGCTTTTTGCTTTGACAAAATGAATTTAAGAAACTATGATAATACATAATTGAGAATGATTATCAAAAACGAAGGAAGTTAGTGAATGTTAAAGTACGTTATACCATTACACAAACATCTTTGTAATGGAGTGAATGACCAATGATCAAAAAAATGGACCAATTAGCACTATCCTATGAAACGCTGAAAGACGGAACGCTTGCTGTGAAAGCAACTGATACATTAATGCTGTTACCACAAGATCGCTACAAAGAGCTATTGCAAGTAGAAGCATTATACAACGCCATTCAAGAGGGATTGGGTGAAAAGCAATACGTATTAGAGCAAGAGCGAAAAAACTTAAAAAAACAAAATGATGTACTTACAACAGATATACAAAAATTGACACAGAAAAATGTTGTGTTACAAAAAAAGATAACGGAGAATAATTGCATTGTAGATGAGATGAAAGAGCTTCGTAGCCAAAATACTGAATTACTGATTGAGCTAAGTAAATTCACGGTTTTCTCAAAGGAATCACTTTCAGGCCCACTTAAGTCAATGATCCGTGATTTACGCGAGCAGGGGGTAGGCATTAAAGAAATTCACATTCGCATTAAACGCCAGATTAACCCTGATATCAGCTACAGTATGGTGAGAAAATACATATCTGAGCTAGAATCGAACAAAAAAGGGTAATAGATGAATGACCCGTTGATTTCCGTTACAGACGGTGCTTTCCAGGGGCGAGCTTTGAGCCGCTTGGGTCAACAGATGTTTTATGTAGCGAAAGCGAAGCGTCAGCTACAGGATGTTGGTCATGAAGGCGTTGTCACAGGACGTGACGTTTTTAGCCTTCGTTCCCCTATCGCTACTGCAGGGTCTCAAAGTGCTCGCCGATCCCCTAGGAGTCATCCTCTTCCACTCCAATCAACTAGATATTTATTAGAAAATTTGTTTTACTTTATAAGAGAGTATAAGGGGATGAACAAATTATCTTTTTTACCATTTTATAATTAGTCAATTTGACACCTTTTCGCTCAACCGTTTGTGAGCAAACAGTAAAGTAGCCTTTGTGTTCAAAGAATGGCTTGGCTGTAATACTTGCATCTGTATCAATTTCAAACAGATTTAACTTTTTCGCTTCACTTTCAAGCTTATCAACTAAAGCGGAAGCTATACCTTGACCTTGATAATCTTTATGAACATATAATCTGTCTAAGTGCCCATCATAGGTTAAATCGCAAAAGCCCACAACTTTTCCCTCGACTTTTGCTATAAATGATAAATTTTTACTTAGTGAAACGCTCCAAGAATTAATTTTCGATTCTTTATCCTCTCTTGGTGCCCAAGCATCTAATTCGTTTTGGGAATAATCTTTTAAATTGACTGAATGGACTGTTTCGTAAAACAGTGAAACAATTTCTTTAATATCGCTTTCTTTAAAGCTCAATATTTGTATATTCATATTTACCTCCCATACGTCCAGTTCGTTTTTTTCGAACTAATTAGACATTCATGCCACTTAAGTAAATTAATCAATAAGGTTAATCCTCAGTTCATCCTTAATTAATATACCTAATGAGTGATACAATCGCTTGTTGAAGCCCATCATTTTACGCTATATAACATGCGATATTTTATAACATGATTATCCCCAATAGCTTAACTATTAATGAAATCTAATCAGGATGCTTTTTTTGAGGGGGTAACAAGTAGAGCTACTCACCATTTATATACGCTTATCAACCTATTATATCGCTCGCATAGACATTGAAATGCAACAAACACAAAATGAGCATTTACAGTACTTAGCTTAAGTCCTATAATTAGTCTAATCTGCAGAGATACAACTAGAGTAGGAGATATAGTGCAATGTCAAACGAGAAAAAAGGGGTATGGGCAGCGTTTCTAGCTTATGCCATCTGGGGTTCTTTCCCACTTTACTGGAAAATGCTTGAGCATGTGGACAGTATGGAAATATTATTAGGACGCGTTATTTGGTCCTTTGTCTTTACGGTATTAGTCGTGATACTAATTGGTAAACGTAAGATGTTAGTAGCTGATATAAAGTACTTATGGACAAATAAGAAGGTTTTTTGGTTGTTAGCAGCGGCTTCATTTTTCATTTCGATGAACTGGTATTTATATATTTGGGCTGTGACGCATGAGCGTATCATTGAGACAAGCCTTGGGTATTATATCAACCCATTGCTATCAGTTATTTTTGGCGTGATTTTCTTCAAAGAATCACTGAATCGCATACAATGGGCAGCAACAGGTATTGCGTTTATCGCCGTCCTTATTTTAACGATTAATTATGGTACAGTCCCTTGGGTAGCTTTACTTCTTGCATTATCATTTGCTACGTATGGTGTGCTGAAAAAGAAAATTACGTTCGATGCCACACGAGGCTTAGCCCTTGAGACGTTATTTATCTTGCCATTTGCGCTTGGTTATTATGTCTATTTATTTATGACGGAGCAGGCATCATTTTTACATGTAGATGCAAAAACAAATATTTTGATGATCTTGAGTGGAGTCGTCACAGCAGTGCCGTTAATTTTATTTGCGAAAGGCGCACAAAATATACCACTATACTTATTAGGGTTTATTCAATACGTGTCACCAACGACCATGTTAATTTTAGGGGTAGTGTTGTATAAAGAACCATTTAGTAATGTAGAATTACTGGCATTCAGTATTATTTGGTTAGCTTTACTATTGTTTTCAGGTTCGAAAATTTTCGAAATAAGAAGGGCCCAACATAAATCGGCTTAAAAAAGGGACTTGTAGAAGAATTTTCTACAGGTCCTTTTTCGTGTCAATTTGTGCTTTAATGTCAAAGTAAACACGCTCGATGGTTTGCTTATACGGTAAATCAATTAAATCTAGCGTATCAACATAGGCTTTTTTCGCAATTTCAAAAGCAGTTGTAAGCTCGCCAAACTGTACGTAGCAAAGTGCTTTGTAAGAGAAGCACTCATTCATACTCAGTATATCGTACGGATGTAAAATGAAAGCAGGGACATTAGTAAATTGTTCAAATGCTTTTTTTGCTTCATCATAACGTCCGAGTAAATACAATGATTTCCCTTTTTCTGCGAAATAAAAGCTTTCATCAATTTGTGGAGAATCACTATGTGTGAGTGCTTTAAAACACTCTATTTCTTCTAATGCTTTTTGATAATCCTGTAGATAGTTACTATAATAATGTGCTTTTAACACAAATATCAATGCATCCACAATTTCATGCTCTGCAAACACTCGATACTGCTCCAGCTTCTTCAACATATGTTCTGCTTGTTTGAAATCACCATCAATCATGTCACAGTAAGCAGCAATGCGATACATATCGTCAATGTAATAATACAACTGATTTTGGTGTGCATTAGTAATTGATTCATTTATTAACTTTTTCCCGGCTTCGTATTCACCTATTGCTAGTTGCATGATGGCAATATAGTACGACAGTTTGCTTGCATCACGTGTATCTAATTGAACGTTGTCTTGCTCGCTTTCCATTTTTGCTTGCAAAATACAGTCATATGCAGCGTCATACTGGCGGTCTTCTAATAATATGCCGAGTTGTAATACATAGGTTTCAAACCAATGACTTAGTAAATTAATGTCTTTGAAAATTGCACGTGCCTGGATAAGTGGAGGTTCCCAAGTCCCGATACCAGCCGTATTTAGAGCAGCAGCATAAATATAAAGTAATCGACCTGACTCATAACAAAGTGGCAATTCCGTCACATATGGCTCAATCATATCCACAATTTGTTGATGGTTGTCCTGATCACCGTTTTTCAACTTCGTAAATAATGACTCAACATCCTCTAAAAGATTGCGTAATGAAGTTGGATTTACTTGTTCCAATAATTCACTTGCCTCGACACCGAGACGCTCTGCGATATATTGCAAACTTTCAATCGAAGGCTTGGCTTTATCGTTTTCTATTTGGCTCAGCATGCCCTTTGTCAAACGATCTCCGGCTAGTGCCTCTAATGTTAATTTTTGTTCTTTACGTAATTTTCTAATACGCGTGCCTAAAGACTCCATAGCCTCACCCTTTCATATGTTTAATTATATTAAACTTTTACTTGCGTGAAAAGAGAAGAATATGGTATATTTTGTTTAATTAAATTAAACATTTTAGTTAAGTTAAACAATTGGAGGGGTTTGATGAGTGAAGCAGAGAAGTATAGAAAAGCGACGTATCATTTGTGGACATTTACGGCGAGTAAAATGATTGCAATGTTGGGATCGAGTGTCCTTTCTTTCGGTATTAGTTTGTATATTTTAGCGTTGACCGGTTCAGCAATGAGTTTTGCGATTAATATGATTTGCTCTGTATTACCGAGAGCACTTGTTGCGCCATTTGCAGGTTATGTAGCAGATAATTTCCCGAAAAAGCGTACGATTTTACTTGCGCAGGCTGGGGGAATACTAACAGCAGGTGGCTTGTTACTTTATACGGAAACAATCGGTATGTCGGTAAATGCGATTTATGTAGCAACAATTTTATATACGTTATGTTCGGCATTTTCAGGGGTAACGTTTAGTTCTGCAATTGCCACACTCGTTAATCCTGAGCGTTTGCAAAGTGCTATGTCATTTAACCAAATGTCCATCTCAATAGCCGCAATTGGTGGCCCTGTAATAGGTGGGATGATGTATGGATTCTTACCAATGAATGTATTCTTAATTGTGCATATGGTAGCATATGGGATTGCATTTTGTTTAGAGGCAACAATGAATTTCACTTTATATAGTACACGAGAGAAAGATGTGGAAAAGGAAAAGGTGATTGCTAGTTTGAAGGGTGGCTTCCGTTATGTCAAACAACATAAAATTATAATGATTATCATGTTGCTTTCAGTGTGGATTAATTTATTTTTCTCTGGGGTGGCGATAGGTAGTACGTATATAATTATCCAATTACTAGAGGTGAATTCTAGACATTTTGGTTTTATAGAGGGTGCAGGAGCTGCAGGAATGCTCGCAGCCTCCTTATATTTTGCAACCCGGGCAGAAATCAAAATACCATTGCGCTTTTCAAAAATCAATTTATTGCTACTATCGGGTAGCTTACTATTTGCAGTGCTACCATTAATTGTAGACTTCTCATATATGAATATAGTTTTATTTTTTATTGGGTTATATTTCATCTTCGCGATTTTTGAAATGGGTATTAATATGCCACTTGGGGTTTATATGCAAAAGCTCATTGCAGAGGACTATCGAGGGAGGGTACTCGGGCTAATGGAAACGATGGCGATGTCAATGATGCCAATTGGTATGTTAGTTTACGGTGTACTGTTTGATTATTTACCAGCGACGGGTATTTTGCTTGTGACGAGTACAATTGTTGTTGTAATAACACTCATATTGCTACGACCAGCTGTCCTAAAAGAGGCGCATCCTGAATTTTACGGTAAAGTAGTAGAAGAAGTTGTAAATTAATAAATACATGAGGTTTACACAATTTTGGCGTAGGTAATTTTTATTTCACACTCTTAGCGATAGAAGTTTACAAACAAGCAGGAAATTTGATGCTGAGGCTAAAAGAAGGGGACTGTCTTGAAAGTGATAATATTATGCTGAGCGCTCTATCATGCTGTTTTTTTTTGATATACAGGTAAAAACCCGCGTAGACTCCTGCGGGAAAAGCAAGAGCACGAGACCCAGCAGGGAGCGTCAGCGAGCGATGCGGCTCGTGCCTTGCCCGCGGAAAGCGTAGCGGGTTTTTACCATATAGAAATCTAGTTGTTTTGCTTTTAGAGACTTTTTGGACAGCCTCATTAATAAATCGTTTTACTGATCTTCTATAACAATGTAAGTAGCTTTGATCGGTCCGTGTACACCAACTACTAGGATCATTTCAATATCCGCCGAGTTACTTGGACCCGTAATGAAATTGATGCATGAAGCGACTTTCTCACCTTTTTGTACCTTTTCACTAATCCATCGTGCTGCTTGTGTCATACGTGGAACAATTGTACTTTTCGGTATCAAAATTATCGATTTTTCAGGTAGGAAGCTGACAGATCTACCTTTATCTTTGTCACTAAATAACACAGCTGTTCCGGATTCAGCTAAAGTCATTTCACTGATTGTAATGCCGATATTTGCTTGTTCTGCTTGTCGGATATTTTCCTCTGGCTGTTTCTCATCCCACGTATACAGCTCGATGCCATCCCCGGCCCATTGTTCGGTCATTAAATTAGTTAGACCATATTGCGTAAAACGTTCGTCTTTCCATGTGATTATGGAACGACCGCCAAAGCCATCGACCACTGTTTGGAGTGCATTTGGTAGGTCGACTGTGTTTGTAAGGACCATGTTCGTATGAATATTTTTGCATTGCTCTTGTAAGACGGCCACTAAGTCGTCCTTTGTTGCATCTTTGAGTACGCGGTCCTGTGGTTGGTATTGCCACGTAGGGCGCTCGATTTTTGTCTTCGGTGCGCGCCCAAGTTGGTTGGCAATTTTATTTAAAAATGCATCTTTGTTTTGAATGATACCTGTCATTGTTCATTGCCTCCTTTTGGACGGTTATGGAACCAGTTACGGAAATTTTCTTTGTTTGGTGCAGGGAAATCTCTTTCCTCTGTCCAGGCCTTTAATGGACCAGGTCCGTTTGAAATTTTATTGTCCTTTGTAAAAGGTGACATGACAGGTGAAGCCATTTTCGTCGCCATTTTATATAAGGATGGGGAAGAGGCGCCAAGACCGAATGCTTTCATTAAAAGCTTTTCAGAAACGGGTGCTTTTCCTTCGTTTTCCACAATTACTTGGCGATGTCTATGAATTAGCTGATGCAATGGAATTTTCACAGGACATGCATCTGTACAAGCGCCGCATAATGTAGAGGCATAGGGTAGCTCTTTGAAGTCCTCGTAGCCACCTAATAATGGTGATAAGACAACACCGACAGGACCTGAATAAATGGAGCCATACGTATGACCACCAACATGACGGTAAACTGGGCAAGCGTTTACACAGGCAGCACAGCGAATACATTGTAAAATCGGCTGGAATTCACTACCTAAAATATCGGAGCGGCCGTTATCTACGATGACTAAATGGAATTCTTCAGGCCCGTCGGTATCGCCCTCATCCTTAACACCAGTTAATGTTGTAATATAACTTGTTAGTTTTTGACCAACAGCACTTCTTGTTAATAAACTAACGAGTACTTCCATTTCTTCAAATGTTGGGACAATTCGTTCCATCCCCATTACAGTAATTTGTGTTTTTGGTAATGCTGTCACTAAATCAGCGTTACCTTCGTTTGTTACTAATGTAATGGAACCGCTTTCTGCGATGGCAAAGTTACAGCCCGTAATGCCAATATCAGCTGTTAAGTATTCATTACGCAGTTTCTCACGTACATACAGTGCTAGTTCCTCAGGTTTTTCCGTTTTGTCGTAACCTTGCTTTTCTTTAAAAACATCGCGTATTTGCTCTTTGTTTTTATGTAACGCAGGAACAACGATGTGAGAGGGTGGTTCATGATCGTCTACTTGCAAAATATATTCGCCAAGGTCCGTCTCAATCACTTCACAACCAAGCTGCTCGAGGGCAGCGTTCATGTTGATTTCCTCAGTTACCATTGATTTTGATTTTACGATTTTTTTGGCGTTTTTTTCTTTGGCGATGTTTTGGATATAAGCAGTTGCTTCTTCAGCTGTTTGTGCAAAAAAGACGTTTCCACCTCTTTTGGCAACATTTTCACTTAATTCATTTAAGTAATAATCTAAATTTTCGAGTACATGCTGGCGAATTTCTTCACCGTGTGAGCGCCATTCTTCCCAATGTCCTAGGTATTCAGCTTGTTGAAGTCGGCGTGTTTGGAACCGTTCTTGCGCACTTGACACAGCTCCACGCATAAATGTATTTGTTAATTCTTTTGAGACCCGATTTTTAAATGGATCATTGCTTGTTTTCATGGACATACGTTATCCCTCCTCGAAATCGTTTAACGGCTATTCAAAACTTCCGCAATATGCATGACTTTAATCGGTTTACCCTGTCGGTTAATACGACCGCCTATATTGAGTAGGCATCCTGCATCGGCGCCAACTAAGATATCAGCTTCTGTTTCTTCAATATTAAGTACCTTTTCGTCGACCATTTGTCCTGAAATATTGCCCATTTTTACAGAGAATGTGCCGCCAAATCCACAACAACGATCTTTTCCTGGTAAATCAACGTAGTTCAAGTTTTTTACATTACTTAGCAAAGTAAAAGGGGCTTCCGTCACACCAAGTAAGCGTGTCATATGGCAAGATGTATGAAACGTTGCTGTGCCTTTTAATTGCGCACCTACGTCTTCTACTTTTAAAACATCTACTATAAATTCAGTAAATTCATATGTTTTATCTGCAAGTTCTTGTGCTTTTTTCTCCCAAACAGGGTCGCCCATAAATACTTCTGGATATTCTTTGAACATGTAAGCGCATGAACCAGAAGGGCATACGACATATTGTGCATGCTCGAAGGAAGTTATCATTTTTTTCATCGCTTTTTTTGAATCCTCTACATAGCCACTATTGTAGGCTGGTTGACCACAGCAAATTTGACTTTCAGGAAAGTCAATGTCGCAGCCTAGTCTTTCCAATACTTCGACGACTGCTTTTCCTACATCCCCTTGAAACATGTCGACTAAACAAGTCGCAAAAAGTGTTACTTTCATATTCATCGCTCCTTAGCTCTTTTCTTAAAGACAACCAAACAACCGGTCATCAGATGACTTAGTAAAAAACTTATTGTCTATTATAATACTACAATTTTTCAGAATTATGAAAGTATTTAATTTAGTGTTCTTAAAATATAAACTGCTATATTAAGATTAGACAACTTTGATTATTTGTTAGCATCGATGTAGATAATGGGGAAAACAATTGACTTTTGGGGATTTCTTTCATAAATGTTCCAGTGTCTTGTTTGATTTCTATTAAGCCCATTGCTTTTATTGCGGAAAGTGCCTCTCATATGACACATATACTTATTTGTTACTGGTCTGCTAGTTGCTCCACAATACTTAGACAATCTCTGGGCATCAGTTCACGTGAGAAAATTTCTTTGTTGAATTTTATTAAATTTCAAACACTATACCACATTAGTTCTTTCAATAATTTGTTTTATTAATCATGAAGTATAGTCGTATACGTATCTTTTACAAATTAGAGTTCAGTAATTGATGAAAAATAAAAAAGATATTGAATTTTAAGAATTTAGTACATATAATCATAACACGAGGTCGTCCGACGACCTAATCTTTTGTTGTGTGAAGTAACCTTCTGGGGGTAGGGGTTTTGGTATTCAAGTAAGGCTTTAGCAATAAAAAATTGAAAGTACATATGACTAGTTTTACGACATTGCACGTTTAGATGGGATTCACGGTAAATAATCGAAATTGCTGCGTTTTGCGTAGAAGTAAAGTGTGATACTACAGTTATTTGTTTCTATTCTAACATTCTTGTAAAGTAACGTACTAGCTTGGATGATTCAAAAATGGTGATTAAATACAAAATATTGGAGGAGTTAAAATGAAGACAATTCGTAAAATTCTTGTAGCTAATCGTGGGGAAATTGCAATTCGTATTTTCCGTGCATGTACGGAGCTTAAGATCAACACTGTCGCTATTTATTCCCGTGAGGACAGTGCTGCTTTCCATCGTTT
>NZ_JBIWCX010000012.1:0-147310 GCF_044761695.1 Lysinibacillus sp. NPDC097287
AGAAAAACACCTCCACATTGATTATTTCAGGTTTAAATACCCGTTATTCAATGAAAGGTGTTTTTATTTGTCTCATGTTATTAGGTCAGTCCCAATTTAACGATGTAGATGTTTTTTTTATGTAGAAATCTGTAAAAATACTTGATGTATGAAATGTTTGGCCGATAAAGTAGATAGGAGGTGGTGTGTGAATGGATATCGCAGCGTTATCAATTGCCATGAATCAAGCAAATTTAATGCAAAATGTATCTTTAGCTGTTACAAAGCAGGCAATGGACATGCAACAACAAAATACAGCACAACTCGTAGAAATGTTAGATGCTCCACATCCGACTGCAGGACATACAATTGACATTCAAGTATGATAATGGAAAGGTAGCTTGAAGTTGGGAGCTACCTCTATCTTTGTATTCAATAAAGTAAAGTAAGTTGTGAAATCAATTGGGAAAATACAACTTTTTGAATAAGAAATCTAGCAATAGATGAGCTATACTATTCATGAATAATACATACGTTTAGGAGGCAGGAATAGTTGAAAAAAATATCATACATACTAGTAGTTCTTTTGCTTATAATGGTAGCGTTACCAACAGGACATTCTGTAAAAGCTGCCCAGCAAGTAACTGGAACATTTGTTGATGTTACTTATTCAGAGTATACAAATGCAAATGGGGAAGTAGAAAAACAGCTTAGTAAAATTACATTACAAAATAATAGCGGACGTACAGTCACATTCAACATCAACAACGATGTCTTACTTTATATTAATAATACAGAAACAACGATTGACGGCTTTAAGATGGGCATGAAGGTTGAGGCGGAAGTATCACTTCGACGTGTAGTGGCTTTACGCGGAACTTCAAATGTCTCTGAAGAATCGACAACCGTTGCGCAAAACTCGAAAACAATCGCAGGTGTCGTAACAAGTATCGACCCAAAAGGTATGTACATCATGGTGAAGCCGGATGTTGGGAAAGAAACAACTTACTATATTAATAAAGACACAGCATATCAAAAAAATTCATCCGCTGTTGACATCAGCTCGCTGTATATCGGTGATCGCGTCAAGCTAAGGCTAAACAATACTGGTACATCTATCGTTTCGAAGGTAGAAATTAGTGTGTCTGGCACATTGGTTGAAAATCTGTATAAAGGCGAAATTCAAACAGTCAATGCAAATAGTAATAAACTTACAGTGAAAAATCAACACGCTTTAGAGAATTGGCAATTTGGAAATGGGCCAACCTCAGAACTGTCTACTATGTCTTTCACTTCAAAAGTACCTATCTATGTTGGCAATAAAAAAATAGAAAAAGGTCAGTTGAAAAATTACATTGGTAGTGAAGCGTATTACGCAACTGTAAAGCAATTTGGTAAGGAAGTTATCGAGAAAATTGTTGTCCTTCAAAACAATGAACGTACGTACTATGAAGCAATGACAGCTGTAGATACAAGTTATCAGTTCTTAACGCTAAAATCAGCAGGTCGTATGTATTATCATGATGGTTCAATTTTAATTCGTAACGGAAGATTAATTGAACCAACAGGCTTAATGGCTTACGGTACAGCATTTGTTGTCTCTGATGGTGCGGTCCGTGATCATTATGCACAAGTGGTTCAAGTAACTAGTGATAGTTTTATGTCACCAAACTTAGCAACACATGATCTATACTATGGAAAATTAGTACAAGCTGATGGCTATTTAATTGAAATAGACGATGCTATAAAGATTGAATCGAACGTCTTTAAAGATACAGATGGGCAAGTGCTATCGATTAGTAATTCGACAAAGGCAAAAGTTAATGACGATGCCAAAACGTATACAATCGTACCTGATATTGAATTATACCTTTACGAAGACCAATACGGTTACTTCTATGTGAAGGATGGTCATGTACAAGCAATTCATATCTTAGATAATTCAACACCAGTGGCACAGCGTATGCTAGTTGGTAAACTTCAATCAGTAAAATCGACGTTCCCGGCAGTGATTAATGTGAAGAGTGTTAGTCAATGGATGAACGGAAGCTGGTACGAAGCAGGGGAAGTAATCGATATGGATATCGATCAAGCAACAATTATTAAAGCAGGCAAAGTTATTCAGCCTTCTGACTTAAAACCATCAGATCGTTTAGTAGTTATGTCGAATAATTTTGTAAAAGGGTACTTTATTTTAGTCGATTAATAGTGAAGACGGCATGTGGAGATTCTTCACATGCCATCTCCGCTTTCAATTCTAGTAAATAGGTTGAAAGATGAAAGAGAGGGACAACATCTCATGAAAAAGTATATAAAAAGAATTTGTATATCATGTCTTGCTCTCATCATCATGATGATGGGAATACAAGTAGATGCATCAGCTGCATCACCAGAAACAACTGGAGCAGTAAAAAATGAGTATACATATGAAGAAGCCGTATTTATCTCAGGGAAACCAGTCGTATTTACAGGCACAAGTAAAAATGTAAAAATCACAGAAAAAGAATCTAAGGGAAAAATTACAGAAACGTTTAATATGAAACTAACTTCTAGCAGTGGTGATACGCTTTCACGTACGGTTTCATATGAATCTGATGTAGTCGATCACACAACGATTGGTCAAAAAACGGCGAATGGTGTAGTGAAAAAATATTCTGAGAAAATTGTCATCGCTGGTGTAACGTACACTTTAGCAGATTTTCAATTTTCACAAGGTACTGTAACGGATAATCGTGCAGCATCTGATTACTACTCAGGAAATGTTATTTCACGAAAAACGTATACATCATCAGGCAAGAAAAACCAACCTACTAAAACAATTACTATCGAAACAGATAGTCGTCATGTAGGATATGAGAACTTCTGGGGTGCGACAGAAACGCAAATTACAGAAATGGTCATTTCGAATAGTGATGGGACAACAGGGCATGTGAAAAACCGCTTATCGACTAGTAAATCACGAGTTTTAAACTACGAAGATAATCCTGCTGATTTATCAAGTTTTGATGGAGGCTACGCAGTAGTAAGTGAAAAAGATGTTCTTTCTGAATATACGTATAATTTAGGGTCAGGTTCAACAGGTACACTAGACTTAAATACAGAATATATGCCGACGATTGAACGTCTAATTATTCCGAAGTTCCGTGATATATCAAATCATTACGCGAAGGATGGGATTGAAAAATTATATTCTTTAGGAATTTATGAAGATGCAAGTAACTTCTTCTCGCCAAACACGCCGATGAAACGTGCCGATTTTACAATTGCAATCGGGAAAGCGGTCGATTTACGTGTAATGGAAGAAAAGAAATCGAAAAAACCTACTACTAGTATTTTTAAAGATGTTAAACGCACAATGAAGGACTACGCATATATTGAATCTGCAGTAAAAAAAGGCATTATCAAAGGTGTAACGCCAGACTACTTTAAACCAGATAACCCGATTACTCGTGCGCAGGCAGCTGCCATTTTTGTACGAGCGTTAGGTCTAGAAAATAAAGCACCAAATCCAGGCTATGTTACAAAGTTTACAGATGATGCCCAAATTCCAGATTATGCTCGTGATGGTATTTATATCGTTAACGAATTAGGGTTAATGACGGGCGATCCAGTAACTGGAAGATTCAATCCGAACCAATCATTAACACGAGCACAGGCTTCGGTAGTGTTAGAGCGCTTCTTAAATTATTTAGAAAATGACCTAAAACAAAATCATAGAGACGATGTACTATTCTTCGACTAGGGAAAGGATTTGAATAAATGAGACATGTGAAAAAAGCACTTTTATTACTATTGTGCTTCGTGCTAACATTTGTCACTGTTGTGCCCGCAACGACACAAGCAGCTACGAATATTCAAGATGTTCCTACGACAAATAGTAAATATGGAGCAATTTCATGGGCAATCAACAACGATTTAATGTCGACAAATGGCGCAAATAATTTTTTGCCAGACGGACAGGTTGCTGAACGAGATGTCGTGACGATGTTCTCTAAACTGGATAAAAACTATGCGTTAACTTACAACGAGAGTGTTGCTTATAACTTCTATAGTGAATTTTACTTACCGTTGGAAGGTACATTTGTTGCATCGAATCGTTCGAAAACAATTACGCGAGGACAGTTTGCACGTATTTACGCTGCGTTTAAAGGCTTAGATTTAGACGAGCCTCAAGCGGTGCAATATCTATATATTAATGATATTTCAACAGGATCTACTGGCAAAAAAACATTTGCTGATTTTAATCCATCTACAAAGCTAACACGTGGCGATTTAGCAGTATTTTTATATCGTGGCGTACAAAATGCATCATTTGCTGTACAAGGCTTAAAGAAAGCGGCATCTGGGCGCGACAATGACAAAATCACATTACCACCGGGCTTCATGGGTTCAACAGGTGGGGAATTTGAAGAGCCTAATGATAATGACAACGATTTTGTAGGGCCTCCATATGTAAACAATGCGCTACAATCGATTGATATTGAAAAACCAGATTTAATTGCAAACGATGAAGATAGAACATTAATAACAGTTTCATTAAAAGCATGTAATGGTGACCCGATCGCCGATGATAAATCGTATACGTTCCGTGTAACATCTACACATGGTGCAAAGATTGTCGATGCAAGTGGGGAAACTGTTCGAAATGTTCAATCAGATGGTTCGAGTGTTTCTGCCATCGTTGTTGCACCGGCGTTAACAAAATCTGCGCGTGATGTAATTTCTTTTGAATTAATAAACAACACAGATCCAAGTATGAAATGTCTTGTTGGAGAAAAGTTAAATGCTAATGTTCGTTACGCACCAAAGGCAGAAATGCGCATTAACTTTGAAGTCTATGATCCGAAAAATTTAGATGATACGGAGGGAGGCTTACCAAAACCACCCGTAGAGCGTCCAAAATTACCTGAATACTTTACAGAAAACCTTGTTGATGTGCACTGGATTGATCCGGGTGAAAAGAAATTTAGTATCGGGCAGCAAACAAATGTAACGAATGCTTTAGGCGTAGTTGAAAATAAATATTTGCAATACGGCGGCAATGATGCAACCTATCCAGCACTCGGTTACGAAGGAGCGCAATTACAATTTGAAAACTATGATATTTCGGTGTATTTGTTTGAAAAAATACTCGATTATCGTTTAAAAAATTCGGTGACAAAACCAGCTAAGACCGAAATCATGTATATGATTAATGACCAAGGTCTTCCGATTTATCGTATCCAAGGAATTGATGATGCGATTGCTTCACAAGTAGAAAATATCAACCCGGTAGGCTCGATTATCCAATTAATGAGTCATATGCCGGAGGAAAAAAAGCTAACAATCGAGCATTATGATAGTGTCATAGCTATCTATAATATTTTAAGTAATTTAAGTAACTATGACCGTACTGTATTGCTTAAATATCAAGGTGGTAAATTACTAGGTCAAGTAGAAGCATATAAAAAACGTGTTGAGGCGTTGAAGGAAAGTGCTGAAGAAGCAGCAAGACCAAATGGGAAAGACCGATATACAAAAGTAATGGTGACACTTGTAAGTCCTGGTGGAGATATTGTGACGGACTATCAAGGTACAGTGAAAATTACATTTGATGGTGTCGAAAAAACAGCCTCATTTGTAACGAACACATCAGACTACTTAACAGGCACGGGTCATCCAGGTACAGCTGTTGCGTATTTTGATTCGATCATTTACGGAGATTCAAAAATAGAAGCAGAACTAGTCAACAAAGTTGATCCACGTTATGCAATGATTTTAAAGGACATCACAAATAAAACGATTTCCAAACAAATTTTCACAAATCCTTACTTCTCAGAAAATGTATGTTCGCTAGCTTCTGAAGTAGCCTATGTAGTTGATTATTCTGCATCGATGCGTGCAGTTGACCCAACAAACTATCGAGGTAAAAAGACGGATGATTTAATCAAACAGATTAATGCGAAAAATAATATTGTTATTAAAACGAACACTAAAGCACGAGTATTAGGAGAAGGCGATACATCAACGGTATTAGCACGTAACTTATTCGAAAATGAAAAAGACGCTGGTGCTACAGATATTTTTACTGGTGTAAAACTAGCAATGAGTAAGTTCTCAGCTGATCAGAAAACATCAAAATCAATTGTAGTTGTGTCGGATGGAAAAACAAGCAGATCAAGTTTGAATGAAACAATTGCTGCAGCAAAAAAACAAGGGATTAAAGTTTATACTGTGAGCATGGGTAAAAAATCACAAATTAATGAAAAAGTATTGAAGCAATTAGCTGATGAGACTGGCGGAACTTACTTCCATGCTTCAAATCAAATGCAATTCCATAAAGCGTATCAAACAATTATTGACTCGATTTTATGTAAAAAAGTATATCCAAGCTGTTTAAATGGTGGAGATTTATTTGATTCATCGACAGTAACAATACGTAAAGGTATTATTACGATGAACGCACGTATTCCTTCTGATTGCCCAGGCGTTGACCGTGTTGTTGTGCGTTACTCGTCTGTCAGTGGTGATATTCAGTTTGATTTAACGAAGCGAAGTGATAGCGTCTTTATGTTGACGAAAAATGTACAGGTTATGCAAGATTTCAAGATCAATACAGAAGTTGAATTTATCGCTTACGATAAAGACAATAATTTACTATCATCGAAAAAGGTGAAAGTTTCAAATTAATAGGTAAGTTTAGCTGCTCCTAGTATTTTTCTAGGGGCAGTTTTACTTTTATTGCATTTAATAAGAAAATGAAACGTCATAATGGGTGCAATTATGCAAAGACTTAACTAATCTAAACAGATATATTGAAACCGACTGTTTAGTTTGTTACACTCAGTTTATAATAATTCTAATGTGGTAATTTTTACATGACATGTTCACAAATATATAGATGAACAGTTGTCGAACTATGCTATAATATTATTTATGAATTAGAACGTGTGAGGTGTTATTCATGCATACCATCGTAGTAGGCTTGAATTATAAAACAGCGCCTGTTGAAATTCGTGAGCAGCTGTCATTCATTGAGAGTGAGCTACCACAGGCAATGGAAGCGCTACAAAAACAAAAAAGTATATTGGAAAACGTCATTATTTCGACATGTAACCGCACTGAAATCTATGCGGTGGTAGATCAGTTACATACAGGGCGTCATTTTGTGAAGCAATTTTTAGCTGATTGGTTCAATTTGCCGGTGGAGACTTTTTCTTCTCATTTATTTATTCGAGAAGAGGATGCGGCATTAGAGCATTTGTTCAAAGTGACTGCAGGAATCGACTCAATGGTCCTTGGCGAAACGCAAATCTTAGGTCAAGTGAAAAAAAGCTTCTTGAATGGACAAGAAATTGGGACGACAGGTACGGTCTACAATCAGCTATTTAAACAAGCGGTAACTTTTGCAAAACGAGCACATAACGAAACAGCTATCGGTGAAAATGCGGTATCTGTATCTTATGCAGCAGTAGAACTTGCGAAGAAAATTTTCGGTTCATTAGGGCGTAAGCATGTTGCAATTTTGGGCGCTGGAAAAATGGGTCAGCTTGCGATTGAAAACCTATACGGTAGTGGTGTTGGCAAAGTCACAGTCATTAACCGTACGTTTGAGAAAGCGGAGAGTTTAGCTGCAAAGTTTCACGGAGAGGCAAAATCGATGAAAGAATTACAATGCTCGCTGTTAGAAGCGGATATTTTAATTACGTCAACTGGTGCGACAGATTATGTCATCGATTATGAATTGATGGAATTTGTCGATCGACTGCGTAAAGGTAAGCCATTGTTTATGGTAGATATTGCGGTGCCTCGTGATATCGATCCGCGGGTAGGGGATTTACCGAATGTGTTCTTATATGATATTGATGATTTACAAGGCATTGTTGAAGCGAATTTAGCTGAGCGTGAACGAGCTGCTTCTGACATAACACGAATGATTGGCAAAGAGATTGTGCAGTTTAAAGATTGGTTTGCAACACTTGGTGTTGTACCGGTTATTTCAGCACTACGTAAAAAAGCGAATCGCATTCAAGAAGAAACGATGATGAGCATTGAAAATAAAATGCCAGAGTTAACGGATCGTGAACGTAAGATTTTAAGCAAACATACGAAATCTATAATTAATCAGTTATTAAAAGAGCCTATTTTGCAAGCGAAAGAAATGGCGAATTCACCAAAAGCAAATGAACAGTTACGTTTATTCCAACAAATATTTGGTATTGAAGATGAAGTGGAAGCAGAAGTTGATGCGATGAGCGAGCAAAAGCTACAACTCAAAGAGCATGTGCAGCATCAGGCATCTATGCAACCAAAGTACTCTTTATAAATGAATTTATATGAGGCGTTTTCGTATCTGTGTGGTAAACTAATGATACGAAAACGTTTTTATTTTTTAAAAATGTCTAGGCTAAAGCGCCACACCCTCGAGGTCGTTTCGAATTCTCAGTTGAAAGTGTAAGTGTGTACTTTCAACTGAGAATTCTCCAACGCTTGTCGGGTGTAGACGGGCGCTTTGGCACTTTTCTACATGAAGAAGGGATGTCTATTGGCTGATTTGACAACGACAAGGCTCTATGAAGTAATGATCGTCTTGTATGCGATCAGTCTGGTATTTTACTTTACCGATTACTTTTATAAGCAAGTTCGTGCAAGAAGAATTGCCTTTTGGCTTGTATCATTTGTATGGGTCATTCAAAGCGCAATAATATTACTAACTATTATTGAACTGAAGCGTTTTCCGATTTTGTCGTTATATGAAGGAATTCTCTTTTACTCATGGTTACTCGTGACGTTATCGATTATTCTTCATTGTATTGCGAGAGTGGATTTACCGGTATTTATCATTAATATACTAGGCTTTGTGTTTGCTAGTATTTTCACATTTATGCCGAAACGACCAACGGGGGCAGTAGGGGAGACATTAATCTCGGAAATGCTTTTTATTCATATTTCGTTTGCGATTTTATCGTATGCGGCATTTACATTAGCATTTGTGTTTTCGACATTGTATTTAGTGTTATATCGCTTATTAAAGAAGAAAAAATTGACGCATTTATGGTCTCGTTTGCCCTCTTTACAGCAAACTAGCGATTGGATAAATGTATCGTTTTTTGTTGGGATTCCATTGTTATTTGTAAGTTTAATTTTAGGATTTGAATGGGCACTGTTATCGTTAGATAGCTTATTTATTTTTGACGCTAAAATTATTGGGTCCCTTATATTATTAATACTTTATTGTTTTATTTTATATGTGAATCGTAAAGGTAAGCTGACAGGCACAAAATATGCGTGGTTGCAAATCTATGCTTATTTATTGGTTATTGCCAATTTCTTTTTAGGTAGTAGCTTATCGCGATTCCATTTATGGTATTAGGAGAAAGGTTGGAGACTGTTGAGAAAAATTATCGTAGGTTCAAGAAGAAGTAAGCTAGCATTAACACAAACGAATTGGTTCATTAATGAACTTAAGGCTGCTGGAGCACCATTTGAATTTGAAGTAAAAGAAATTTTGACAAAAGGCGACCAAATCTTAGATGTACAATTATCAAAAGTTGGTGGTAAAGGTTTATTCGTTAAAGAAATCGAACAAGCACTTTACGACAAGGAAATCGACTTTGCGGTACATTCTATGAAGGATATGCCTGCTGTACTACCAGAGGGCTTAGTCATTGGCTGTATCCCACCACGTGAGGATGCACGAGATGCGTTTATTTCAAAAGGACATGTGAAATTTGTAAATCTTCCAGCGGGAGCTGTTGTCGGTACAAGTTCACTTCGTCGTAGTGCACAATTATTGACGGTACGTCCAGATATAGAAATCAAATGGATTCGTGGTAATGTCGATACACGTTTAGCAAAGCTTGAAACAGAGGATTACGATGCAATTATTTTAGCGGCAGCGGGATTAAAGCGTCTTGGCTGGAGCGATGATGTTGTAACTGAGTTTTTATCTATTGAAGACTGCCTACCAGCAGTTGCACAAGGTTCTTTGGGTATTGAATGCCGCAAAGATGACGAGGAATTATTAGCTGAATTAGCTAAACTTACGGACGGTGCAACATGGCAAGAAGCGCATGCTGAACGTTCATTTTTAGCGGCTATGGACGGCGGCTGTCAAGTACCTATCGCAGGGTATGCCAAAACAAATGGGGAACAAATTACTCTTACAGGTTTAGTTGCAGCACCAGATGCTTCGGTTATTTATAAAGAAACTGTCGTAGGCTCTGATGCAGAGACGATTGGTAAAGAGCTTGCAGCTATTTTAACGGAGCAGGGAGCCTTTGATTTAATCCAACGTGTGAAGGCAGAGCAAGATGCACAATAATTTACCTTTACAAGGTAAAATGATTATTTTAACTGGCACATCTAAAACGAGCACAATCATCGAAGATATTACAACGCTAGGTGGTCGAGTAATAGTTACCCCATTGATTGAAACTTGCGAACTTATAGATCAAAATGATGGTGTGCAATTAGAATATGCACGCCAATTTAACTGGCTTATTTTTACGAGTCAAAATGCAGTGGATGCGTTTGCGAGTAAGATAAAGAGATTTAATCTAAGTGCACAGCATTTTCAAGGGAAGATTGCGTCGATCGGTACAAAAACAACAGAGGCTTTAGAAGCATTAGGTTTTAGAGTTAGCTTTATGCCATCTGTTTTTAGTGCTGATGTGTTTGTCAAAGAATTTCCAAACGTGGCAGAAGATAACCCTACTTGCTTGTTTATTCGCGGGGAAAAAGCGAAGAAAACTTTAAAGGAAGGGTTGCCATTTGAGCTAAAGGAATGGACGATTTACGAAACACTTGAACGACATGATCACAAGCAAATTATTATTAATTGTATTCGTGAAAACAAGGATGTTACAGTTATCTTTGCGAGTCCATCGGCGGTGGATGTTTATGCATTAGATATAGCATCTGTTGTTGGCTGGGAAGCGGTTCGTATAGCTGCAATTGGTCATATTACTGAAGCGGCCATTACGAATCACGGTGCTAAGGTAGATGTGAAGCCAAGTGTATATACGATGCAGGCTGTACTAGAGGAATTAACGAAAGTAGAGGAACAGAGAACATGACTCAATTACAATTTCAAAGACATCGTCGTCTTCGCGCAAATGCTACTATGCGCGCTATGGTAAAAGAAACATACTTACACAAAGCGGATTTAATTTATCCGATATTTGTCATCGAAGGCGAAAATATTAAAAATGAAGTATCTTCTATGCCAGGTGTGTTTCAGTTTTCATTAGATAACTTAGGTGCAGAAATCGATGAAGTCGTTGCTTTAGGTATTCCTGCTGTCATTTTATTTGGCTTACCGGCAGAAAAAGATGCGGTCGGTTCTGGTGCCTACCACGATCATGGTATTGTGCAAGAGGCTACACGTCTTGTTAAGGAACGTCATCCAGAGCTTCTTGTCATTGCAGATACTTGTCTATGTGAGTATACAGACCATGGCCATTGTGGTGTCATTGAAGGAGAGCAAATTTTAAATGACCCTTCATTAGATTTGCTTGCGCGTACAGCAGTATCTCAAGCACAAGCTGGTGCTGATATTATTGCGCCGTCGAATATGATGGATGGCTTTGTTACCGCTATTCGTGCAGGATTAGATGCAGCTGGCTTTGAACATATCCCAATTATGTCTTATGCAGTAAAATACGCTTCAAGCTATTATGGACCGTTCCGTGATGCTGCTGATGGCGCACCTCAATTTGGCGATCGTCAATCGTACCAAATGGACCCATCAAATCGTCTAGAAGCTTTCCGTGAAGCAGAATCTGATGTAGCTGAAGGTGCTGACTTCTTAATCGTTAAGCCTGCTCTTAGCTACCTAGATATTATTCGTGATGTTAAAAATAACTTCACATTACCAATCGTTGCTTACAACGTATCAGGTGAGTATGCAATGGTAAAAGCAGCTGCAATTAACGGCTGGATTGATGAGAAAAAAGTTGTGCTTGAAACATTACTAGGTATGAAACGTGCAGGTTCAGATTTAATCATTACGTATCATGCAAAAGATGCAGCACGCTGGTTGGAGGAGAAATAAATGGCTCGTTCTTACGAAAAATCAAAACAAGCATATGCTGAAGCGGTAAATCTAATGCCTGGTGGTGTTAGTAGTCCAGTACGTGCATTCAAATCAGTAAATATGGACCCAATCTTCATGGAATCTGGTAAAGGTGCAATCATTAAAGATATTGATGGCAATGAATATATCGACTATGTATTATCATGGGGTCCACTTATTCTAGGTCATACGCACCCAGAGGTTGTACAAGCTATTGCTGAAACAGCGGCAAAGGGTTCATCATTCGGTGCACCAAGCTATACTGAAAATCGCTTAGCTAAATTAGTATTAGACCGTCTGCCTGCCATGGATATGATTCGTTTCGTATCTTCAGGCACGGAAGCGACGATGTCAGCACTTCGTGTTGCACGTGGTGTTACAGGTCGCGATAAAATTTTAAAATTCGAAGGTTCTTACCACGGTCATGGGGATTCTCTGCTTATCAAGGCAGGATCAGGTGTTGCAACACTTGGTTTACCAGATAGCCCGGGAGTACCTGCAGATATCGCGAAAAATACGCTAACAGTAGCATACAACGATCTAACGTCTGCTAAAGCTGTATTTGAAAGCTTCGGTTCAGAACTTGCTGCAGTTATCGTTGAGCCAGTTGCTGGGAATATGGGTGTTGTACCACCACTACCAGAATTTTTACAAGGCTTACGCGACTTAACAAAAGAACATGGAACGATTTTAATCTTTGATGAAGTGATGACAGGATTCCGTGTAGATTACGGTTGTGCACAAGGCTATTTCGGTATCGAGCCAGACATGACTTGTTTAGGTAAAGTAATCGGTGGTGGACTGCCAGTAGGTGCATTCGCAGGTAAAAAAGAAATCATGGAGCAAGTTGCGCCAGCAGGTCCTATTTACCAAGCGGGTACACTATCAGGCAATCCACTTGCCATGACAGCAGGTTATGAAACATTATCTCGTTTAGATGTAGGCACTTATGATTACTTCAAAAAACTAGGCGACCAATTAGAAGAAGGTTTCCGTGCCGCAGCAACGAAATATAATATTCCGCATACAGTTAACCGTGCAGGCTCAATGATTGGCTTCTTCTTCACAAATGAAGATGTTATCGACTTTGCTTCTGCAAAAACTTCTGACCTACAATTGTTTGCTGAATATTTCCGTTTAATGGCGGAAGAAGGTATTTTCCTACCTCCTTCACAATTTGAAGGGTTATTCATCTCAACAGCACATACAGAAGAACATATTGCGCAAACAGTGGAAGCATTCCATAAAGTATTTGCCCAATTAGCACGCTAATATATCTATAGTTTGAAAGCCATCCATTTTGGGTGGCTTTTATCTTTTTTTAAAGTTGTTAATAACTCGGCTCATCACCATAACTTGAGGTTGATTTCCGTTCCGGCTGGGCGCTTTCCGGGGGGCGTCCAGCCTTCACTCCAATCAACACGCATTTTAAAATCAATAAGTTCTTTAAGTAAATAAAATTCCCTACTTTTGGAGATTAACCTAATTTTCCCTTAATTTATCTTTCTATATTGTGTAAAGAATAGTATTGTTATGTTTATACAATGATGTCTATTTATACTAAAATATAGAATAAAGGAGTGGGTTATGACGGCTAAAAAAAAGATGGGTTTAATCATTTCGCTTGTACTAATTGTCACTTTAATAGGGATTGTCGTGAAAAATGAGTTTGCAAATGACCAAACATTTAACGCTCTGATTAAAAAAGAAGACGGAACAGAGCAAATAGCATATGAAACTAAACTCGTTCGCTTCGATAAATCTGAAACCACATTGGAGGATTATAAAGGTAAAATTCTTGTTTTGAACTTTTGGGCATCGTGGTGTGGACCTTGTATAAATGAGGCTCCTGACTTAAATGAATTTTATAAGAAAAAACCGAAGAATGTGGAATTCCTCGCGATCAATATGACTTCAAAAGAAAAAGGTGTTGAATCTGTGGAAAAATTTGCGGATCAATATAATATTAAGTTCCCTATTTTCTTAGATGAGAAAGGTCTTTTACTAAAATCATTTGAAATTATGGGCTATCCTACAACAATAATTATCGATACAGATGGGGTTGTTCAATACAGGGTTCAGGGTGAAGTTAACCAAGATGAGTTGAATGAATTGGTGTCACAGCTTTAAGAGAATTACGATGCTTATTATTTGAGATACATAATTAAATGGCTTTTCACTCAAAACGTTGGACGATAAAAGTTCGACGTTTTTTAAATTTATTTGAAACGATTTAGATAAGTTGTTCGTTTAATTTTAACAGTAATAGGGAAAATAGTTATTTAACATGCCTACTATTTTTGGAAGCAGAATGGGCTACAGTCATGTTTTATGTTTAATAATTGTCTTCACTAAGAATTTTTTTAGAGTTCTACTGGTACTTCTTTAATATTTTTGTATGTTTCAGATCCTGTCTGCCAAATTTTATTCGACATAAATACTACTATTCTCATAAGCATTTTGTAAGCAAAATCGTTTATAATATAGCTATTCATAAAAGAAAGTAGTGAATTGATATGGCAACAGGCACACATATAGTAGAAGTACCCGTAACGATTGAAAACGTATGGGATTTCGTTAGCGATATGGAGAAATGGGCGAAGCTTGTCCCAGGTTATAACGCGCATACGATGATTAATGACAAACAGTCTACATGGACATTTAAAGGTAATGTCGGTGTATTGAAAAAAACGGTAGAAGTAGAAATTGATATTTTAGAATGGTCTGCACCATCTAAAGTAACATTCAACTTAAAAGGAATTTCTGATAATTTCACAGGTAATGGCTATTTCTTAGCAGAAAGTATTGATGAAAACAATACTCGTATGACAGGCTATTTAGAAGTGAATGCAGGGGGCTTAGCTGGTCCTATATTAAATCCGATCTTTAAGCCAATCGTGCCAAAAGCAACACAAATGTTAACTGATCGCGTAGCAAATAAAATTAAAGCATTACACGCATAATTACGCCAACGTGAAAAAGGAGGTGTCTCAAACCATGAGACACCTCCTTTTTAGCTGTCATACCCCTCATTAAAGCAACATATAATGCATGGGAGGGAATATTATCGAACATAAAACTTGGAATATGAGTGAGACTTTTTGTTTTCCTGGATATGGTTGCCCTACGGAAATTGCTTCTGTACAAATTACGCCCCAGTGGCAGGCTCAGCAACTAGAGGATTCATTGCGGTTAATTGGTATTTATCATGTGACAGCACATGTGCGTTTTGATTTCCAAGAAGAACATGCCATGGTGGATTCGGATGATTTGGTGAAAATAGATGCACTTGATCTTCAAGGAGATACCGGATATTTTGAATATGCGGTGCCATTACATGTTGATTTACCGAAAGATGCATCTATTGATAGTTTAATGGTGAAAGACATTCGACCTTCTCTAAATAACCAAACGTGTCAGCTAGAATGGACGATAGCGAGTACATTTAGCGAGACTGAGCAAGTAATAGCAGTTGCACATGTTGTTGAGGCACCGCCCGTACCTGTTGCGGAAGAAGTTGTGCTAGCAGTTGAAGAACAAGTTGTGCTGGCGAAAGAATCTGCGAGCCAAATTGTTATTCGGGAGTCTAGCTCATGGCAGCAGGAGGCACCATCAATGATTTGGGATTTGGAAGAAAATTACACATTGTTGAAAGTACGCCCGTCAAATAATGTCGTTCATTAGTAAATAGAAAAGAAGTATCAATAATAATAAGATTATAAAATCTCCAGTAGTTGGAATGATTATGACACGTACAAATTGGAAGGCGCAAATTGGTAAAATGATTGTTCGACAGTAAAAACGAATTTGTCGTAGCCAAGGTGGTAAAAACCAGGGATTGTATTTACGTCGCATATAAAATTTCACTTCCTTTCTAAGCTACTAGTCGAAAATATCTAAACTACTTGAAAAAATGCGTGCTATTGCGGTACAATGTGGGAAGTTAAATAGCGATGCATGGAAAGGGAAGAGTAAATTGCCCGCGCATTTATAGAGAGGAAACGGTAGCTGCAAAGTTTCCATTTGTGCACAATTGAAGGTAGCCCAAGAGCAGCTTTAGTGAACTAACAGTAGTTAAAGCCGGTTAAACACCGTTATCGAATTGAGAGCCGAGAATCGGTTTTGTTTAGGTGCATTTGTAGGCACTTGACTGTCAACCAACTCGGAATTAAAGGTGGTACCGCGAACTTAAAACTCCTTCGTCCTTTTGTAGACGCTAGGAGTTTTTTATTTGTCCAAAATAGGAGGAACAAACATGACAGAAAACATTTCAATGCCAACAAAGTATGATCCACAGTCGATTGAAACAGGTCGTTATGAATGGTGGCTGCAAGGTAAGTTTTTCGAAGCGAAACCTGAGAGTGGAAAAGAACCATATTCAATCGTTATTCCACCACCGAACGTAACAGGAAAATTACACCTTGGTCACGCGTGGGATACAACTTTACAAGATATTTTAATCCGTATGAAACGTATGCAAGGATATGATGCGCTTTGGTTACCAGGTATGGACCATGCGGGTATTGCAACACAAGCAAAAGTAGAAGCAAAACTTCGTGAAGATAATATTTCACGTTATGATCTAGGGCGCGAAAAATTCCTGGAAAAAACAATGGAATGGAAAGAAGAGTATGCTGGTCATATTCGTGAGCAATGGGCGAAGCTAGGTCTTGGCCTTGATTACTCTCGTGAACGTTTCACTTTAGATGAAGGTCTTTCAGATGCAGTAAAAACAGTTTTCGTTAAACTTTATGAAAAAGGTTTAATCTATCGTGGGGAACGTATTATTAACTGGGATCCTGCTGCAAAAACGGCTCTTTCTGATATCGAAGTAATTTATAAAGATGTTCAAGGTGCATTCTATCACATGAAGTACCCACTAGCAGATGGTTCAGGATACGTAGAAGTAGCTACAACACGTCCTGAAACAATGCTTGGTGACTCTGGTGTGGCTGTTCACCCGAAAGATGAACGTTATCAAGACTTAATTGGTAAAACAATTATTTTACCGATCGTTGGCCGTGAAATTCCAATTGTTGCTGATGAATATGTAGACATGGAATTCGGTACTGGTGTTGTAAAAATGACGCCAGCGCATGACCCGAACGACTTTGAAGTTGGTAACCGTCATAATTTAGAGCGTATTTTAGTAATGAACGAAGACGGTACAATGAATGAACTTGCTGGCAAATACAACGGTATGGATCGTTTTGAATGCCGAAAACAAATCGTTGCTGATTTACAAGAAGCAGGCGTGTTAATTAAAATCGAAGAGCATATGCACTCTGTAGGTCACTCTGAACGTACTGACGCAGTAGTGGAACCTTATCTGTCAGCACAATGGTTCGTAAAAATGCAGCCACTTGCAGATGCCTCTCTTGAACTTCAAAAAGATGAGGAAGGCAAAGTAAACTTTGTACCGTCTCGTTTTGAAAACACTTATTCTCGTTGGATGGAAAACATTCGCGACTGGTGTATTTCTCGTCAATTATGGTGGGGTCACCAAATTCCAGCTTGGTATCACAACGAAACAGGTGAAATTTATGTTGGAAAAGATGCACCAGCTGACGCTGAAAACTGGACGCAAGATGAAGATGTTCTGGATACTTGGTTCTCATCTGCGTTATGGCCATTTTCAACAATGGGTTGGCCAGATGAAGCAAGTGAAGAATTCAAACGTTATTACCCAACAAGCACACTTGTAACTGGGTATGACATTATTTTCTTCTGGGTGTCTCGTATGATTTTCCAAGGGCTTGAATTTACGGGCGAACGTCCATTCAAAGATGTATTAATTCACGGTTTAGTACGTGATGGCGAAGGACGTAAAATGAGTAAATCACTTGGTAACGGTGTAGATCCAATGGATGTTATCGAACAATACGGTGCTGACTCACTGCGTTACTTCTTAGCAACAGGCTCATCACCTGGTCAAGATTTACGCTACACAACTGAAAAAGTAGAATCGGTATGGAACTTTGCCAATAAAATTTGGAATGCCTCTCGTTTTGCATTAATGAACATGGACGGCATGACATATGATGAAATCGATTTAACTGGTGAAAAATCAGTAGCAGATAAATGGATTTTAACTCGTCTTAATGAAACAATCGAACGTGTTACTTCACTTGCTGAACGTTATGAGTTCGGTGAAGTGGGCCGTGAGCTATATAACTTCATTTGGGATGATTTCTGTTCTTGGTATATCGAAATGGCGAAATTACCAATGAATGGTGAGGATGAAGCGGCGAAGAAAACGACACGTTCAATTTTAGCGTACGTGTTAGATCAAACGATGCGTTTACTACACCCATTCATGCCATTTATCACGGAAGAGATTTGGCAACACTTACCGCACGAAGGTGAGTCTATTACAGTTGCTGCATGGCCAACAGTACGCGCTGACCTACACTTCGCAGAAGAAGCGGATAATATGAAACTGCTTATGGATATTATACGTTCAGTACGTAATATTCGTGCGGAAGTAAATACACCTATGAGCAAAAAAGTACCATTATTCATTTCAGCGAAAGATGCTGCGACTGTAAGTGTACTTGAAGCAAATAAAGCGTATTTAGAAAAATTCTGTAACCCAGAAACGTTGACAATTGGAGAAGGATTAGAAGCACCAGGTCAATCGATGACAGCTGTTGTTACGGGAGCTGAACTATTCTTGCCACTTGTAGGACTTATTAACTTAGAAGAAGAGATCACGCGTCTTGAAAAAGAATTAGAGAAATGGGCGAAGGAAGTTAAGTTAGTGTCTGGAAAGCTTTCGAATGAAAAATTTGTATCAAAGGCACCAGAAGCTTTAGTAAATGCTGAACGTGAAAAATTAGCAGATTACGAAAGCAAACATGCATTAGTATTAAAACGTTTAGAAGAACTTAAAAATATGTAAACACGTTTGGCAGCGGATGGCTTATTGGTCATCCGCTGTTTTTTTGCTATTTGTGTGTTTTGTAATGAAAAAGAGCTCTTGAAATAGGGCTAATTATGCATTATACTAGTTTGATATTAGTATAATAGACAAGGGTGGAATACATAAATAGGTAGGGCGCGAATCCTAGGGTCTAATGTATGAAGACTATTATAAATCTTACATACTATGATTGCCTGGTTATCAAAGAAAAGGATTTATTAATATTTCTCTTGGCTATTCTATCGTAATTAGAATGGCCTTTTATTATGCACTAAAGTGATGTTAAATCTTGGAGGTTACTGATGTCTGGAAATATAGGAACAATCATTGCGAAAGTAAATATGGCCTGTGACGATTTGGAATTTGTTAATGCGAGAGCAATCATAGAGGCAAATCTTCTTAAATTATCAGAAGCAAAATATTATAGACTCCTTAATACAAATGCGAAAGTGTTAATTAAGCATGTAATTACGGATAGTAAAGTAAACGATGGAACAAACAATAAATTAACACGTACAGATTTATTAACAATCAATAAAATTAATGAATATTGTTCGAACTTTGATATATCCATGTTGAAAAGAACATTAAAAAACTCTTTTGAATTAGTCCAAAGACCGGATGTTCATCCTCTTTTAAATAATGATGCAAAGATTATCCTAGATGATATGGGCGCTCTACTTGGAATGGAATATCAATTACAATAGTTATACCCAATAAAAAAACATGCAGCGACTTGCTGTGTGTTTTTAATTTGAATGCGAATAGAGTGTGTGCTAGGCAATTTTTGTACTAAAATAGAGCTATTGCATACATAAGGAGTGTTTGGTTTGTTTACAACGATGGAACAATGTACAGATTTTATTTTCAAATTAAAAGCAGTTGACCATAAACGTGCGCCACTAGTCATGATGCGAGAAGTGCTAGCTCACTTAGATAACCCACAGGATAAGATAAAAGCAATTCATATAGCAGGTTCTAATGGTAAAGGTTCCACTGTGAATGCACTACGTAAAATGTTTGAGGGGGCAGGCTATAAAGTAGGGGCATTTACATCACCACATTTAGAACGTGTCAACGAGCGCATGACAATTAACGGTGTACAGATTCCTGATGCGCAATTTTTGCAGTATATGAATGCGGTGGCACGTATAATTGAAACGCATTACAATGGCGATTATCCTAGTTTTTTTGAAGTGATAACGTTAATAATGTTCCTATATCTTGCTGCGGCACAAGTGGATTTTGCATTAATTGAGACGGGGCTTGGCGGACGTTTAGATGCTACAAATGTTATTACACCGCTTGTATCTATAATTACGACGATTTCGTTAGAGCATACTGCATTTTTAGGGGACACGTATGCAAAAGTAGCTTTTGAAAAAGCCGGCATTATTAAAGAAGGTGTCCCGGTTATTGTTGGGGTGAAAAATGAAGAAGCACTCGCAATCATTCGTGAAGTGGCTTCAGAACGTCATGCTGAGTGTTTCATCTTAGGTGAAGATTTTACGAGCACGACGCCACAGCAACTAGAAGGTATGCAGCAGTTTGATTATGAAAAAGCGGACATTAAGATGCAAGAAATTGCACTGAAAATGGCAGGTGCACACCAAGTGGCTAATGCTAGTCTTGCGGTGACTGCAATGTTAGTGCTACAAGAAAAGGGACATGTAAGAATAGCGGAGTCTTCTATTCGTACTGCACTACAAACAGCGCAGTGGGCAGGGCGCTTTGAGCAAGTTGCCCAAAATATTGTGTTAGACGGGGCGCATAATTCAGAAGGTACAGCAGCGCTTATCCAAACATTAAAAGACGTCTATCCAAATCGAAAATATAACTTTATCTACGCAGCACTTTCAGATAAGGACCATGTCAATAGTGTTGCGCTAATGGATAAAGTAGCAAATTCAATAGCTTTTACGCAAATTTCTTTACCAAATGCGATGCCTGCAGAGCAACTAGCCGCGTTATCACAGCATCCGAAAAAAGTGTATAGCTCAGATTGGCTGGGTGTTATTGATGCGGAAATACAGGGGAAAGAAGTTGATGACATTTTAGTCATTACTGGTTCGTTATATTTTATAGCGGAAGCTCGTAAATCGCTACTGGAGGTAGTTCGATGATTCCACAATTTGATCGATATAAAGAAAAATGGTCAGTACAAAGTGATGATGTCATCAAACCAGGACTAACGGCGATTCAAGAAGCACTATCATTGGTGGGAAATCCAGAGCAGAAGCTTCGTGTTGTGCATATTGCTGGTACAAATGGAAAAGGTTCTACCCTTACCTTTTTAGAAGCAATTTCGAAGGAACATGGCTTACGCGTAGGCAAGTTTATGTCGCCTTGTATTTTAGATGTGCATGACCAAATACAAGTGGCAAGTTTACCGATTACTACAGCTGAGATGGACATCGTATTTGAGCAAATGCGCAAGGCTGGACTAAGCGGAAAGTTAACAGATTTTGAATTGCTTACGGTTGCAGCATTCTTACATTTTGTGAATAGCCATGTAGACGTTGCGCTAATTGAAACGGGGATGGGTGGTTTACTTGATAGCACGAATGTGGTAACGCCGATTGTATCCATTATTCCAAGTATTGCGCTAGAGCATACAAAGTTTTTAGGGAACACAATTGCAAGTATTGCCCATCATAAAGCAGGTATTATTAAGCAAAATCGTCCTGTTATTATCGGTGAAATGCCACAAGAAGCAAAAGCTGTTGTTTGCGAGGAAGCACGTACACAAAAAGCACCGGTACTAGAGTTAGGTGATCAATTTTACATCGAGCCAACCACTGCTGGTGAAAAGTATACGAATGATGAAAACGGCTTAACATTGACGATTCCTAAAAGAAAAATGAAAGGGCAACATCAAGCCAATAATATGGCATTAGCGATTACTGCTTTTTTTGAGGTTGCTTCTGCATTAAACTTACCTGTGAATCTTCAAAGCATAGTAGCAGGTGTTCAACAGGCAACTGTGTTAGGACGGTATGAAGAAGTGTTGCCATATATTATTTTAGACGGGGCTCATAACCCTGCTAGTGCAGAGAAGTTAGTTGCAACGATACGTGAAGACTTGCCAGAAGAATCTGTGACATTTGTCGTTGGTATACTTGCCGATAAAGACGTAAAAGCGGTATTATGTCAGCTTGAGCAGGTAAGTGATTGTTTTTATTTCGTAGATATAGACAATCCTCGTGCTATGTCGGCAAAAGAAATGCTACAGCTTTCAAATGCTAAAGAAAAATATATTTTACAAGACGGTATTGCATTTATCGAAGAACAATCCCGAATGCACAATAAAACAATCGTATCGGGTTCTTTATACTTACTTGCAGAAATTCGAAGTGCATTGTCCAGCCGGAACGGAAATCAACCCCATACATGATGATGAATCCCTTTTAAAATAAATTGGGTATTTTTTGGATTGTTATTATGCTTATATTGAATAATAGCTAGTTAATGTGAAAGTTTATAAGTTGCAAAAAATTTATTAGCTTACATTTGGCAAATTATGAAGAATAGAAACGTTTTTTGCTACATACTAGCGATAAATTTTTTTAGACGAGACGACACGAGTCTCGTCTTTTTTTATGTGAATTTTGTTACGTTGAATGGAGAGGTGATGAACGCATGAAAATTGTAAGTCGTGGCATAAAAAAACAAGTGATTCAGGCAATAGTTATAGGGAGTATTGTAGGTCTTTTGGGTGTTGCTATATTTTTAGGCGTTCTCCAAACGAGTAATCAAGTAGCACTAAAAAAAGAGGATAGCGAAACTGAAAGCAAAGAGGAAATTATTCCAACTGCGGGTGATTCGTCTCCTTCATCCATGTTTTACGCTAGCCAGGCAGGTGTATTTTCAAATTATGAAAGTGCGAGTGCATTTTTAGCCGGGTATCCAGCCTTAAAGGAAGGTGCCATTGTGGATGTGGATGGGAAATTTTACGTTTGGACAAGTATGGTCCTTGATGAAAGTAAGTTAACGTTCTTAGAAGATCCACCAACGTTTAAAAAAGCATTTACTGTAGTCAATGAAAGTTGTACAGATGCAAAGATTGCCGAGCTACCTGGTGTGTTAGCTGATAAAAATGCAGCAAAATTAAATTTTCAAGAAACAGCAAATGATTCTACATTACCTGCTGATTGGCAATCTATCGGTACGGCAGTATCCAAGATATCAAATGATTTAAGCATTGTTCGCTTACATGTTTTTGCACACTATAAGTCGAAAAATGCCTGCTTACAAGTGAAATTTTAAACTGAAAGTATAGCGAAATGGATATTATCTCGTTTTTTTGAAAATTTTCAAAAGAACATTTCTCCGTTATGATGAGTGTTGAGGAGGAATGTAAAAAATGATGTTTGAAACAAATAAAAAGCTTGTGCTTGCTTCTGCTTCTCCACGACGTAAGGAATTGCTCGCTATGCTAGATGTCCCATTTGACATTGTGACGAGTGATGTGGAGGAGACAAGCGTACAAGCAATGACGATGCAAGAGTATGTGAAAGGTGTGGCATTGTTAAAAGCTCGCGATGTAGCGAAAAAAATTCCAACAGCGACGGTCATTGGTGCAGATACGATTGTCGTTTTTGACAATGAGCTTCTGCATAAGCCAACTACACGCGAGGAGGCTATTTCACACTTAACACGTTTATCAGGAGAACGTCATGCGGTCATGACAGCAGTTGCCATATTAGAACCAAATGGACAAGAAACGACTTTTGTGGAAGAAACGGCAGTCATTTTTAACAAATTATCACAACCATTAATCGAAGCCTATGTTGCTTCGGGTGATCCGTTTGATAAGGCGGGTGGTTATGGTATTCAAACGGCTGGCACACTTTTAGTTGAGCGAATTGAAGGGGATTATAACAATGTTGTTGGGTTACCACTTGCAGCGTTGTTTACGCAATTGGTAGCTCGAAATATTATCCAATTTGCGAAGGAGTGAGGCTTTTGCCTATAGATGTTTTACCAGAGATGATGATACGGGACGTACATATCGCAGATCGTCCGCGTGAAAGATTGCTACGGCAAGGGGCAATGAGTCTATCGAACCAAGAGCTACTTGCTATACTACTGCGCTCAGGCACGAGGGAGGAATCGGTACTTTCCCTTGCAAATCGAGTGCTCAGTTCATTCGAACGTTTACATCATTTAAAACATGCGACGATTGAAGAGATGATGACGATTAAAGGCATTGGTGAAGTCAAAGCGATTCAGCTACTTGCTGCTATTGAATTAGGACGACGTTTGTCACAAAAGCAAGTCGATGAAAAATATACGATTCGTTCTCCGCAAGATGCAGCTACGTACTTAATGCCTGATATGACATCGCTCACACAAGAGCATTTCGTATGCTTATTTTTAAATGTGAAAAATCAAATCATTCATAAGCAAACGATTTTTATCGGGAGTCTTAATGCCTCTATAGTGCATCCAAGAGAGATTTTTCGTGAAGCGGTAAAACGATCAGCGGCATCCATCATTTGTGCGCATAATCATCCAAGTGGTGTACCAACACCGAGCCCGGAAGATATTGAAGTAACGAAAAGAATTCAAGAAGCGGGTTATATTATAGGTATTGATTTGGTCGATCACGTGATTATCGGGGATCATCGATACATTAGTCTAAAGGAAAAAGGTTATTTTTAGTTCTGCAAGATTAACTTGCAGAGCTTTTTTTTATATTTAAGAAACTATTTACGTAATAGTACGTCATTGTAGATATATGATAGTATCGGTTGCTCACAAAAATTGGCAACATGTCAGGCGTTGTCTTACACGAAAAAAAATTATATGCTAATCTATGAACGCGAAAATTTTAGTAGAAAAAATAAATTAGTATGTTTTACGTAAGACAGTGCATGTGACACTATAAATTCTTGCGTTTTTGCGTTATAATGAGCGGTATGATTTTATGTCAACGAAACTTAAGTATGACTTAAATAGAAAGGGAGTACACAATTTGTTTGGATTAGGAAGTAAAGATGTCGGGATTGACCTCGGCACAGCGAATACATTAGTTTTTATTAAAGGAAAAGGGATCGTTTTACGCGAACCTTCAGTTGTAGCACAAAATACAAAAACAGGAGATATCGTTGCAGTTGGTAATGACGCGAAAAATATGATCGGTCGTACACCAGGCTCAATCGTAGCGATTCGTCCAATGAAAGACGGCGTTATTGCTGATTTTGAAATTACAAGAGCGATGTTAGAGTACTACTTAAAAGAAGCATCGAAAAATTCCGGGGGTAACTGGAAAAAACCAAATATTATGATTTGTGTGCCTTATGGTATTACATCAGTTGAACAACGTGCAGTAATCGACGCATCTCGACAAGCTGGTGCAAAAGAAGCATTTACAATCGAAGAACCGTTTGCAGCTGCAATCGGCGCAAACTTACCTGTTTGGGATCCAACTGGTTCTATGGTAGTTGATATCGGTGGCGGTACTACAGAAGTGGCAGTTATTTCTTTAGGTGGTATCGTAACAAGTGAGTCAGTTCGTGTCGGCGGTGACGCAATGGATCATTCGATTATTTCATATATCCGTAAGACATATAACCTAACGATCGGTGAACGTACGGCAGAAGCTGTGAAAATGGAGATTGGTACTGCAAGTGCTGAAGGTCCAGAGCTGAAAATGGACATCCGTGGTCGCGACCTTTTGACAGGTTTACCGAAAACAATTGAAATTTCTTCTGTTGAAATCTCAGACTCATTACGTGAAGCAGTGACAGCTATTATTGATGGCGTAAAGAAAACTCTTGAACAAACACCTCCAGAATTATCTGCTGACGTGATGGAACGCGGTATTGTCTTAACTGGTGGCGGTGCGTTATTAACAAACTTAGATAAAGTTATTAGCCGTGAAACGAATATGCCAGTATTCATCGCAGAAGATCCGCTTGACTGTGTAGCAATTGGTACTGGTAAAGCTTTAGATCATATTGATTTAATTCGTCAACAACAAGGTAGAGGGTAAGGAGGTTTAGGCAATGCCACATTTTTTTTTCAATAAGAAAGTAATATTGCTGCTCGTGGGCATGATTTTTCTTGTGGCATTGATTAGCTTCTCATTACGTGATCGGACAAACGCAACTTTACCGGAACAAATTATTAAAGATACTGTCGGCGTCGCACAATCCATTGTTGCGAAGCCGGCAAATTATATTGCAGGTATTTTTAATAACATTGACTCTCTTTTAAATACGTACGAAGAAAACAAACGCTTGAAAGCACGCTTAGAAGAATTTGCAGTTGTACAAACAGAGGCTTTACAACTGAAATCTGACATTAAGAAATTTGAACAAATTGAAAAATCAGAAGATTTGAAAGCGTTTAATCCAATTCAGGCAACTGTGATTGCCCGTAATCCAGACCAATGGGAAGAGAAAATCATCTTAGATAAAGGCTCATCACATGGTGTGACTAAGAATATGGCGGTTATGACAGCGAGTGGTTTAATTGGTAAAATTACTTTAGTGACACCTTTTACATCTGAGGTAGAACTTTTGTATACAAATAATCCAAACTACCGTGTATCGGCAATGGTCTTAGGGGAAAAAGAAGCGTACGGTTTAATAGAGGGCTTTGATGAAGAGCGTAATGAACTCATTTTGAAGCGAATCGATTCAAGCTTAATGGTCAAAGAAGGCGAGCAAGTTGTTTCATCTGGGCTAGGTGGGATTTTCCCAAAAGGTATACCAATTGGTGAAATTACAGAGATAAGTACTGATGATTACGGCTTAACAAAAATGGCATATGTAAAACCATCTGCCGATTTTTCAATTTTAGAGTATGTCATGATTGCAAACCGTACATCGACAGTTATTGATGGTGCGGATGGAAATTCGACAAATAAGGATTTAACAAATCCACAAGAGGACAGTGAAGAGGAGGGTGAATGATGGTTCGATTTCTCATTCCCTCTATTGCGGTACTGTTATTTTTGCTAGAACCTGAATTTGCAATGCTTTCACCGATTGAATTGAATGAGCAAATTTATTATTTAGTGCCAAGATTTTTAATATTATATTTGATTTTTATTTCCATCTATTACAGCCGTCAGCGCGCGGTGATGTATGGTCTTTTTTTTGGTCTCTTGTATGATGTCTTTTACATTGATATTATTGGATTATACTCTGTGTTATATCCACTTATTTGTTTTTTAGCTGGTTCAATCGTAAAAGTTATTCATCAGCATTTAGTAGTCACTACTACTATTTCGCTTATTTTGGTAGCTATTTTAGAATTTGTACTTTATCAATTCTTTTATTTAATCGATTTTACATCGATTCCACTAGCAGAATTTTTACTTTCACGGTTGCTACCTACAATGATTGCCAACATGTTATTTTTAATGATTCTTGGTTGGGCATTCAAGTATCTAATTAATGCGCGTGTTTTACAGAGGGCGCGTGAAGTTTCGTAATAACGAGCAACGTGAGGTGAAACGTTCATGAAAAAACAACTTGTTCATATGAAGGGTACAAAAGATGGTTTTATCCTACGCTTAGATGATCAATGCGCTTATGTTGATTTAGTAGAGGAACTAAAGGGGAAAGTTTCAGAAGGCAGTATCGACGGTAAAGTAGATGTACAATTACATCTAGGTTACCGATACTGTTCGGATGAACAATTGAAAGAATTAGTAGAGATTATTCAACAATCTGAGCAACTTTCGGTAACGAACGTGCAAAGTGATGTACTAACTGTACATGAAAGTAATCAGAGAATGTTAGAGAGCCAACAAGATACATATGTAGGTGTTGTCAGATCTGGTCAAATCCTTCGTGCACCTGGAGATATTATTATAGTAGGTAATATCAATCCAAACGGTCGTGTTGAAGCTGGCGGCAATGTATATGTGCTTGGAAAGTTAAAAGGCATTGTACATGCTGGTGTGCAGGGCAATAACGAAGCGATTATTGCAGCCTCTCGTTTTGAAGCCACACATATTATGATTGCTGATCAGGTTGAAGTGATGTCAGATGAATATGTGAAAAAAGTGAATAGAACTGAGATGATTTGTGCATTTATAGGAAATGATGGTCGCATTATGTACGACCAAATTCATGCGTTGAAAAATATTCGACCATTCTTAATTGCGTCTAAAGGAGGAAGCTAATGTGGGGGAAGCAATCGTAATAACTTCAGGTAAAGGCGGAGTAGGGAAAACAACTACTACTGCCAATCTTGGAACTGCATTGGCTCTTCAAGGTAAAAAAGTATGTTTAGTCGATACCGATATCGGACTTCGAAACTTGGACGTTATACTTGGGTTAGAAAATCGTATTATTTATGATTTAGTCGATGTCGTTGAAGGACGTTGTAAAACACATCAAGCACTAGTGAAAGATAAACGTGTTGATGAGAAACTATTTTTATTACCTGCTGCTCAAACGACAGATAAAAACGCTGTGACACCTGAGCAGATGAAGAGTTTAGTAGATGAACTAAAAAGAGACTATGATTATGTTTTAATAGATTGCCCAGCTGGTATCGAGCAGGGCTATCGTAATGCTGTTGCTGGTGCGGATCATGCGATTGTTGTGACGACACCGGAAATTTCGGCTGTGCGCGATGCAGACCGTATTATCGGTTTACTAGAGCAGGAAGAAATCACAGCGCCAAAACTAATTATTAACCGTATTCGTCACCATATGATGAAAAATGGCGATACACTAGATGTCAATGAAATTACGACACACTTATCGATAGATTTATTGGGCATTATCGTTGATAGTGAAAGTGTCATTTCATCATCAAACAAAGGTGAGCCAATTGTCATGGACCCTGCGAATAAAGCATCTTTAGGCTATCGTAATATTGCTCGTCGTATTTTAGGTGAGTCAGTGCCATTGATGGCTATTGAAGATGAAAGTAAAGGCATGTTTTCGAAATTCAAAGCATTATTTTCAAGATAAATTATTAAACCTTTTCGCGTATTTATGCGGAAAGGTTTTTATTTTGCATGAACGGACATGCTGCCTCATATAGTGTGAAAAAAGGGATGAAGGCTTGTTTAAAAAATGGAAATGGATTGTTATGACAATACTTGTAGCTGCCATTATGCTCGTAATTCGCTTAGAGGACAATGGTACCCTTAAAACACCTGTACGGAAGCTTGTTACAACATCAGCGGATATGACGTATTTGACTGAGCTTGGACAAAGCCTCTTAAAAAAAGAGGAAGAGAAGATTGTTGTATCAAGTGATATCGGGCAATCTGATTTATTATCATTCTCTAAAGCGGAAACATTTCAAGAGGGTTTTTTATTGCAGTATGATGTAGGATTGCCTGTACATACTGGTCAAGAAGGACTCGTTGTGTTTACAGGTCATACAAAATATACAGGTAAGACGATGTCTATCAGTTATGCAGATGGGACGACTGTTTCGTATGGTATGCTTGATAGTTTGGCACAACTACCTTATACATCTGTAAAAGTGAATGATTTAATCGGCATGAAACAGGCAGGGCAATTATATATGTCCATTGAAAAGGATAGTAAACATTACAGTTTAGAAGAAATTGTCCAGTGGCTTCGAACGGATACTAATGAAAATTAAATTGCATATTTTATGTATCCCCTTCGTATTTTTAATGATTTTTAGTGGGCAGATTGCGTATTACTCAATCATATTAGGGGCACTTTTATGGCATGAGGCAGGGCATTTACTCGCCGCCAAGCTTTGTCGTGTAAAGGTGAAATCATGTGTGATAGCACCATACGGAGGAGAAATTGAATTTGATAATCCAACGATTGTTGATGAGAAATCGCTCTTGTGGATTGCTTTAGGTGGACCAATCGCTTCGTTATTAGGGATTGGTTTCGCTTTTTTTATGCCGGAATTAATCGCAGAAAGATTGATAAATGTTCAACTCGTGTTATTAGCCTTTAACCTATTGCCGGTTATACCTTTAGATGGGGGAAGAGTTATTCTTGCACTTCTTTATATTTTTTATCCGAGTGCTAAAGCTTTTGAATTCTATCATTCGCTTTCCCTGTTTTTTGTGACCGTCATATTATTGATGACAGTAAGTAACTTACCGCAGTCACTTTTTTTAGTGATTCTCTGTCTCTTTGTGTGGATGCAAGTTATAAAAGAATGGAATTACCGGAAATACCGTTTAGCATTTGAGAAATATGTAATGCATAGGTTGACTTAAGAGATTCTATGTGGTAATATCTTAATGTTATTGTTTGTAGCACCCGTGCTACTACAACCGCTCTGGGAAGGTTTAAGTATCCTTGTGATCACCTTCATAAACAGGCGAGTCTGAGTCTAAGAGGAGGTGCAGTAAAATGTACGCAATTATTGAAACTGGTGGTAAACAAATCAAAGTAGAAGCTGGTCAAGAAATCTATGTTGAGAAATTAGGCGTAGAAGCTGACGAAGTTGTAACTTTCGATAAAGTTTTATTCGTAGGTGGCGAAAACGTTAAAGTTGGAGCTCCATTCGTAGAGGGCGCTACAGTAACAGCTAAAGCTGTGAAAGAAGGCCGTCAAAAGAAAATCGTTGTTTTCAAATTGAAAGCTAAAAAGAACTACCGTCGTAAACAAGGTCACCGTCAACCTTATACAAAATTAGTTGTTGAGTCAATCAACGCTTAATTGTGAGGTGTAACTAATGATACAAGTTACGATTCATCATGATGAAAATAGACATGTGTCTGCATTTGAATTTTCAGGACATGCTGAGTACGATGAATCTGGTAAAGATTTAGTATGTGCAGGAGCATCTACTATTGCCATTGGTACGGTGAATGCTATATACGCACTACTACAATTACAACCAGAAGTTGAACAAGCAGCTGAAGGTGGAGGCTATCTTAAGGTAGATCTACCAACAGATTTAGAACCCGAAATTGATGCAAAACTACAGTTAATTGTCCAAGTAATGACTGCCCAAGTGTATTCTATGGTGCAAAATTACGGACAATATATCCAAATCAACTACAACAAAGTAGGAGGTGGAACAGAATGAAATTGTTATTAGCATTAGACCTTCAACTTTTCGCATCGAAAAAAGGGGTAGGTTCTACTAAAAACGGACGTGACTCTGAGTCTAAACGTCTTGGCGCGAAGCGTGCTGATGGCCAATTTGTAACTGGTGGTTCAATTCTTTACCGTCAACGCGGTACAAAAATTTACCCAGGTACAAACGTAGGTCGTGGTGGTGACGATACACTATTTGCTAAAGTTGACGGTGTTGTAAAATTCGAACGCCTAGGTCGCGATCGCAAACAAGTATCTGTATACCCAGAAACTCAACAAGCTTAATTTTCATAATTATGATCATAAAGCGGAGGGCTGCATTTATTGCAGTCCTTTTTTTTCTTCAAAAATCATAGTTGTTGTGAGGAATTAAGAGAAAAAAACGATAAAACTTGTTATACTAATGAAGATAACTTTATTGGAGTGAATGGGATGAACAGTCAATCACTAACCATTAGTGAAGTATTACGTTTTGCGAATCATGATTATGTGAATCAGCTTCAACTAATTCGCATGAATTTAGATTTAGGTAGAATCGATGAATCAAAGAAACTTATTCAAAATTTCTCTGAACAGTTACGGGTGCTTTCTAGCATAAATCGACTACAGTTGCCACAAACGATGGAATGGCTACAAACAGCAAATTGGCGCTATCCTTCGTTGCCAATGAAAATTAGTGGTGAGATTAGCAAACCTGTCACAAACAATATTGATGAGGCAGTTGTAGAATACTTAAATAAAACAGTTATTCATGTTTATGATACATTAGATCCATTTACTGAACAGAGCTTAGCGATAGATGTTCGTGTTGAGGACGATACATTCACCGTAACGTTTACGTTAAATGGACTTTGGAGTGCTGATGCATTCACCGAAAAAGGTTTGAAACAATTCGACATTCAAACAATAGAAGAGACAAATACGTCTTGGATATATGTATTGAGTGCAAGCAGGGAGTGAATTAAATGTTTGTCGATCACGTCAAGATTTATGTAAAAGGTGGAGACGGCGGAGATGGTATGGTAGCCTTCCGTCGTGAAAAATTTGTACCGAATGGTGGTCCAGCTGGTGGCGATGGCGGTCACGGTGGTAACGTTGTATTTGAGGTTGAAGAGGGTCTACGTACGTTAATGGACTTCCGATATAAACGCAACTTTAAGGCTGACCGTGGTGAACACGGTATGAGTAAAGGGATGCATGGTAAACGTGCAAATGATTTAATCGTTAAAGTACCACCAGGCACAGTCGTAATGGAGGAAGAAACAGGCGTAGTCCTTGCCGATTTAGTCGAGCATGGTCAACAAGCGATTATTGCAAAAGCTGGCCGTGGTGGACGAGGAAATTGTCGCTTTGCAACACCAGCCAATCCTGCTCCAGAACTTTCTGAAAAAGGGGAGCCAGGACAGGAATTAAATGTTATATTAGAGTTGAAAGTACTAGCAGATGTAGGTTTAGTAGGCTTCCCAAGTGTAGGTAAGTCAACATTACTTTCAGTTGTTTCTGCGGCAAAGCCTAAAATAGGTGCATACCATTTCACAACAATCGTACCAAACTTAGGAATGGTTGAAACGGATGATCACCGTAGCTTTGCAATGGCCGATTTACCAGGTTTAATCGAAGGTGCGCACGAAGGTGTTGGTCTTGGTCACCAATTCCTACGTCATATTGAACGTACACGTGTTATCGTGCATGTTATTGATATGTCTGGTATGGAAGGTCGCGATCCTTATGAAGATTACTTAACAATCAATGATGAGCTAAAACAATATAATCTTCGTTTAACAGAGCGTCCACAAATTATTGTCGCAAACAAAATGGACATGCCAGATGCAGAGGAAAACTTAGAAATTTTCCGTGAAAAAGTGGGCGGAGATGTGAAAATCTTCCCAGTATCAGCAGTTTCACGCCAAGGCTTAAAGCCGGTATTATTTGAAATTGCTGATTTACTAGAAGTGACTCCAGAGTTCCCATTATTCGAAGATCTTGATGAAGAATCAGATGCAACGGTGCTTTACAAACACCAATCTGAAGCAGATACAATCGAAATCTCTCGTGAACCTGATGGTACATTCATTCTTAGTGGATATGCGATTGAGCGTATCTTCAAAATGACAGACTTCAGTCGCGAGGACGGTATACGTCGTTTTGCACGTCAATTACGTGGTATGGGTGTCGATGAGGCATTACGTGAACGTGGTGCGCAAAATGGCGATATCGTACGCTTACTAGAATTCGAATTCGAATTTGTCGACTAAAGAATAGGTTTTTAGGGGGAAGAGTATGAAAAACGTTGCTAACCAGCGATATTATTTAGTTCGTGAAGACGTTTTGACAGATGCTATGCAAAAAACTTTGGAGGCGAAACACTTACTTTCAAGTGGTACGGTATCTTCCATATGGGATGCGGTAAAACAAGTAGATTTATCGCGTAGTGCGTTTTACAAATATCGTGATGCTGTTTTTCCTTTCCACTCTATTGTGCAAGAACGGATTTTAACAGTCTTTTTACAGCTTCAAGACCGTAAAGGAACACTTGCAAAGCTATTGGAAACTGTGACGAACACACATTGTAATATACTCACAATCCATCAAACAATTCCAATTCAAGGTCGTGCAAACGTCACGCTATCATTAGATGTAACGAGTATGAGCTGTGAGTTGGATGAATTAATGCAACAACTAAAACGCCTTGATTTTGTAGAATCTGCAGAAGTTATTAGTTCAGGTGCATTATAATAGAAAAGGGCGCATTTTTAGTGCGCTCTTTCTTTTTAACCTAAAATATTAGAAAATTATGAATGGTTTAAGTGCTACAAGTTGTAGCAAAGGAGGCAATTTCAATGACAAAGCAACAATGGGAAAATAGAGTCGCATATTTAGGACCAGAAGCATCGTTTACATATTTAGCAACGAAGGGGATTTTTCCGAATGAATGGCTCGTGCCATGTGCAACAATTCCAGAATGCATTGAGGCTGTGGCTGAGGGCAAAGTGGATTTAGCGGTTGTACCGATTGAAAATGCATTAGAGGGCTCGGTACCACTAACACTTGATTATCTATTCCACGAGGCAACGCTTTATGTAACAGGCGAGGTACAATCAAAAATTCAGCAGCATTTAATGGTCAATAAAGTGCAAAAGGAAAACTGGGAGTCTATAAAGGGTGTCTATTCGCATCCGCATGCTTTAGCACAATGTCATAAGTACTTATTTTACCGTTTTAGCGATGTGCCACTACATCAAACAACATCGACAGCTGCAGCAGCAAAGTACGTTTCTGAAAACACAGATGAATGCATCGCTGCAGTTGGGAATGCTTCAGCAGCTGAAAAATATGGTTTGGAGATTGTACAAGCAAACATACATGACTTCCATTTCAATCATACACGCTTCTTCGTATTATCGAAGCAAAACAAACGTCTGCCACAAGAATTATCAGATGGTAAGGCAAAAACAACTTTTATGATTACCTTACCAACGGACCGTTCAGGAGCACTTCACCAAGTGCTATCCGTTTTTGCATGGCGCCAGTTAAATTTAAGTAAAATTGAGTCACGCCCTTTAAAAACAGGACTAGGTGACTACTTCTTTATGATTGATGTATTGGCAGATGAAAAAGAACCGATGATGCGAGGAGCTATGGAAGAGCTAGCTGCTCTTGGTTGCAAAGTGAAGTCACTTGGCACATACTTTACATATATTACACCAGAAGAGGCGTAAAATTCGGTTTGGGGGTGGTTAAATGGGAGGTATTATCTTATTTGACGGTGTTTGTAATTTTTGTGATAGCAGTGTGCAGTTTATTATGAAGCGCGATAAGGCTGCTTATTACCAATTTGCCTCCATTCAGAGTGCAGCAGGGCAAAGGCTACTTGAAGAATATGAAATTTCTGCTGACGTAAATAGTGTAATTTTGATAGAGGATGTTCGAGCTTATACGGAGTCCACTGCCGCCTTGAAAGTTTGCCGTCATTTAGACGGGGCTTGGCAATTATTTTATGTTTTTCTTGTTGTACCCCCTATTATTCGAAACCTTTTCTATCGAATTTTTGCGAAAAATCGTTATCGTTTATTTGGCCAAAAGGAAGCATGTATGTTGCCAACTGCTGAACAAAGACACCGATTTCTATAAATACTTTTGTGCATATGCTGCAATGGCATATGCGCTTTTTATTTGTGTTTACTTTGCCTATGGCTACTTCGGATACTCAGATGAAAACAGAAAAAAACGGCTCCCCCTGAAATTACAGCGGATATATGTGCACAAATGGCATAGCTGATAGAAGTAAGATCACGTGGGTGCAGTGTTTTGCGGGAAAGACCATAAAATGACGCTGCCTTGCACAACCAAACGTGCTAAACTAATAAAAAGAGGATTAATTTGACAAAAAAAGGAGTGAAAAGTATGTTTTCGGTAAAGACAGTAAAAGAAATTGAGAAAATTGCATCAGCAATAAGTGTGAATGGAGAGAAGATTAAAGATATATTTATTGAAAAGTTACAAAAAGATGCGCCTGACCTATTACATATTTTTTATCATATTCTTCAGAAGTCAGGTCGATCCAAAATATCGTTGATTGAAGCAGTTTATAGCGCTGCTATGCAAATTGAGCATATAGATCGTTTTGTTCCAGCTGTTATGCAGGTTGCACATAAGCATCGTAGTTTGGGTATTCAACCCGAGCATTACCCAATTGTTGGGCAGTATTTAACAGCGTCTATTCGCGAGGCACTAGGCGATAAAGCGACAGAAGACGGCATTGCAGCGTTACAATTAGCTTTTAATCGTATTGCTGATATTTTTATTCAAGTCGAAAAAGATTTATATCAAGCAGTTGAGCTAGAAGGTGGTTGGCGTTTATTTAAACCGTTCCGTATTGTGAAGAAAGAGCGGAAAAATGATGTTGCAATGGCCCTTCATATTGTTCCGCTTGATGGCAAGATTGTAGGGGTGACTGAAGCGGGTAAATACGTTTCAGTACGTATAAAAATGCCGGGTGAAACTTATTTTTTGAATCATCAATATGCAGTCGCGGAAGAAAAAGAGCTGGGTGGATATGTACTTACGATGTATCCAAACCCGAATGTTCATATGAATGACCGTGTGACAGATTACTTACTTGATGTGGCGATGGAAGGGGATTTATTGGAAGTCAGCGCCCCAGCAGGTTTGTTTGTGTTGAAGAAAACGGATAACCCGATTGTTTTTATAAGTGAGGGTATTGGGACTGCGACATTGAAACATTTAGTGGACTCATTGGAGGATAATATTGATAATCCGATTATCTTTATTCAATTTGCACAAAACCAAGAAGTCGCTATATATCAAGAATTATTGCAAAGAAAAATAAATCATTTTAAGCATGGAAAGTATGAAGCGTATTATCAGGACAGTAATATGGATGGACATTTGGCAACATTACCTGAAGCTGCCCATCAGAAAAATGCTGATATTTATCTATGTGGCTCAAAGTTATTCATGGATGAAATTGTCGAGCAGCTACAGGCGGAAAACGAAAATAAAATACAAATACATCGTACATTTTTTGATTCAACGATGTTCCTATGAAAAAAGATTGTCCATATTTGGACAATCTTTTCACTTTGTTCAAGGCACCGTTGATTTCCGTTACAGGCGGCGCTTTCCAGGGGGCGAGCCTTGAGCCGCTTCAGGGCAACAGGATGTTGGTCATGAAGGCGTGTGCTGCTGTCGCTTCGCTTTCGCGCAGATAAATTGTCACAGGACGTGACGTTTTTAGCCTTCGTTCCCCTAGTGCTCCTGCAGGGTCTCAAGTCGCTCGCTGATCCCCTAGGAGTCGCCACCTTCCACTCCAATCAACTAGATATCTATTAGAAAAAAGTTCTTTTACTTTACGAGGGATAGACTAATCTAATTTTGTAAGTAGATGGTTGTAAAACTATTGTTCATTCACTAAATAGCCCTTAGCACGTAAGGCATTTTCGATTACATCTAGTGTTTCTAAAGATGGTGCAGAAATAACGTGTAAATGTGTTCCGCCTGTAAGTTCTGATAGGTAGCTAGCTTTTGTATCTTGAACACGCTGTATGAATCTTTCTACATCATGTCGATTAGACACCATAATGGAAGCTGTGATTTCGCCGTAAATGGGATGTTCGACAATCACGTTCTTTACTGTGCCCCCACGGTCGACAATTGTAAGGAGTTCATCTTTTGCATCTTCAGAAGAATGGAAGCAAGGAATCGTGCGTTCAACAGTTTGAGTGAGTTGATCTGGATGCATGTATAGATAGCCTTGGCTTGTTGCAATGATTGGCTCATTTCTAGCTTTTAAAAGTGTCATGTCATTCACGATGACTTGTCTAGAAACATTCGCGAATTTCGCTAAATCTGTCCCTGTAATGGGTGCCTTGCTTTTTTGTAATTGTATAAGAAGTTGCAGTCGGCGTTCTTCGCCTAACATTTTTTTCATAAGAGATCACCTCTGCCAGTAATGAAGGAAACCAATTCCTTAGTGCTTAGTGTAACATGAAGCTTTTGGGTTATGCGTGAATTTTTTGTATCCAATTGGAGATTCGCACATATGATACGTAAGAGAGGAAGGGAGGAAGAAAGTGCGTATTCATATTGTTAAAAAGGGAGATACATTGTGGAAGATTGCCAAAGAGTACGGCATTTCGTTTGAAGATTTGAAACGGCTCAACGTCCATCTTGCCAACCCCGATTATATTGTGCCCGGCATGGAGATTATTTTGCCTGAAAAAATACACAAAGCACCTGCTCAACCAACGCATCATGTAAAAGAAGCACCTGTTCATCCAACACATCATGTAAAAGAAGCACCTGTTCAACCAACGCATCATGTAAAGGAAAGTGTTAAAAAGGAGGAGCCGAGACCTCTGCCGGCGCCACCGCCAAGACCAGAGCCACAAATGATCCCGATACCATTCCCGATGCCAATGCCTATGCAGCAACCACAGATGATGTGGATGCAACCGCCACTAGAGATGAACTGGAATCAGCAATTAGTTATGCCACAAATGGAACATCCAGCTTTACCGCCAATCCAGATTCACACACCAGCACCACAACCAGCACCAGCACCACCAGTTACTAAACCAACTCCGCCACAACCAGCACCCCCACCACCAATGAATATCATGCCACAAATGCCGCAGGTACCACATTGTCCGAGTTGTCATCAACCGCAAATGCACATGATGCCACATTGTTCGAGTTGCCACCAACCACAAATGCACATGATGCCACAGGTACCGCATTGTTCGAGTTGCCACCAACCAATACATCATCAGATGATTTGGCCAATGCCGCCGATGCAAATGCCAATGCCACCACAAGGGATGCCATGTCCGATGCCAATGCCAATGCCACCACAAGAAGCACCATGCCCAATGCCTGCCTATGATATCGCAGGTGCTGGTAAATTCCAAGAATCGAGCTCATTTTCTTCTTTATTTAATGTAAACCACCATCAACACCACCACCATCAGCAAATGGAACAACCTTGTGAACCGCAACCACCAATGATGCCGAATTGGCAATTTGATCAATGTCACTGTCAACCGCCATGCCCACCATTTGCGCCATGGATGCCACCGCAACATTTCCCCGGTGGGATGACGCCTTATCGATGGTGAAAACGTGTATATCGTTGAGGAATTAAAGCCTAATATCTGGAAGTATAAATATGAATCCAATTATTATTTTGTGAAAAGAGCGAAGCAATTAGAAGTTGCTGAAAAAGTAAGAACGATTCATCAGCAACTAGCTCATTTTGAGCCTTCGCTTGCATTACCGTTAGTACCGAGTGATGATGAACAACTTATTGTGCAATTATGGCAAGAAGGTAGTCATAGTGCAGATTTCTCGAAGAAAAAGGATCGACAGCAATCGCTTGATTTATTAATTTCATTGCATGATTCGTCTAGAAATATTGCTTGGCAACAAGTGCAAGGATTGCACCAACACTCACAACTATTAAAATGGCAAATGCGTTTGATGCGCTTTAAAAGTCGACGCAATGAGATACGTGCGTTTTTAACGAAAGAAGAGGTTGCACAAATACTCAAATATAGCGAAAAAGCGATACGACTTATTGAAATGGAAGATGTGCAGGAAAAGGAATTAACGCTATTGCATGGAGATGTGGTGCATCATAATTTTCTATGGTGCACTGATGGGGAACTACGTTTTATAGATTTTGACTTGGCTCATTTAGGTGAGGCAGATGATGAATATATCTTATGGCTACACCGAGTATTGCCGGCAGTGGATTATGATTTAGAAAAGTTATTGGTCGAATTACCACAACTGAAGCGCTTAGATAAAAGAAAACTACATCGATTAAAATTTCCTAATGAGCTATTACGTGAATGGTTGTATGTGTTGGATTTACCACTAAATCAACAGATGGTGTTTTTAGATTATTTACTACCATTTACGAAACGCGCGCTCACATATTGGCCAAGATTGTGGTACGATAGTGATAGATTTGTAGAGACATAATAGCATATAAAAATAGCTGAGAATGACCGTTGACATGACGGTCATTCTTTTTCCCATTGGTTGTAAAGAGGGTACTTTCACCTTTTCTTTTTGTCGAGCATTCGTTCGCTATATGCTATAATCGATAACGATGAATGTGAGGGATTTTAGATGTATGATTATTTAAAAGGACAAGTAACACGTATTACGCCTGAATATATTGTGCTAGAGCAACACGGAATTGGCTGGCAGTTAAATACCCCAAATCCATTTGCTTTCCGTATGAGTGCAACAGAGCAGCAAATCTATGTACATTTGCATGTGCGTGAGGATGCACAGCTTTTATATGGGTTTCCGACTTTAGATCAGCGTGAGCTATTCCGCAAGCTCATTTTAGTGTCAGGTATTGGCCCTAAGGGAGCACTTGCCATTTTAGCGACAGGGAATCCACAACAAGTGATTAGCGCGATTGAACGTGAGGACGAGCCGTTCTTAGTGAAGTTCCCAGGTGTTGGGAAGAAAACTGCGCGTCAAATGATCCTCGATTTAAAAGGCAAGCTAGGCGCACTTTTAGACACGATTGAATTGCCAAGTATGGAGGATGAGTTGCCGTTATTCGGCGTCAACCCACATAAGCATGAGTTAGAAGAAGCGTTATTAGCATTAATGGCACTCGGTTATTCAGAAAAGGAATTGGACAAAATTCGTCCGCGACTTGAGGAAAATGACAGTCTGCAAACGACAGATGCGTATATGAAGCAGGCGTTACAATTGTTATTGAAATTGACATAATGAAAGGAGGGTGAGCTCATGTCGGAACGATTAATAAATGGTGAAGCAGGCACTTTTGATGAGCAATTTGAATTATCTTTACGTCCACAGCGTTTATCGCAGTATATTGGACAACATAAAGTAAAAGAAAATCTTCAAATTTTCATTGAAGCGGCAAAGCTTCGTCAGGAAAGTTTAGATCATGTGCTCTTATATGGTCCTCCTGGGCTTGGTAAGACGACGCTCGCTGCTGTAATTGCCAATGAAATGAATGTTAATGTGCGCATGACGAGTGGACCAGCGATTGAGCGACCTGGGGATTTAGCGGCAATTTTAAGCTCGCTTGAACCGGGAGACGTGTTATTTATCGATGAAATCCATCGCTTACCTCGTGCGATTGAGGAAGTATTGTATCCGGCTATGGAAGATTTCTGTCTAGATATTGTCGTTGGAAAAGGCCCTGAAGCACGTTCGGTACGATTAGATTTACCACCGTTTACACTCGTTGGAGCAACGACGAGAGCTGGGGCTTTATCAGCACCACTACGAGATCGATTTGGTGTACTTTTGCGCTTAGAATATTATGATGATGCTTCACTTGCTGAGATTGTTGTGCGCAGTGCGCATTTATTTGATGTGGAAATTGAGCAGGTAGCTGCTGGTGAAATGGCGAGACGTTCCCGTGGGACTCCGCGTATTGCAAATCGTTTATTGAAACGAGTGCGAGATTATGCACAGGTTCTCGGAGATGGTATGATTACTGATGGGCTTGCTAAACAAGCACTCGAACTGTTACAAGTTGATCCAAGAGGACTCGACCATATTGACCATAAGCTTGTAACCAATATGATTGAGCGCTTCCAAGGAGGTCCTGTAGGTCTGGATACACTGGCTGCATCTATTGGTGAAGAACGTGTGACAATTGAGGATGTGTACGAGCCATATTTAATGCAAATTGGTTTAATCCAGCGTACGCCAAGGGGACGCGTGGCTACACATCTTGCCTACGAACATTTTGGATATGAGTATCCTCAACAAACATAAAAGAAGGAAGTATTTACAATGCGTGTAGAAGATTTTGATTTTGAATTACCAGAGGAACTAATTGCGCAAACACCACTTGTGGATCGTACTGCAAGTCGTTTAATGGTTGTGACACCAGCTTCAGAGAAAGTGGAGCACCACAAATTTGCGCATATATTAGATGAGCTAAATGCAGGAGACTGCCTAGTGTTAAATGATACACGTGTATTACCAGCCCGTTTAATGGGTGTAAAAGAGGAAACAGGTGCACATATCGAAGTACTACTGTTAAAACAAACAGCTGGTACAGATGAATGGGAGACACTTGTGAAGCCTGCAAAACGAGTGAAAGTAGGCACTGTTGTTACGTTCGGTGAAGGTTTACTGACTGCCACTTGTACCGGTGAATTGGACCATGGCGGACGCTTGTTCGAATTTAAGTATGACGGTATTTTCTATGAAATTTTAGAGCAGCTTGGTGAGATGCCACTGCCTCCGTATATTCGTGAAAAGTTAGATGACCAGGATCGCTATCAAACGGTATATGCTAAAGAGCGTGGTTCTGCTGCAGCACCAACAGCAGGTCTTCATTTCACAGAAGAATTATTAGAACAAGTTAAAGCAAAAGGTGTAGAAATTGTATTTATCACACTACATGTTGGACTTGGAACATTCCGTCCAGTAAGTGTAGACTCCATTGAAAACCACGAAATGCATTCCGAGTTTTATAGTGTGACGGAAGAAGCGGCACAGGTCATTAATCGTGTCAAAGCAAACGGCGGCAATGTCGTTGCAGTTGGTACAACTTCGACGCGCACGTTAGAAACAATCGGCTCAAAATATGATGGTGAAGTACGTGCTGAGCAAGGTTGGACTTCAATCTTCATTTATCCAGGCTATGAATTCTCAGTCGTAGATGGTTTAATCACAAACTTTCATTTACCAAAATCAACACTTGTAATGCTTGTGAGTACACTAGCGACACAAGAAACTATTTTAAGTGCATACAACCAAGCAGTTGCAGAAAAATATCGCTTCTTTAGCTTTGGTGATGCGATGTTTATTCGACCAAAAAATAAATAATATTAATAATCAGTGGAAGTCAGTCTAAGAGCGGTACATCCTGCGCAAACGGCTGACTGACTCGCATCGTGCGAGCCTCTGTGTTTATTCAAGATAAGAGAGGGTTTTTTACTTTATGACACAACCAGCAATTCGTTATGAACTACTTCATACATGTAAGCAAACAGGAGCACGCCTTGGTATCGTGCATACACCACACGGCTCATTTGAAACACCAGCATTTATGCCAGTAGGGACACAAGCAACAGTTAAAACGATGTCTCCGGAAGAGTTAAAAGAAATGAATGCCGGCATTATTCTTTCAAATACGTATCATTTATGGCTACGTCCAGGTAATGATATCGTGAAAGAAGCAGGCGGTCTGCATAAATTCATGAACTGGGATCGTCCAATCTTAACAGATTCAGGTGGCTTCCAAGTGTTCTCACTTAGCCAATTCCGTAAAATTGAAGAAGAAGGCGTACATTTCCGTAATCACTTAAATGGGGACAAGCTTTTCCTAAGTCCAGAAAAAGCGATGGAAATCCAAAATGATTTAGGTTCTGATATTATGATGGCATTTGATGAATGTCCACCATACCCTGCAACACATGAATATATGTTGAAATCAGTAGACCGTACAACTCGTTGGGCAAAGCGCTGTAAAGATGCACATGCTCGTCCAGAAGATCAAGGTTTATTTGGTATTATTCAAGGTGGGGAATACGAAGATTTACGACGTCGTTCTGCAGAAGCTTTAGTAGAACTAGACTTCCCGGGCTATGCAATCGGTGGTTTATCAGTAGGTGAGCCGAAAGATATTATGAATAGAGTGTTAGAATTCACAACACCATTAATGCCTGAAAACAAACCACGTTATTTAATGGGCGTTGGTTCACCAGACTCACTTATTGACGGTGCTATCCGTGGAATCGATATGTTTGACTGTGTATTACCAACACGTATTGCACGTAATGGTACACTGATGACATCTGAAGGTCGCTTAGTCGTGAAAAATGCTAAGTATGCACGTGACTTTGGTCCAATCGATCCAAACTGCGATTGCTATACTTGCAAAAACTATTCTCGTGCTTATGTACGTCATTTAATCCGTACAGAAGAGACATTTGGTCTTCGTTTAACGTCGTATCATAATTTACGCTTCCTTCTAAATCTAATGGAACAAGTGCGTGAAGCGATTCGTGAAGACCGACTTGGAGACTTCCGTGAAGAATTCTTTGAAAAATATGGCTTTAACAAACCGGATGCTAAGAACTTTTAAGCTTAAATAGAGCATTATTTTACCTTTGCTAGTAAAATGTTATGTAAAATAGAAATTTTTTGTGCTTGTTCGTCGCTTTTTTAGGGTAGAATGGTCTATACTAAAAAAGTGAGAATTAGAAAGGGGGTAAGAACTGTGGATCAATTATTAGGTTTATTACCAATTTTATTGATGTTCGTTGCGATGTGGTTTATTTTAATCCGTCCTGCTAAAAAGAGACAGCAGGAAACACAAAATATGCAAAGCAGTCTACAACGTGGAGATAAAATTATTACAATTGGTGGCTTACACGGTGTTGTAGAAGCTATTGAAGATACAGTTGTAACATTAATTATTGCTGATAATGTTCGTGTAAAATTCGACCGTCAAGCAATTGGCCGTGTTGTAAACGACGACTTATTAAAAAAATAATGATAAAGAGACTTACAATATGCATGGACATGTTGTAAGTCTTTTTTGTATAAAAAATGATAAGTAAGGTCACCTTGATAGTATGGGGGTGACTGTATGGAAGATTATTTTGTAATTATTTTTCGGACGTGTTTTTTATATGTGCTGATCTTAATTATTTTTCGTTTAATGGGTAAACGGGAAGTAGGTGAGTTATCGGTCATGGATTTAGTGATTTTTGTAATTATAGCGGAAGTCGCATCTTTTGCACTCGATGAATTAGAAAGTCCATTGTTTGATTCCATCCTACCGATGATTGTTTTGCTAATTATTCAAATAACGAGTGCTTATTTGTCATTAAAAAATAAGAAAATTCGTGATTTAATTGATGGCGATCCAGTATTACTTGTACGAGACGGCGTAATTTTTGAACATGAAATGCGCAAACAACGTTATAATTTAGACGATTTATGTCAGCAATTACGGGAAAATGGCGTCGCTTCTGTAACAGAGATTGCGTATGCCTATTTAGAGCCCTCTGGCAATTTATCTGTCTATAAAAAGGATGAAAAAGCCTTTGTATATCCACTAATTGTCGATGGAGATATCCAAGAACGACACTTAATGATTTTGCACAAAGATGTAGATTGGCTAATAGAAGAGTTAGCGAAAAGAAATGTGAAAGATACTAGCACGGTCTTTTTTTGTATATGGGAAGAAAATGAGCTACATGTACAACTGAAAGAGCGTTAAACACGTTTTGACAGCTTACGAATATAGCGCAAATCAGAAAAACGGAGTTGATTTGCTAGCAATAATAGCGTAAATAGCAAAAATAACGTAATACAACTACTTAAAATGAATGGTAACGGCATGATTTGCATTAAAAAATATTGGGCAATACAAACAACGATAAAGCAGCTATACGGAACGACAAACATACGGAAACCGGCACGTAAGTTTTTACGTTGACGGACAGTAGCAATATGCAAAAATGATGTAAGCAGAACGCCGAAGCCAATGGCAATTACTGCACCCTTTTCTTGAATGCCAGGTTGTGAAGCAAGAACAAACATGACGAATAATTTACCTAGCCCACCGTAAATTGAGTTCATCATTGCAGCTCTTGCCTCACCAATGGCTTGTAAAATGGAATGTAGAGGGCTTTGAATATAATAAAAATAAAAAATAGGTGCTAAAATTTTTACATAACCACGGTTCTCATCTAGATGGAATAAATTCACTGCAAGTTCGTCGCCGTGAATGAAAAAATACGTAGCTGCAACACAGCCAACGAGTGAAGATAAACGCAATGAAACGGAAACGCGCTCCTGTAAAAGGGCGTTGTGCTTCCGGGCGACTGCATCACTAACAGCCGGAATTAACACAATGGAAAGAGCAGCAGATACGAATGCTGGAAACAGAAGTAAGGGCACTAATACACCAGATATGACACCGTATAATACGGTCGCAGCAGACGCTGTTAAGCCAGCCATAGTTAACGCCTTTAAAAAGATTATCGGCTCTAAAAACCAAGTGAAGGAACCGAATAATTTGCTCCCTGCTGAAGGTATGGCAACTCGAAGCATAGGTGCAGCTGGGTAAGGTTGTACCTCGTTTTTTCGTGATAATAGTCTCTTTTTAGAGACGATGTAGTGAAGCCATAAATACAAGAAAGCAACAACTTCGGCTAATAATGTGATTCCCATCGCAGAAGCAGCAGTTACAGCAGCATTATTATAACTAGCGACAAATGGTAACATAAAGGTGATAAAACCAATACGTACACCTTGTTCAATCATCTGTGCCCAAGCAGTTGGTGAAATTTTTGCGACACCTTGTAAATAGGCGCGCAATAAACCAGAGCCGACAGCAACAGGCACGGCGAAGAGTGCAATCCACAATGTAATGGTCGTTTGTTCATTATGTAAAAGAGTAGAGGAGATATATGGAATTGTGAGTGCGAGTAGTGGCATGAAAATAATCATACCGATAAACGACCAAATAATAGCTGTACGCATAACGCCAAAAATACTATCACGTTTATTTTGTGCAAGCAGCTCGGCCACGATTTTCGCAACAGCGATAGGTAGTCCGAGTTGAATGAGCGAGAGGAAGAAAATAAACGCAGGATAGGCGGTCATATAAATACCGACTGCCTCTTCCCCAGCAATACGCATAAATTGCATTCTATAAAAGAAGCCAAAAAGTTTAGATAAAAAGATCACAAACATTAAAAATAGTGTACCTCGTACAAAAGAACTCATGCCATCCGTCCCTTCTCAAGCCGCAAAAATTCATTTACACTATTTGTATGCAAACACTTCTTTCGATACAACTTTGATTGGAGAGGATTCAAGATGAGTATGCAACATGCACAACTATTTGAAAAAATCCGTCCGGCTATAGAAACGAAGATGGAGGAATTTAAGTATTACCAATACGATACGATTACTGCTGAGGAGCTATGGCGTTTTTGCGTTGAAAAGAAATGGAAAAAGAAAGATGTTGAAAAGTTGCATCTTTATGAAGTTGTTGCAACAGTTTTTAATGTGTCACCATCCGATATCGTGTCCTTTAATCAAGTAGAATTTTTACAAAAAGATAATTGGTTTGCAGACATTAATGCAGAAGAGCTAAAATTCTTACTAGGTCCCGTTAAACTCTAAACATCAATATGTAGAAATTTTGAAAGAAATTGAGAATACTATAAGTGTTGAATTGACACCAAGCGCAACGTGTTTCATAATGAGTGTGTTGCGCTTTTTTACTTTGTACAAGTATTCTAAAAAATTGAGCTGTACATACTAGCGCGTTATTGAACGATTTAAATAAGTAAATCCAACTTTTGAAGCACAGGCAACATTATTCTAAGAGCAAAGGAGGAATAAACGCTTCAAAAAGTATGGGTTAGTATACTTGTTTGTAGTGTAAGTTAATGACTTACACCAATTCGAGGAGGATTTATCAATGAAATTAAGAAGTCGTATTGTTGCATTCGTATTGCTTTTGGTGCTCTTTACAGCAACCATTAGTACGACTGTAGGAGGCGTCTTAAAGGACATTAAGCTTGGTCTTGACTTACAAGGTGGGTTTGAGGTTCTTTATGAAGTATCAGAATTAAAAGAAGGTCAAAAAATTACACCTGAAATTGTAGCCGCGACTGCAGCTGCACTTGGTAGCCGTGTCGATGCACTTGGAGTAAGCGAACCAAGCATTGAAGTTGAGGACAAAAATCGTATTCGTGTGCAATTAGCGGGTATCGAAGACCAAGAATCTGCGCGTAAATTATTATCTACATCTGCGAATTTAACATTCCGTGATGTCGACGATAATTTATTATTAGATGGTGATGATTTAAAGCCAAATGGTGCAAGTGCTTCATTTGATGAACAAAATCGACCAATCGTTTCGCTTACATTAAAAGATGCGAAAAAATTTGCGGATATTACACGTGAAATTGCTGCAAAGCCAGCTGGACAAAATTTACTTGTCGTATGGTTAGACTTTGAAGAGGGTGTCGATTCTTATAAAGCAGAATCACAAAAAGCGGATCCTCGCTATGAATCCGCAGCAGCAGTCAGCCAGACATTAAATACAACTGACGTTATGATTAGTGGTAACTTTACGGTTGAAGAAACAAAAAATTTAGCGGATATTTTAGATGCAGGTGCATTACCAGTAAAACTTACTGAAATCTTCTCTACCTCAGTTGGGGCACAATTTGGTGACCAAGCGCTGAAAAGTACGATTTTTGCAAGTATTGTCGGTGTAGCATTCATCTTCATCTTTATGCTATTCTACTACCGTTTACCTGGTTTTATTTCGATTATTACATTATCGATTTTCACATTCCTAGTGCTTGTCGTATTTGACTGGATTAATGGGGTCTTAACACTACCGGGTATCGCAGCCATCGTACTTGGTATCGGTATGGCAGTAGATGCTAACATTTTAACAGCTGAGCGTATTCGTGAGGAATTACGTGTTGGACATTCAGTCAAACAATCAGTCCAACTGGGTTCTAAACAATCATTATCAGCGATTGTCGATGCGCAGTTAACAACATTATTAGCTGCAGGGGTACTATTCTACTATGGGACAAGCTCTGTTAAAGGGTTTGCAACGATGTTAATCATTAGTATCTTACTAAGCTTCATAACAGCAGTTTGGGGTTCTCGTGTGTTACAAGGCTTACTTGTTAATAGCGGTTACTTCGACAATCCAGCTTGGTTTGGTATTCCTCGTTCTAAACAGCATAGCTTAAACGAAAATATCGGTACATTAGATTTATCAACAAAATTTGATCGCTTTGACTTTGTACGCAATCGTAAAAAATTCTATACGCTTTCACTAATCATTTTAGTAGCTGGCGTTGTGATTCTTGGTGTATTCCGCCTAAATCTAGGCGTCGACTTCTCAAGTGGTTCGCGTGTTCAAATTGAAGCAAATGAAGCATTGAATAAAGAAGAAGTTGAAAAATATGTGAAGAGCATCGGCTTCGAGTCAGATGATATTGTTCTTTCTGGTGAAGATAAAAATATGGCAGTAATTCGCTATAAAGATGATCTATCGCAAGATGACGTTTTAAAATTCAAAAAAGAAGCTTTAGAAAAGTATGGTCATGAGCCAACTGTAAGTACTGTTTCTGATACTGTTGGTAAAGAGCTTGTGAAAAATGCAATTAAAGCTTTATCTATTGCAGCATTAGGTATTATTATTTATGTAGCTATACGTTTCGAATGGCGAATGGGTGTTGGGGCAATCGTGTCCTTACTACATGACGTATTCCTCATCGTAGCAATGTTTAGTATCTTCCGTTTAGAAGTAGATATTACGTTCATTGCCGCTGTACTGACAATCGTCGGTTATTCGATCAATGATACAATCGTTACGTTTGACCGTATGCGTGAAAACTTAAATCAACACGATGTCATTACAGACCGTGAAGTACTGGCGAATATCGTTAATAAATCACTTCGTCAAACGATGGGACGTTCGGTGAATACAGTACTAACTGTTATCATTGTTGTTGTAGCACTACTTCTTTTCGGTGCACCATCTATTCAAAACTTCTCGATTGCATTATTAATCGGTTTAGTTACAGGTATTTACTCTTCTATTTGTATCGCCGCACAAATCTGGTACTCACTAAAAATCCGTGAGATGGAAAAATCAGATGGTCAAATTCGTAAAAAAGAGAAAAAACAATGGGGTTCAGACGAACCACAAGTATAAAATCATTTGGGAAACCTTGCTTACACATAGTGGGCAAGGTTTCTTTTTATATTTCCGAATAATATTGTTAAAGGAAATGTTATTATTCGTATATATCGTTTTTAAAGCTGGATTCCAATGATTAATCTAGGGATTTTGCTAATTAAAACCGAAAAATCTGTTTGTTTTTTTATAGTGGTATATTGACAAAATTATTTGAAACTATTAAGATACCATATAATGTACATAGGTATTAAAACATTGAGAATAACTTGAGGAAGAGGGTAGACATCATGAAAAAGACAAAGTCTCTGTTATTTTGTTTAGTTCTGGTATTGTCAGTGGTACTTGCTGCTTGTTCTGGTGGAAAAGATGAGGACACAGTGAAAAAAGACGATACAGGCAAAGTTTCAAATGGTGAAACTTTAATTTATGCACGTGGTGCAGATTCGGTCGGACTTGATCCGATTAATGTTACAGACGGCGAATCCATTCGTGTGACACATGCTATTTTTGAAACACTATTTACATATGATAATGACTTAGAATTACAGCCTAAATTAGCAGAAAGTTATGATACATCAGAAGATGGTTTAACTTTTACGATTCATTTAAAAGAAGGCATCAAGTTCCAAGATGGTACGGATTTTAATGCAGATGCGGTTGTTTTCAACTTTGAACGTTGGATGGATACAGAAAACCCATACCACGTCGGCGGGGATTTCACATATTATTCATTCCTATTCGGAGGCTTTAAAGGCGATGAAAACCATAAAATTGAAGCTGTGAAAGCCGTAGATGCTAAAACAGTGGAAATTACATTGAAAGAAAAGATTGCCCCATTTGCGAACTACTTAGCGATTCCTATGTTAGCAATGGCAAGTCCGGCCGCTATCCTAGAACATAAAGAGCAATTTGGTCACCATCCAGTAGGAACTGGTCCATTTAAATTTGAAAGCTGGTCGCCAAACGAAAACATTAGACTTGTAGCAAACGACAATTATTATGTAGCCGGCGAACCAAAATTAGCGGGTATGACATTTACAGTTGTCCCTGATAATGCAGCACGTTTAAATCAATTAATCGCAGGCGAAGCAGATGTTGTAGATGGTGTGAACCCAAGTGATGTTACAACAATCGATTCATATGACAATTTACAACTAGTAAAACGTCCAAGTTTCAATTTAGGTTATGTAGCATTGAACATGGAGAAAAAACCATTCAATGAGTTGAAAGTGCGCCAAGCTATGAACATGGCTATTGATAAACAAGCATTAATCGATTCATTCTATAGTGGATTTGCGGATGTTTCGAAAAACCCTGTTCCTCCTGCACTTTGGGGATTTGCAGACGATGTTGAGGATTACAAATACAACATTGAAGAAGCGAAAAAATTATTAGCGGAAGCCGGTTATCCAGATGGCTTTAGTGTGAAATTATTTGCGATGAGTAACCCTCGTCCATATATGCCTCAACCTCAAAAGATAGCAGAAGGTATTCAATCTGACTTAGCGAAAATTGGTGTTAAGGTAGAAATAGAGTCTTATGAGTGGGCAACGTATTTAGAAAAAGCAAGTAATGGTGAGCACGATATGATGTTAATGGGTTGGACAGGTGTAATGGCAGACCCAGACAACTTCTTATATCCAAACTTAACGAGTGAAAATGCTGAGAAACCAGCAAGTAACTACGCTTTTTACAAATCAGAAGCCTTTGACCAGCTTGTTAAAGAAGCACGTGTAGAATATGACCATGATAAACGCATCGAGCTTTACAAAGAAGCGCAACGTATAATACATGAAGATGCACCATGGGTTCCACTAGCCCATACAACACCACCAGTGGGTATGGCGGATACAGTAAAAGGCTTTGACCTCCATCCAATGGAAATTGATGACTTTGGTAAAGTAAGCATCGAAAAATAAACCTTGTGAATATGAAAAAGCGACCACATTATGATAATGCGGTCGCTTCTTTTTATTGATGTCTAGGTTTTCGCGCCGCACGCTCGAGGTCACTTCAATCCTTCCGGCGTGTCTTTCGTGTGAATGGGCGCGAATACGCTTTGTTATACTTTAAAACGGTGAAGTAATGATTGGAGTTGTTGAGCACTTTCGCTTAATTCAACTGCGACATTATTGACTTGCTGCATAGTAGCAGCTTGCTCGTCGACAGCTACTGCAATCATTTGTGCATTGTCTGATGAAATACTTGCGCTACTTGAAATTTCACTAACAGAAGCGGCAACTTCCTCTGCACTTGCAGAAATTTGTTGGGACGTTGCAGAAATATCTTCAATCTGGTCTGTAAAGGAGCGAATCGATATCGTAATAGAATTGAATGCATCTCCAGCGTTGTTAATCATTACGACGCCATCTTTTACAGATGCAAGTCCTTCATTCACAGCTGTTGCTACATTTCGAGTACCTGCTTGGATTTCATTTGTTAATGCTACGATTTGACCTGCTGATTGATTCGATTCTTCGGCAAGTTTTCTTACCTCGTCTGCTACAACTGCAAAGCCTTTACCGTGTTCGCCAGCTCGCGCAGCTTCGATTGCTGCATTTAGGGCAAGTAAATTCGTTTGGTCGGTAATTGCTGTAATTACTTTCGTAATTTGTCCAATTTCTTCAGATTGTTTACTTAGTTTTTGCGTTAAATCAGCGATACGTACAGTTGATTCTGAAATTGTCGCCATTTGTTGCTTGGCTGTATCGACCGTTTGACCACCATCATTAGCTGTATTCGTCATAGTAACAGCGTTTTGATGTAAGCTTTGGGTAGACTCGGCAATTCGTTGAACACCAGCAGATGTCTCGTCCATCGCAACTGCACTTTGTTGGGATGCAGTAGCTGAAGCAGATAAATGTATTGCTGTTTCTTGTACGCGATGAGCGACTTCAGCCGAAGTTGCTGTCACTTCCTCAGTACTTGCTGTCAGTTCTTCAGATGCTGCTGATAGCTGTGAAGCACTGTCTTGTACATTATGAACCAAGGTATATAAATTTTGTTTTAACGTATTCACAGCTGTTGCTAGTGTACCAATCTCATCACTTGTACGATGCTCAATATTAGCTGTTGTTAAATCACCTTTTGCTAATGTATCAGCGGCATCGATTACTTTACGGAGTGGTACAATAATAGAATTTTTCACAAAGTACATAAAATAAAGTCCCACTATTCCACTTAAAATGAACATAACAATAGAAATGATAATCGCTCTCGACACTGTATTTTTTGCGGTCTTATCAATTTTCGTTAGCTGGTCATTATGATAGTCTTTTAACTCAGAATAGAGTGTATAAATACCATTATTGGCTTTAGTCACATCGCCATTTATGTAGGATAAGGCAAGATCAATATCACCACTATCAAAAGCTTGTATGGCGTCATTGGACTTTTTCAACAATTCCTTATGTAACACATCGATTTGCTGAACTCTTTTTGTTGTGTAATTTGAACGTACCATAGCAGAAAGATTGTTAATAGTTTCTGTAAGCTGTGCTTCAGTGTCCTTTAAGGTTTGTTCTGTAGCAGGGTCTTGATCTAAAATATACGCACGTAAAAACATCCCATGTGAATCAACTGTCCGTTGAATTTCATCAGTTAACTGTATTTGTGCAATACGTTGATCGAGCACTTCCTCTAGATTCCCCTCAACCGCTTTAAATTGAATAAAAGAAATGATGCTAGAGACTAATAGAAACAACGTAAGTGAAATAAAACCTATATTTAATTTTTTTCGTACGGACATTAGCGATCCTACCTTTTCTGTTTATTGGATAATTGTAGTACTGAATTTAATATAGCTTGATAAATATAGTTGGTCAATGTTAGAAAGACGGTAATGTAACGTAGAAGTAACTGTTTTTCACAGAGGATAAATACTAATTAGTTTTTATGCATTGATTTTCTAGAATAGTAGGCTATCCAATAAGTTCCTTTAAGCAGAACAACTGACCTTCTATAGGATGAAAATCCACTTCGCTTTCCGCGGGTCACAGCGTGAGTCACAACCCTCGCTACGTGCGGTTTGTTGCCTCTTACGTCTTGTGCGTGCTCCTGCCGCACGCTTTCGTCGCAAATAATGTTCCCGCAGAAGTCTACGTGGATTTTTACCTGCATATCAAAAATTAGCATATTAAAAATACTCTCAGCACACTATTTTACTTTTAGGACATCCCGATTATTTTTAAGAAGAATTGATTGACAATTCTAATAGATTGGCATAGAATAAGTCTAACTTTTCGTTCGGATAAAAGGTAGAAGATCTCGGGAGCGAGGTCAGCCTTAGAACAGATGAGCAGAGAATAGTCGAGAATAGCTGAGAAATTGTTGAATAAGAGTAGTAGCATAAGTATGCAAAAAAGAGAGTCAGTGGTTGGTGTGAACTGATTTGCAGCTTATGTGAATGGACTTATGAGAGTTGCTAATAACATTTTAGCAAACGTATTCCCACGTTATAGGGAGTGCTTTAAGCACATAAGTGAGAGCAATTCTGCTCTAATTTGAGGTGGCAACGCGGTCATGATCGTCCTCTGCAATTAGGAAATTCCTATTTGCAGGGGACTTTTTTTTATTTAGGGGGGGCATCACCGAAACATGTACTTGTTTTAATAAACGAAGTAAGCACATGGAACGGAAGGCGGCGACTCCTTGGGGATTAGCGAACAGCTCGAGACCCCGCAGGAGCGTAGCGAGACTGTGTTTTGCGACGAAAGCGAAGCGACAGGAGTCAACGAGGAGGCTCCAGGTTCGCCCCCAGGAAGCTCTTGCTCTGCGCGAAAGCGAAGCGTCAGCGGCAAAGCGTTCGCCTGTAGTGGAATGTGCTGTCAAGTACAGATTTTGGTCACGGATTTTGCAAGGGCGAATTTGAATTTCGAAAAGGAGATGGATAACTATGCAATCAACGAGTTCAAGAACAAAGATGAAAACAATTAACGGTGATTCACTCACACCGATTTTAATTTTTAGACGTCTTCAAGGTCAGCATAAATTTTTACTTGAAAGTTCAGCACAACATGAAGGGGCGGGTCGATTTTCGTTTATCGGTGCAAATCCTCGAAAAACGTATAAAGGTACAGGGGATGAAATACAGGAATTCGCTCATAAAACAGGTCAAACCTATACACATAAAGGCGATTTATTTGTGTTACTAAAACGATTAATGCCACGTATTTCAAACACGACGCAGTTTCCGTTTTCAGGTGGCGCCGTAGGTTTTGTTGGATTCGAAGCAGCTTCTTCCTTTACAGCTAATGATGAACAGCCACAACTGCCAGATATCCATTTTCATGTGTATGAAACGATCATTGTATTTGACCATGTGACAGATGAAGTGACACTTATTCATACGAATATTGATGCGGAGAAAAAGGAGCCAAATCTAGAAGAACTGGCTGAGCAATTGCTAACGGCTCACGAAGGTGAAGATACAACATGTATATATCAATCGCTTGAGTCAACATCCATGGAGCAATTTGAAGCATCGTTGGCAAGAGTAAAAGGAGTATTAGACAGTGAAAATTCACGAGTTGTATTGTCTAAGCGATTTTTAGCGAACTTAGAGGGCGATGCCTTTGCACTTTATCGTAAGTTACGAAAAAAAAATCCAGCGCCGTATATGTACTATGTGGCATTTGATGACCATATTGTAATGGGAACTTCGCCCGAAAGTTTAATTCGAGTAAAGGGTGATAGCGTCATTGCAACGCCAACTGAGGGCTCGTATAAACGTGGTCATACGAATGTGGAGGATGTAGAAAATGAACGGAAGCTAATTGAAAACGTGCAGGTCCGAAGATCTCATACTGCATTAGTAGGTGCTGTGCAGAATGAACTGCAATCAGTTTGCTTCCGTGATTCCATACAGGTTATTGAAGCGATGCGTATTGAGCGGTCGAGACAAGCATTGTATATGACATCCCGCCTTGAAGGAACAATCTTGCCGATGCTACATTCATTAGATGTGTTAAAAGCAACATTGCCAACGGGTACACCGAAGGAACAGGTAAAGGCATCTTTAGAAGAAACAACTCAAACAGCGGAGATATTTGGTGGAGCAATTGGTTTCATTGGTTTTAACGGTCATCTAGATTTTGCTTTAACGGGCAGATCTATTGTTGTTGCAAATGAAACACTGCACATGCAAACAGCTGTGACAGTGACAAAATATACAAATGTTGAAGAACTAATCGAGCAAGTATCTGAAGAGGAACAATTATTTAGACAACTGCTACAAAATGAAGGGAGCGTAAACTGATGGAAGCAATACGCCATAAAGTACAACAAAATGAGCACTTAATGTATGAGGAGATGTTCGAAGCGGCAAAGTGGATGTTTCAAGACGAGACACCGAAAGAAGAAATTGCGAGCTTTTTAACGACTTTATCGGCGAAAGGTGAAACGGCTCATGAAGTGGCTGCACTCGCAGTTGTTATGCGTTCTTTCGCGCTCGATGTACCTGCAAAACCAGGTGTCTATATGGATAATTGCGGTACAGGTGGCGATGGCTTAAATACGTTTAACATCAGTACGACTTCAGCATTTGTATTAGCGGGAGCTGGCGTGAAAATGGCGAAACACGGCAATCGCAAAATTTCTTCTGCGTCAGGCAGTTCGGACGTGTTAGAGGCGCTCGGTATTCACACGAATATTACGGTTGAACAAACAGTTGAATTACTTGAAAAAGAGGGAATTGCGTTTTTATATGCACCTAATGTCCATCCGAAATTAAAGCGCATTGGCGAAGTCAGACGAGCACTTGGTAAGCCAACGATTTTCAATTTAGTTGGTCCACTAACAAATCCGGTACCATTAGCAACACAGTTTACGGGCATTAACCGCCCGAATTTTGTTATGGAATATGCATCAGTTTTGCAAATGCTTGGAAGAGAGCGGGCGCTAGTCGTTTCTGGTCCACAAGGTTTAGACGAGGCTTCGTTAGCGGGGCAAAATACATTTGTTTTAGTCGATAAAGGTGATTTAATTCCATTCTCACTAACGGCAGAAGATGCAGGGTTAAGCTATGCACCACTAGAAGCAATTCGCGGAGGCAACGCAGACGAAAATGCGGTCATTATGCGTAAGTTGTTGGCAGGTGAGCAAGGTGCTTATTTAGATACCGTATTGCTAAATGCGGGTATAGGGCTATTTGGATATGGCAAAGCACTCACAGTCAAAGAAGGTGTCGACATGGCAAAAGACAGTATTTATAGCGGCCGAGCTTTAGAGAAACTAGAGGCAGTCGTTGCCTACAGTGAAAAAATTAAAGAACTGGAGGTTCGATAATGGATATATTAACGAAAATTCTTGAACAGAAAAAAATAGAAGTAGGAGCACTTCTTGAACAGTCAGACCCACTAGCAAATTTCACAGAAAAGCATCGAGTATCACTTTTTGAGACATTACGAAAATCAGATACATTACAGGTCATTTCAGAAATGAAGCGTGCTTCTCCGTCAAAGGGGTTGATTGCAGAGGGGGCAGATCCAGTTGCACAGGCAAAAGTTTATGCCAACGCGGGTGCTGCGGCAATTTCAGTGTTAACAGACAAAGAATTTTTCAAAGGTTCATTTGATGATTTAGCAGCAGTAGCAGCAGCTGTCCCAACGCCACTTCTTTGCAAAGATTTCATGATAGATCGTGTGCAAATCCGATTTGCTAAAGCCTCTGGAGCATCGATTATTTTACTTATTGTTGCGGCGTTAGAAAATGATACGTTACGTGATTTATACGGTTACGCAACAAGTTTGGGGCTTGAGGTGTTAGTAGAAGTACATGATGTCGAAGAGCTCGAGCGTGCAGTTGCTATTGGAGCAAAACTGATTGGTGTTAATAATCGAGATTTGCGTACATTTGAAGTGAGCCTAGAACGTACACGAGAAATTGCGCATGCTTTCCCGTTCGGAGAAGAACGTGTACTCATTAGTGAAAGTGGTATTTGGACGAGTGACGACGCGAATACTGTTGCATCTATGGGGGCAAGTGCAGTACTTGTCGGAGAGTCATTAATGCGAAGCGGTGATGCAGGGGCAGCATTAAAAAGTTTACAGGTAAGTAAAGCGGGGCTATCGATATGACAAAGGTGAAAATTTGTGGCTTAAAGGAAGTCCATCATGTTAAAGCGGCGGTATGTGCTGGAGCAGATGCTATTGGTTTTGTCTTTGCACCTAGTAAACGTCTCGTGTCGATTGCCCAAGCACATGAACTGGCAAAGCATGTGCCAGAAGGTGTATTGAAGATTGGTGTGTTTGTTAATCCGACAGCAGAAGAACTTCGTGCCGCAGTGGAAGGTGTGCCGCTAGATTACGTACAGTATCACGGGGAAGAAGCTCCTGACTTTATCCTAGAGCAAGGCTATCCGTCGATAAAGGCGTTATCAGTGCGTTCAGCTGAGGATGTCCAGGCAGCCGCGCAGTACGATGTCGATTATTATTTATTTGACGCTCCTGGAACGGATTTTAAGGGTGGTAGTGGGCATACATTTGATTGGACCTTACTTGAGACTGCTGGGATTCCAAAAGAAAAACTGATTTTAGCAGGTGGCTTAAAACAAGAAAATATTAGCGAGGCTGTATCACTTGTTACACCGTTCATGGTGGATGTATCGAGTGGCGTAGAAACAGATGGCATAAAAGATATAGACAAGATTGAGAGATTCTTACAGGCAGCAAAGAAGGAGAGAGTAAAATGACGAGTTCACTAGCAAATAGCGTACCAACAAAAGAAGGTCGCTTCGGGAAATTTGGCGGTCGATATGTACCAGAAACGTTAATGACAGCACTTCTTGAATTAGAGGAAGCGTATGACGAGGCAATGGCAGACAAAGCGTTTACTGATGAGCTGGACTATTATTTAAAAGACTATGTAGGACGTGAAACACCACTGTACTTCGCAGAGAACTTAACGAAGGAACTAGGTGGTGCAAAAATTTACTTAAAGCGTGAAGATTTAAACCATACAGGTGCACACAAAATTAATAATGCCATCGGGCAGGCCTTACTCGCAAAACGTATGGGCAAAAAGAAAATTGTTGCTGAAACTGGGGCTGGCCAACACGGTGTTGCAACAGCGACAGCTTGTGCGCTATTAAATTTAGAATGTGTTGTTTTCATGGGTGCAGAGGATATTAAACGTCAGCAGTTAAATGTATTCCGCATGGAGTTGCTTGGGACAAAAGTGGAGTCTGTGGAAAGCGGTTCGAAAACATTAAAAGATGCTGTGAATGCAGCACTCCGATATTGGGTAACAAATGTTGAGGACACACATTATATTTTAGGCTCTGCATTAGGGCCTCATCCATTTCCGAAAATTGTGCGTGACTTCCAGCGTGTGATTGGCGTGGAAACAAGAGCGCAGATACTAGAAAAAGAAGGGCGTTTACCAGATGCGGTTGTCGCTTGTATTGGCGGTGGCAGTAACGCAATCGGCATGTTCCATCCGTTTGTTGATGATGAAGATGTGGCATTGTACGGTGTAGAAGCGGCAGGGAGGGGGCTTGAATCAGGTAAGCATGCTGCAGCAATTGCTGGTGGTCAGTTAGGCGTTCTACATGGTGCGTTCATGTATTTATTGCAAGATGAAAATGGTTTTGTGCAAGAGGCACATTCGATTTCGGCTGGGCTTGATTATCCAGGGAAAGGGCCAGAGCATTGCTATTTACATGATATCGGACGTGCGAAATTTGACTCAATTACAGATAAAGAGGCGCTAGAAGGCTTACAACTTTTGAGCCGAACAGAAGGTATTTTACCAGCGTTAGAAAGTTCTCATGCGATTGCATATACGACGAAGCTAGCGAAAACAATGACAGCTGATGAAGTGATTGTTGTGTGCTTATCTGGTCGTGGGGATAAAGACGTACATACAGTGCGTGCAGTACTTGGAGGTGAGCAGTAATGTCAACGATTGAGCAAGCTATTGTGAAGGCTAACGAAGCTGGCGATAAAGCATTTGTGCCGTATATTATGGCTGGAGACGGCGGTCTTGAGACATTAAAGCCAACGATTTTAAAACTGCAAGCAATCGGTGTGACTGCAATTGAAGTGGGGATCCCGTTTACAGATCCTGTAGCAGATGGTCCGACGATCGAGCAGGCGGGTGAACGCGCTTTAGCAGAAGGTATAACGCTGCGAAAAGTATTAGCAGAGTTAACATCTTTCCGAGAGGACATTACGGTGCCACTTGTTGTGATGACCTATTTTAATCCTGTACTAGCGTATGGATTAGAGGCGTTTGGAATTGCTTGTGCGGCAGGTGGTGTCAAAGGGTTAATCGTGCCAGATGTGCCACTTGAAGAAAGTGCGATTTTACGTGAGGCATTAAATCCACATGGCGTTGACATCGTGCAACTTGTATCATTAACAAGTCCACCTGAACGCATTGCCAAAATCGCTGCAGCGAGTCAAGGTTTTGTCTATGCGGTGACGGTGAACGGAATTACTGGTGCACGTGCAAGTTTTGCTGCAGATTTAGAGGGCCATTTTGCAAGATTGCGTGAGGCAAGTCCGATTCCAGTGCTTGCAGGCTTTGGGATATCTACACCGGAGCAAGTTGTAAGTATGGGAGCACTGGGTCATGGCGTGATTGTAGGGAGTACAATTGTCACGGCGTTGCATGAAGGTGATTTTGCTAAGGTTGAATCGTTGGTCGCTGCATCAAAAAGTGTGTGTGTGAAGTCTACTCTTATATGAGAGTAGGCTTTTTTCTTTGTAGACGGATAAAAATCTTGAAGTGACGGATAGAATCTAAAAACTGACGGATAAACTCCACAAACTGACGGATAGACGCTTCGGTAACCAAAGGATAGTGCGCGCCTTGTCCATTTTCGGTATAATAGCTTTCGTGAGGAAGTGAAGAAATGATTCAATCGAAAAAAAGATGGCAAGTGGAACGCCCAGACGAGCAGCTTGTCCAACAATTACAAAACGACTTACAACTTTCTGCTATTGCTGCAAAAATTTTAGCGGCTCGTGGCTGTGAAACATCAGCACATGCAGAAAGCTTATTAAATATGACGGAAGCAAGTATTTATGACCCGTTTTTAATGCATGGTATGGCGGAAGCGGTGGCACGAATCGAGCAAGCATTGGACAATGGAGAGAAAATATTAGTATATGGCGATTACGATGCCGATGGTGTCACTAGTACGACAGTTATGCTACATGTTTTACTTGATCTTGGCGCAGATGTGTCGTTTAAAATTCCAAATCGTTTTTTACATGGCTATGGCCCGAGTGAGCAATTATTCCGAGAGGCACATGCTGAGGGTGTCCAGCTCATTATAACGGTCGATAACGGTATTTCCGGTATAGAGCCGATTCGTGTAGCGAAGGAGCTTGGTATGGATGTTATCGTGACGGACCACCATGAGCCTGGTGAAGAATTACCACCAGCTGATGTTATTTTACATCCACGTGTGCCAGAGGGTCATTATCCATTTGGCGAGCTTGCAGGTGTTGGCGTAGCGTTTAAACTAGCACATGCTTTATACGGCGAATTACCGGCGCATTTATTTGAATTCGTAGCAATTGGTACCATTGCAGATTTAGTGCCACTTGTTGATGAGAATCGTTATTTAGTAAAGCGTGGTATTGAAGAAATGCAACGATCGCTTAGTCCATGGGTACAGGCGATGTGTGAAGTTTCAAGCGCCGATCAGTCGAAAATTAATGAAGAAACAATCGGCTTTTACTTTGGTCCACGCTTAAATGCAGTAGGTCGTCTTGGAGAAGCTGCGCCAGGTGTAGAATTACTGATGGCAGAGGATGCAATAAAGGCTTCATCACTTGCTAAAAAGTTGAATGCTTGTAATACCGAGCGTAAGGATATTGTGAAGGACATTACCGAGCAGGCAACAGCGATGATTGAAGCAGATGAAAAAATTCATAATTCACTCGTGTTAGTTGTTGCAGGAGAAGGTTGGAATCCTGGTGTGGTAGGGATTGTGGCATCACGACTAGTCGAATTATATTATAGACCAACAATCGTCTTATCCCTTGATCCGGAAAAAGGAACTGCAAAAGGTTCTGCACGTAGTATCGAAGGGTTCCATCTTTATAATGAGCTTGCTAAAAATCGTGATATTATACCGCATTTTGGTGGACACCCAATGGCAGCAGGGATGACTTTCCCGCTTGAACATGTCGATGAACTACGCGCTCGACTCGATGCACAGGCAAGGGCTTGTTTAACTGAAGAGCAATTAACACCAGTTTTAAACATTGATATTCCGCTAAAAATTGATGAAATTTCAACAGATGCCATAGAAGAAATTGCGAAGTTAGGCCCATTTGGTACGGAATTTCCAAAACCAGTGTACGTGCTAGAGGATGTAGAAATTGCATCAATGCGTAAAATAGGTGCGGCAGAAAATCATATTAAAATGGAATTAACAGATGGATTTGAGAAATTGGATAGTGTTGGTTTTAACAAAGGGCATTTACATGATGAGCTGACGTATGGTATCAAAGTATCGTTTATTGGTGATCTTCAAATTAATGAATGGCAAGGTCGTAAAAAACCACAGTTTATGATTGAGGACGTACAAACGACTGAATGGCAGTTATTCGATATTCGAGGTATACGCCAAACGTCTCGCTGGCTTAATACAGTGCCAAAGGAAGAAGCTGCATTTTTAGCTTTTCGACCTGAAACGATTACCTATTATCAATCGCTACTTGGCGTGCCAATTTTACATGTGGATGAGTCATTATCGAATGTGGGACAAGCGAATTTTATCGTTTTACTCGATTTACCGCTAAATGTTCAACTGTTAGAAACTGTATTGAAAAAAACAACGCCAACACGTATTTATGCACATTTCTATATGCCAGATTCACAGTATTTCAATGGTATGCCGACGCGCGAACAATTTTCTTGGTATTATAAGTTCTTAAAAAACAGACCTTCATTTCCATTGAATATGCATTTAGATGATCTAGCTAACCATACAGGCTGGCCACTAGAGGCATTGAAATTTATGTCACAGGTGTTTTTTGAACTTGATTTTGTTACAATGGAGAGTGGACTGACGACTGTCAACGAGAATGCGCCAAAACAAGCATTATCGGAGGCACCGTCTTACAAACAGCGTTCAGAACAGATTGATATGGAGCAAAAATTGGTCTATGCCCCTTATATTGAGTTAAAGCAATGGTTCGATGAACGGATGTACTAATATATTAAAGCAGCTTTCATAGGAGGAACAATAGAATGGATTTAAAGCAATACGTTACAACAGTCGAAAACTGGCCGAAAGAAGGCATTAGTTTCAAAGATATTACAACAATTATGGATAATGGTCCTGCTTATAAATATGCAACGGATGAAATTGTGAAGTATGCTAAAGAAGTGGGTGCTGATATTATTGTGGGCCCTGAAGCACGTGGTTTCATCATTGGCTGTCCAGTTGCTTATGCGCTTGAAATTGGTTTTGCACCTGTACGTAAACCAGGGAAATTACCACGTGAAGTAATCAGTGCTGACTATGGTCTTGAATACGGAAAAGACACATTAACGATGCACAAAGATGCCATTAAACCTGGTCAAAAAGTATTGATTTGTGATGATCTTTTAGCCACTGGTGGTACAATTGAAGCAACAGTACGTTTAGTTGAACAATTAGGCGGCGAAGTGGTTGGCTGCGCATTTTTAATCGAATTAACAGAATTAAATGGTCGTGCGAAGCTTGGCGATTTAAGTATTAAAACATTAATTCAATACTAATAAAAAAATGGATGTGCCTCATAATAAAGTGGGCACGTCCTTTTTATTTGACTTTCCAAAAACAAAAGTTTATAATTCAAACAAATATAACAAAAGGTGATGCTATGAATGAGAGAGAGCAAGCTGTACTTTCGCTAATTCGTCAAAATCCGTTTATGTCTCAACAAGAGATGGCAGATAAGATGAATTTGTCACGTCCAGTCCTTGCAAATTTAGTATCGAGTTTAACGAAACAAGGAAAAATTGTCGGTCGTGCTTATATTTTACCTGAGGAAAATGAAATTATTTGTATCGGCGGAGCAAACCTTGATCGAAAGTTTCATGTGAAAGGAACTGTTCAACTCGGAACGTCAAACCCTTCTAGTTCCACATTCAGTGTGGGCGGCGTTGGACGCAATGTTGCGGAAAACCTAGGGCGTCTTGGTCATGATGTGACATTGTTAACGACAGCTGGTAAGGATGCTGATTGGCTAGCTATTCAAGAAGCTTCTGAAGCTTTTATGAATTTACGCTATGTAGAACAGCTACCAGATGCGTCGACAGGTTCGTACACAGCCATTATGGATGAACAAGGTGAACTAGCATTAGCAGTTGCCAATATGGATGTATACGATTTATTAGTACCGTCTTTGTTAAAACAACATGAGACAATGCTGATGAATGCAGGATGCTTTATCATTGACCTAAATTGTCCAAAAGAAACAGTGGAGTATATTCAAAATATTGCGATAGCAAGAGAAATCCCATTAGTGATTGTGCCAGTATCTTCGCCAAAAATGAATAGACTTCCTTATTCGTTGAAAGGCATAACATGGTTTATTTGTAACACGGACGAGGCAGAAACAATTGTAGGGCATGGCATCCAAACTGAAGAAGATTATGTAAATGCATTACAACATCTGCTGGACGCAGGTGTTACGTACGCTGTTATTACTGCAGGAGCAAAAGGTGTCTTCGCTGCAACAAATGCAATTAAGCCACGTCATTTTGCTGCAAAGGAAATCTCGAAAATTGAAGATGTAACCGGTGCTGGTGATGCCTTTGTCAGCGGAGTAATTCATAGCTGGTTAACAAAGCAGCCATTTGAAGTATGTATCGATGCCGGACTAACAAATTCTAAAAATACACTCGCTTCACCATACACGGTCAGACCAGAATTAACAGAAGAACTTTTGAAAAATGAAATGGAGGAATAACAACATGAAAGAATTTATCGTACTATCAGAAGAAGTAAAAGCAGGACAAGAGAAAGGCTTACCAATCGTTGCCTTAGAATCTACTATCATTTCACACGGTATGCCATACCCACAAAACGTAAAAACTGCACGTGAAGTGGAGCAAATTATCCGTGACAATGGTGCGGTTCCAGCAACAATTGCATTAATTGATGGTAAAATTAAAATCGGTTTATCTGATGAAGAACTAGAAATGTTCGGGAATTCACAAGGTGTTGCAAAAGCTTCACGCCGTGATTTAGCATACTTACTAGCAACGAAAAAACTAGGTGCGACAACTGTTGCTGCAACAATGATCTGTGCAGAATTAGCGGGTATTGAAATCTTCGTAACAGGTGGTATCGGTGGTGTTCACCGTGGTGCTGAAACAACAATGGACGTTTCTGCAGACCTAGAAGAATTAGCTCAAACAAACGTAGCTGTAATTTGTGCAGGTGCAAAATCAATTCTAGATATCGGTCTAACGCTTGAATACCTTGAAACAAAAGGTGTACCAGTAGTTGGTTACGGTACGGATAAAGTTCCAGCATTCTACACACGTGAAAGTGACTTTGATGTTAACTTCCAATTAGATACACCAGAAGATGTGGCAGCGATGTTACATGCTAAATGGGAATTAGGTCTAAAGGGTGGAGCAGTAATTGCTAATCCAATCCCTGAAGCAGACGCAATGGATAACGGTTTTATTACAAACATTGTTGAAAAAGCTTTACAAGAAGCAGAAGAAAACAACATCCTAGGTAAAAACGTTACACCATTCTTACTTGGAAAAGTAAAAGAATTAACAGAAGGCAAGAGCTTAGATGCCAATATTGCATTAGTGAAAAACAATGCAGTAGTTGGTGCGAAAATTGCTGTAGCATTCAATCAATCAAAATAAAAACTTATAAATATGACCCCTTTGCTAAGCATTTATGCATAGCAGGGGGTCTTTTTGTTCATTATAATTATATATATTTCCATTTCCAGAGCCGTTCACGAGAATAACTAAACTATATGACATAGTCCCTTTACAATAGCCCTTGATGTTTTATACAATTGAAGTTATATCTAATCTGAAAAATTTGACGAGCAAGGTGGACATGTTATGGCGAAAGAGCAAATTTTGACTCCTCAAGATGTTTTTGATTTAGTCAAATCCTATATGAATGACGCAAATGTCGCATTCGTGAAAAAAGCATATGAATTAGCAAGAGACGCACATATTGAGCAGTTTCGTAGCTCTGGCGAACCGTATATTATTCACCCGGTACAAGTGGCCGGTATTTTAGCTGAACTACAAATGGATCCGGAAACAGTCGCAGCCGGCTTTTTACATGATGTTGTAGAAGACACGGAATTTACGCGTGACGATTTAGTGCGTGAGTTTGGTGAAGATGTAGCGATGCTCGTTGACGGCGTAACGAAGCTCGGAAAAATTAAATATTTGTCGAAAGAAGCACAGCAAGCTGAAAATCATCGTAAAATGTTTATCGCAATGGCTCAAGATATTCGTGTAATCTTGATTAAACTAGCAGACCGTCTGCACAATATGCGTACATTAAAGCATTTACCTGCTGAAAAACAACGCCGTATTTCGAAAGAGACATTGGAGATTTTTGCGCCATTAGCACACCGTCTAGGGATTTCTACGGTGAAGTGGGAGTTAGAAGATACAGCTCTGCGTTATTTAAATCCACAGCAATATTACCGTATTGTAAGTCTTATGAAGAAGAAACGTGATGAGCGTGAAGCCTATTTAGATAATGTAATGGGTGAAATGAAATCACAACTTGGTGATGTTGAAATCGATGCGGATATTTATGGTCGTCCTAAGCATATTTACAGCATTTATCGCAAAATGGTGTTACAAAAAAAGCAATTTAACGAAATTTATGATTTACTAGCAATTCGTGTACTCGTTGATAGCATTAAAGATTGTTATGCCGTGTTAGGTATTGTGCATACATTATGGAAACCGATGCCAGGTCGCTTCAAAGACTATATCGCGATGCCGAAGCAAAATTTGTATCAGTCATTACATACGACTGTAATTGGACCTTATGGTGATCCGCTTGAAGTGCAAATTCGTACAAAGGAAATGCATAGAATAGCAGAATACGGGATTGCTGCACACTGGGCATATAAAGAAGGTAAAAAGGTTGATAATGAGAAACAAAATGTTGACCAAAAATTGACTTGGTTCCGTGAAATTTTAGAATTCCAAAATGAATCTTCAAATGCAGAGGAATTTATGGAATCGTTAAAATTTGATTTATTCTCGGATATGGTCTACGTTTTTACGCCTGAGGGAGATGTCGTTGAATTACCAGCTGGTTCAGTACCAATCGACTTTGCATATCGTGTGCACTCAGAAGTCGGAAACCGTACAATTGGCGCAAAAATTAACGGCAAAATGGTTACATTGGATACACCACTTAAAACAGGTGATATCATTGAAATTTTGACTTCAAAACAGTCATTTGGTCCAAGTCGTGACTGGTTGAAAATCGCGCAATCATCACAAGCGAAAAATAAAATTAAACAATTTTTCAAACGTCATCTTCGAGAAGACAACATTGTCAAAGGTAAAGAGATGATTGACAAGGAAATTCGTGCGCAGGGTTATGATATTAAAGAAACATTATCTCCTGATAATCTTAAACGTGTTTGTGAAAAAATGAATTACACGAATGAAGAAGACTTATTTGCTAATGTTGCTGTGAATGGCATTACAGCCCAACAAGTTGTTAATCGTCTTGCCGAAAAACGTCGTAAAGAGCGTGAGCAAGAAGAAGCGCTTGAAAAAATCGAGTTAAAAATGAAAAATCCAATTCCGCAAAGACGTACGGAATCTGGCGTTGTTGTGAAAGACATTGATAATATGCTTATTCGATTATCACGTTGTTGCACACCTGTGCCTGGGGATGATATTGTCGGCTTTATTACAAAGGGTCGAGGAGTTTCGGTCCATCGTGCAGACTGTCCAAACATTCAAGTCGAAGGTGACCAAGATCGGTTAATCGAAGTAGAATGGGAAGATGGATTGGCACCAGAGAGAAAAGAGTATCCAGTGGATATTGAGGTATCTGCCTTTGATCGTCCAGGCTTATTAAACGAAGTGATGCAAATTGTGAGTGAAACAAAAACGAATATTTTAGCCGTAAGTGGTCGTGCGGATCGAGACAAAATAGCAACTATCCATTTGACTATTTCAATTTCAAATATTTCGCATTTGCATAAAGTCGTAGAACGTATAAAGCAAATTCCTGATATATACTCTGTACAACGTGTCATAAACTAATAGTCTAACAATTACGTAAGTAACGTTATGCCTCTGGTGGTATGCAAAGGTAATTACGCCAAGGTGGACTTGATAGAATAGAGGTTTCAAATAATGAAAGTAGTATTACAACGTAGTAAAGCAGCATCTGTAACAGTTGATGGTAAAGTTACAGGTGCAATTGACAGGGGTTATGTGCTTCTTGTTGGTATCACGCATGGGGATACAGTGGAGGATACAACCTATCTTGCAAAAAAAATCGCCAATTTACGCTTATGGGAAGATGCTGACGGGAAGATGAATCATTCTATTTTAGAGCATGGTGGAGCGATTTTATCTGTTTCACAATTTACTTTGTATGGTGATATAAAAAAAGGGAATCGTCCAAGCTTTACTAGTGCGGCGAGACCAGAAATCGCTGAGCCACTATGGGTGGCTTTCAATGATGCACTTCGTGAACACGGCTTACAAGTCGAAACGGGTGTTTTCGGCGCAATGATGGATGTTGCATTAACAAATGATGGCCCTGTTACTATTCTTTTAGAGTCAAAATAATTCATAGAAGCATAAAAAATGAGCATATCACTAAATCAGTGATATGCTCATTTTTTTAAATATCTTTATTAAAATAATCAAGGATTCCTTGATAGATACCTAGAGATGCCTGCTCGCGGAACTTCTCTGTTGTTATGACGCGTTCTTCCCCAGCATTACTAAGGAAACCAAGTTCGACAAGTACAGCTTGCTGGCGATTTTCTCGTAGGACTAAGAAATTACCAGGCTGTGTACCACGATCCCTTAAATTGATTTTACTTGCAAGCCCATTATGAATCGCTTCAGCGAGTCCCTTTTGGTTTCCATTTAAATAATACGAAGTGAAGCCAGAAACAGAGCTATCGTCCGTCGCATCATAATGAAGACTAATAAAGGCATCAGCATCATATTGATGGGCAACGGATACACGTTTGCGCAGCGCTACATACTCATCTGATTCACGAGTCATGATGACATCGGCACCAGCGGCACTAAGTTTTGAAGCTAATAAGGAAGCTGTTTTTAAAGTAATGTCTTTTTCATCTGTTCCACGTTGCCCAGTTGTACCATGGTCGTTTCCACCGTGTCCGGCATCAACGACAATTGTTATACCATTCAAAGTTCCTTTTTTAGGGGTGGTCTTTTTTTCATCTTTAACAGCTGCATTTTTTACATCTGTAGATACAACCCAATTCGCAACGAATGCGGTTTCCTTACCTAGTTGAATTTCGTAAAAATCATCCTTAGTTCCGATAATTGGATATGTTTCACCAGCATCTACTCGTTCGACAACTTCTGCGCTAGTTGTGGCATCCGTTCGAAGGTTTGTCCCATTATAAATAATTGTAACAGAACCTAAATCTTTTTTTGAAGAGCTGGTAGAAGTGTTTTTCGAAATATCGGAAAAAGTTCCATAAAAGCTATATACCCAGCCTGTTTTGTTTTCATTATATTGAATTTGCACCCAATTATGTTCATGTTTCAGTACTTTAAAGACTTGCCCTTTCGAGACAGTGCCAACTTTACTTGCTGATAAATCAGCTTTTTTTCTGACGTTTAATGTGTCTACCAATACTGTAAATGTCGTATCTTCGGGTGAGGTAACTGTCTTATTTTTAGTTGTTTCAGTTTTATTTTCAATTGTTTCAGTTTTGTTTTCCGTATTTTTTTTAGTTGTTTCATTAATTGTCACATAGCTAGTCGATACCCAACCAGTTAAACCGTTCCAGCTGATTTTTGCCCATTCACCTGACTCTTGTAAAAGTGTTGCTTGGTTACCTGTAGAGAGCTGACCGAGCACGGCAGATGATATATCCGGTTCGGTTCTGATATTTAACCGATCGACTTGTGCAATGACGGTTTTATCGACTGTTTGTACACTATTTGTTGGAGCAGTAAGCCAAGAAGCTACCCAACCTTCATAGTTGCCAGTTTTTACTTGAATCCAGTCATCTTGACGTCCAATGGATGTAAGGGAATCTCCTTCTTCAAGTGTCGTAATAATTGGATAAGATAGTCCTGGTCCTTCTCGTAAATGAAGTATCGTACCTGTTACTTTTAAATCACCTGAATCTGCGGAAGCTTTTTGTCCAATCTGCATACTTGGAATCGTGACGGTGAAAAATAACAGTAAGATTGGAACGATATGTAGTAGTTTTTTTATCATCGGATTCCTCCTATTCTCGTGCTATTTTATCATATTTATGATGTGAAATTCCTGTGAAGATAGTCACGGAATTCGTCGTTTTGATGTCTGTAACTTGAGAAAAACGAAAACAGTTGACAATACTTGTAGATATGACTAACATAAAGAGTAATGAAAAAATGATTGAACGCTTATGACCAAGCGAGTAGCGTATACCTCTATTGAACAAGAGAGGGAAAGACCTAGGCTGAAATCTTTCCTACAAAAATGTATAACGTGAACAACACTTGAGAGGCTTTTTTCTGAAAGGTATTACTTAGTAGGAAAAAACGGAATCGGCCGTTATCCGATTTATGAGGAGGATGCATGTTTTTTTGTGCGTCAACTAGGGTGGAACCGCGGTAGCATATATAGCTCTCGTCCCTTGCGTTTAGCAAGGTGGCGAGGGCTTTTTTTGTTTTGGTCGCCCAATATCGAGCTGGAGTCGCTCAACATCAGGGGAATCTCGCTCAAACGTCGATGGAAAAACGTTCTACTTCTCAATAGAGGTGTTCAATCCACACGCAAACTCGCTCATAAGCAAATCGTAGAGGAGGTATTTGTATGAATTTTAAAGTGCCACGTGGTACACAAGATATTTTGCCAGGACAATCGGAAAAGTGGCAAAAAGTAGAGTCGATTATCCGTGATTTATGTCGTGTTTATCGTTACAACGAAATTCGTACACCGATTTTCGAGCAAACGGATTTATTTACGCGCAGTGTTGGAGAAACAACTGATGTTGTGCAAAAAGAAATGTATACTTTCGAAGATCGTGGTGGTCGCTCATTGACACTTCGTCCAGAAGGTACAGCTTCAACGGTTCGATCTTATGTAGAAAATAAAATGTTCGGTTCTCCTGACCAACCAGTAAAGCTTTCATACATGGGGCCGATGTTCCGCTATGAACGTCAACAAGCTGGGCGTTATCGTCAATTTGTACAATTTGGTGTGGAAGCAATTGGTAGTGCTGATCCAGCAATCGATGCAGAAGTTATTGCACTAGCAATGGATGTTTATGAATCAGCAGGTTTAAAGGATTTAAAATTAGTCATCAATTCATTGGGCGATAAAGAAACGCGTGATGCGCACCGTACAGCGCTTATTAAGCACTTTGAGCCACATATCCACGAGTTTTGCTCGGATTGTCAAAACCGATTACAAAAAAATCCACTGCGCATTTTAGATTGTAAAGTAGACCGTGAACATGCATTAATGGCTACTGCACCAGCATTAACGGACTTTTTAACAGAAGAATCTGCTGCTTACTTTGCACAAGTGAAAACGTATTTGGATACACTTGGTATTTCATATGAGGTAGATCCAAATCTTGTACGAGGCCTTGATTACTACAATCATACAACGTTTGAAATTATGTCGACAGCTTCTGGCTTCGGTGCAATTACAACGCTATGTGGTGGTGGTCGCTATAACGGCTTAGTCGAGGAGATTGGTGGACCAGATGTACCTGGTATTGGTTTTGCTTTAAGTATCGAACGTTTACTACTTGCACTTGAAGCAGAAGGTGTAGAACTGGATACAGAGTCTGCGCTAGAAGTATTCATGATTGCAATGGGAGACGAAGCGAAGCTAAAAGCGGTGGAGCTAACAAGTTCATTCCGTGCGAAAGGTATTTCTACGGAAATGGATTATTTAGATCGTAAGATGAAAGCGCAAATGAAATCTGCTGACCGTCTAGGCGCGAAATATACAATCGTTCTTGGTGAAACAGAGCTTGAAGAACAAGCGGCTACGGTTAAACATATGGAATCAGGCGAGCAACAAAAAGTCGCATTTTCAGAATTAGTAAATTATCTATTAGGTAAATAATTAGTTGGAGGAATTACAAATGGCAAAGAGAACACATGCTAGTAACGAACTTTCAGAAGCGTTACAAGGCGAAAAAGTAGTATTAAAAGGTTGGGTGCAACGTCGCCGTGACCTTGGTGGTTTAATTTTCATCGATTTACGTGACCGTACAGGGATTACACAAGTAGTATTTAGCCCAGATGTAGCAGAAGCACATGCTTTAGCAGACAAAGTACGTAGTGAATACGTAATCGAAATCGAAGGGACAGTACTACTTCGTTCAGAAGATCAAATTAATCCAAACGTGCCTAACGGTAAAATTGAAGTAGAAGCGACTAGCTTAATCGTTATTAATACAGCGAAAACTACGCCATTCCAAATTGAAGACCGTACAGATGTATCAGAAGATTTACGCTTAAAATACCGTTACCTTGACTTACGTCGTCCTGTAATGTTCGATACATTCAAAATGCGTTCAGATGTAACACGTACAATTCGTAACTTCTTACAAAACGAAGGTTTCCTAGAAGTAGAAACACCAATCTTAACAAAATCTACTCCTGAAGGCGCACGTGACTATTTAGTACCATCACGCGTTCACGAAGGCGAGTTTTATGCATTACCACAATCACCACAATTATTTAAACAATTATTAATGGTGGCAGGTTTTGAAAAATACTTCCAAATCGCTCGTTGTTTCCGTGATGAAGATTTACGGGCTGACCGTCAACCAGAGTTCACACAAGTCGATATCGAAACAAGCTTCTTAACACAAGAAGAAGTATTAGAAATGAACGAACGTTTAATTCAAGCGGTTATGAAAGAAGTAAAAGGCATTGATATTCCTTCGCCATTCCAACGCATGAAATATCAAGAAGCAATGGATCGTTTCGGTTCAGATAAGCCAGATGTTCGTTTTGGTTTAGAATTAGTTGCTTTAAATGATATTTTTGATGGCTGTGACTTCAAAGTGTTTGCTGATACAGTTGCATCAGGAAAACAAGTAAAAAGTATCAACATCAAAGGTGCTGCAGACAAATACTCTCGTAAAGACATGGACGAATTAACGAAATTCGTTGGTATCTACGGAGCAAAAGGTCTTGCTTGGTTGAAGGTAACTGAAGAAGGCTTAAACGGCCCGATTGCTAAATTCTTTGATGAAGCATTAGCGGCATCTCTAATCGAGCGCATGGGTGCTGAAATCGGCGATATTCTAGTGTTCGTTGCCGACAAACCTTCTGTAGTAGCTGCATCTCTTGGTGCACTTCGTACGAAATTAGGCCAAGATCTTGGTTTAATCGACGAGTCGCAATTTGCATTCTTATGGATTACTGACTGGCCATTATTCGAGTACTCAGAAGAAGACGGTCGTTACTATGCAGCGCATCACCCATTCACACGTCCATTCGACGAAGATATCGAATTAATGGATACAGATCCAGCAGCTGTGCGTGCACAAGCTTATGATATCGTGCTAAATGGTTATGAGCTTGGTGGAGGTTCATTACGTATTTACGAACGTGACTTACAAGAAAAAATGTTTGAACTGCTTGGCTTTACAGAAGAAGAAGCGAAAGCACAATTTGGTTTCCTACTTGAAGCATTTGAATATGGAGTACCACCACACGCTGGTCTTGCATTCGGTCTTGACCGTTTCGTAATGCTACTTGCTGGCCGTACAAACTTACGTGACACAATTGCGTTCCCTAAAACAGCAAGTGCAAGCTGTTTACTGACATCAGCACCAAGTGAAGTGTCTCCGGACCAACTTAATGAGTTAAGCTTAGCAATTAAACCGTTTAGAAAATAATTTTTTCTACTGCTGTTGCTAGGGTTTCTGGAAAGAAGCATTATATATACTGACTGAATAATTTCAAATACCTAGATTCCTTAACAAAAAATGTCGGGAATCTAGGTATTTTTCTGTAATTTCGAAAGAATGCACGATTTTTAATAGTTTGGGATTTGAATTATCTGAATATTCATGTTATTATAACTGTAATGCGAATCCTGATGTGTTCGTTTAGCTGCATACTCTTATTAACAGTTTTGACCGAACAATATATCGTTGGGAGCCTTCTATTTTGTGCCAGCAAACATGCCCCACACGGAGCGGGAAGTTTAAAGTTACAAAGCGGGCACCCACCTGCAAGGCGTGGGTTCAAAACGAATGTTTTTCTTGCATTACGGCACAATCGGGATTCGTCATAGTTTAATAATTGCTTAGGCTGTTGTTTTGATAAAGATTAACGGATAAAGTGCCTTCAATTAATATTGCAGGATAATTCTCTTAGAATTTGGTGAAAAAGTATTTAAATATTATTTATATGACTTAGACTGTGGACAACATCGGAGAATTTCGAGGTTGCCTACAGTCTTTTTTCCTGTATTAAGTGATATAAATTGATTGTTTTTGAATGAAAATGATTGATTTTGATTTTTTATTGTACTATAATGACAACGTAATGCGAATGAATGAACAAGATGGTGTAGGGTTATAATAACAACTGAACATTATCATGTTATTTTAGAATTATTATTTCGTAATGGTATAGTTTCATTGTAGAAATTAGTACAAAGAACTAAATCATATGAATTAACAATGAGGAGAGATTAGGCGCTTTAAAAAGATCAACTCGTTCATATTCAAAGATTAACGCACCAAAACCTAAGATAAATCAATCAAAAACCTTCATGATAAGCGACTATATTTTAAAGATAAACAAAATCACTTAGACATCGAACTAAACATGAACAGCAAAGTATAGAAAAGTTGAATGAAAAAGATACACTATTATTCAAGTAGGAAGTGAAAGATTTCGATTATCATTCGAATGATGTCCCAGTGATCATCGCTATATCTGGATTTAATAATGCATCGAGAGCAAAAGACAAAGCATAGCAGTAATTGTCCGGGAAATATTGTTGGTTTTGACCTTGATACTCATATACTGGTTGGTAATGGTTTGTTATATTATCAGGGAATGCAATTAGGACCTGTTTCAACTGTTATGGTGCTACTATTTTAAACGCATTACAACGTCAAGTTATTGAAAAGATGGATGACGATAAAAGTGTATAATTGGTGGTTGAAAGAGTGTATGCATCGAGTGATCTAGAGCATAATTACTTAATGATTTAAAAATACAAAAATCAAATTAATTTAAAGGGAGAAATTCAAATGAAAAAATCTTATAAAATTACACTTCAAGAAGGTTTACATGCAAGACCAACAACATTATTAGTAACAGCGGTAACTCCGTTTGAATCTGAAGTATCAATGACATACAAAGAAAAAACTGTGAATTTAAAATCAATTATGGGCGTTATGGCTCTTGGGGTTTCACCTGGTTCTGTTGTAGAAATTTCAGCGGAAGGTCCAGACGCGGAAGAACTAATGAATAAAGTAACAGAAGTAATTATTTCTAATGGGATTGGTGAAGAATGCTAGAGATTAACGGGATTGCTGTTTCAAATGGCATCGCCGTAGCTAACGCTTATTGCTTGATAGAACCTGATTTATCTTTTGAAAAAGTTAGGGTTACGGATATTGATGCTGAAAAGGACAGACTAAAAGAGGCTTATCAAAAAGCAAAATTAGAATTAGAAGAAATTCGTGACATTGCTGATAGAAAATTTGGCGAAGAAAAGGCGGCTATTTTTTCAGCTCACCTATTGCTATTAGGAGATCCGGAAATGCTAGGAGCAGTTGAAGCAAAAATCGGTGATGGATGGAATGCTGAATTTGCCTTACAAGAAACGTCCACTATGTATATTGAAATGTTTGAAGCAATGGATAATGAATATATGCAAGAACGTGCAGCGGATATTCGTGATGTTTCAACTCGATTACTATCACATTTATTAGGTGTTGAGATTCCGGATTTTAGCCGCATATCAACAGACGTAATCATCGTAGCGGAAGATTTAACACCTTCTTTAACAGCCCAATTAGATAAAACATTCGTTAAAGGGTTTATTACTGATATTGGTGGTAGAACTTCGCACTCAGCTATTTTAGCAAGAACGATGGAAATTCCCGCTATTGTAGGTACTAAAACGGCTACGAGAGATATCGTCCAAGGGGCTCCAGTTATTATCGATGGTTCGACTGGCAAAGTTATTATGAATGCTACTGAAGACGTGCTAAATGAATACTTGGAGAAACAGAAAAAGAGCGAAGAGGAAAGACAATTACTAGAGCAATATCGTTCTTTAGAGAGCGTGAGTGCTGATGGCCACCATGTTGAAATCGCTGGAAACATCGGGAAACCAGAAGATGTTGACATGATACTTGAAAATGGTGGGGACGGAATCGGTCTATTCCGTACAGAATTCTTATACATGGATCGTCAGGAATTACCAAATGAAGAAGAGCAATTTACCGCTTATAAAACTGTTCTAGAAAAAATGCAAGGCAAGCCGACTGTTGTTCGTACATTAGATATCGGTGGCGATAAAATCCTGCCTTATTTAAAACTAGAGCATGAGATGAATCCATTTTTAGGTTATCGTGCAGTCCGTCTATGTTTAGATCAGCAGGACATTTTCCGTACGCAATTACGTGCCCTATTAAGAGCAAGTACTTACGGTAATTTGAAGGTAATGTTCCCGATGATTGCAACATTAGAAGAGTTCAGAGAAGCCAAAGCCTTGTTATTAGAGGAAAAACAAAAGCTAGTAGCAGAAGGAATAGCTGTATCTGACACGATTGAAGTAGGTATGATGGTTGAAATCCCATCTGCAGCAGTTATTGCTGATCTATTTGCGAAAGAGGCAGACTTCCTATCTATAGGAACAAATGATTTAATACAATATACTTTAGCGGCAGATCGCATGAATGAAAAGATTTCCTATCTATATCAACCGTACCATCCTGCAATCATTAGGCTTGTGAAAAACGTCATTGAATCTGCTCATCAACACGGTAAATGGGTAGGTATGTGTGGTGAAATGGCTGGAGATGAAATCGCTATTCCAATCCTGTTGGCACTAGGATTAGATGAGTTTTCTATGAGTGCGCCATCAATCTTAAATACACGTGCGCAAATTGCCAAATTATCTAAAGCTGAAATAGCTGGACATCTTGAGCAAATATTTACGTTAACGACTGCAGTTGAAGTAGAAGCTTACGTGAAAAAGTATTTATTGAAATAGTGTCTAAACAATATTTATACAACTCTGGCTGTAGACAAGCTCAAAGGATTTCGAGTTTGTCCACAGTCTTTTTCTTTTACAAAGAAGAGAATCTGGAGGCTTTACGTAAAAAGAAGCGTTCATTTTGCATAAATCTAACAGGTGTGTTGATAAGGGGAATATTGGGTTGTTATTTACCGATAAAATGGTTAATTTCATATTCAATACTAGCATAGGTTACTTTTTTAAAAATTGATTGTAGCGGATAGTGCTTGCCCGCGGAAACGAGCATCCCGTAGCGGAAATCAACCTACCGTTTTAATAGTTATGGTAAAAACTCGTTAATAAACAGGCCAGTAAATCTAAGTGAAACCTTTTTTAGCGTTTTTATTTCGATAATCAACGCATAATAAAGGAGATCGAAAAGAAAGTAGTTTGTTTTGATTGTTTTTGGCTGAAAATGATTGATTTTGATTTTTTGTTGTACTATAATTACATTGTAAGGTGAATGAATGAACAAGAGGGTGTAGGGTTATGATAACAGCGGAACGTCATCAAATTATTTTAGATTTATTAACTCGAAATGGTGTAGTTGACTTGCAAAACTTAGTACAAAGAACAAAATCATCTGAATCAACAATTAGGAGAGATTTAGCTCTTTTAGAGGAGCAAGGACTTTTGAAGAGAATTCATGGGGGAGCAACACAACCATATTCAAAGATAGATGAACCTAATATGCAAGATAAATCATCCAAAAACCTTCATGATAAGCAATTAATTGCAGAAGCTGCGGCAAGTATGATTCGTGATGGGGATTGTGTTTATCTCGATGCAGGAACGACTGTTTCAGAGATGATTCCGTTTTTAACGAATAAAAAAATCGTAATCGTAACCAATGGTGTAATGCATGTTGATGCATTAACTTCAGCAAATATAACGACTTATTTAATAGGCGGAAGGATTAAAGCGAATACTAAAGCTATAGTGGGTTCTGTAGCTCAAGAGAATTTAAAGCAGTTTAGATTTGATAAGTGTTTTTTAGGTATGAACGGTATAGATGTGAATTTTGGATTTACTACGCCGGATCCAGAAGAGGCTGTTCTGAAGAAAATTGCAATAGAATTAGCTGAAGAAACGTTTGTTTTGGCTGATAAAAGTAAGTTCACAGAAACATTCTTTGCAAAAGTAGCGGAGATTGAAAAGGCAGGTATTATAACAACCAATCTAGATAATGAAGCTATGAAAGAATACTTAGATAAAACAAACATGAAGGTTGTGACATCATGATTTATACAGTAACACTGAATCCATCCATTGATTTTATCGTTGAGGTGGACCATTTTCAAATCGGTCATTTAAATCGCATCGATCGTGAAAGTAAATTTCCGGGTGGAAAAGGGATTAATGTCTCACGTGTTCTAAACACGATTGACGTACCCTCTAAAGCATTAGGTTTTTTAGGAGGCTTTACCGGGGAATTCATTCAAAATACGTTAGAAAGTGAAGGGATTCATACTGACTTTGTAAAAGTAGAACAAGACTCGCGGATAAACATAAAGCTGAAGACAGGGGAAGAAACAGAAATTAATGGACAAGGACCTGCTCTGAGCGAAAAAAATATTCAGGATTTATTTATGAAGTTAGAAACTTTACAAGAAGGCGATATACTCGTTTTAGCAGGTAGCATACCCTCTTCACTACCTAAAACATTCTATTCAGATTTAACGAGGGAGTACGGTAAGCGCGGAGTGAAAGTAGTAGTTGATGCAGGTGGTAAAGTTCTTGCAGAAGTATTACAAGATAAGCCTTTTTTAGTTAAACCGAACCATCATGAGTTAAGTGAATTGTTCGGAGCAACAATTACAACTGTTGAAGAGGTAGTTCCTTACGGTAAAAAGGTTGTAGAAATGGGAGCTGAAAATGTAATTGTTTCAATGGCTGGTGATGGGGCCCTTCTATTTACAAATGGTGAAGTTTATAGTGCTACCGTTCCGAAAGGGAAAGTGCTTAATTCTGTAGGAGCTGGTGACTCATTAGTGGCAGGTTTTATTGGAACATATTCAAAAGAGCAAGACTTTATTAAAGCATTTCAAGTTGCTGTCGCATCAGGAAGTGCAACTGCATTTAGCCAAGATTTAGCGACTAAAGATAAAATTGATTCTTTATTGGATCAAGTGACTATCAAGAAAATTAAGTAGCTGGAATTATTGGAACTTATTCGAAAGAGCAAGATTTAATTAAAACATTTCAAGTTGCCGACATAACAGATCGTGCAACTGCATTTAGCCAAGATTTAGCAACTAGAGAAAAATTGATTCTTTATTGAATCGTGTAACTATCAAGAAAATTAAGGTTAGGTGGTCTACGATGAAAATTACGGATTTATTAAAAAAAGATACCGTTATTATCGATTTAGCTGCTACTAGCAAATCTGCAGCTATTGATGAAATGACTAAAAAATTAGATATAGCTGGTCGTTTAAACAGTTTAGATGGCTATAGAGAAGCGATCTTAAAAAGAGAATCTCAAAGTACTACAGGTATCGGTGAAGGAATTGCAATCCCTCATGCAAAAACAGACGCAGTAAAAACACCATCAATTTTATTTGCAAAATCAGTAAATGGTGTAGATTATGAATCATTAGATGGAAAACCAGCGCACCTTTTATTCATGATTGCAGCAAGTGCTGGTGCTAATAATGAGCATCTTGAAACATTATCTCGTCTTTCTTCCTTATTGATGGATGCCAAGTTTCGTGAAGATTTATTAGCAGCACAATCTCCAGAAGATGTTATCAAAATAATTGATGCTAAAGAAAAAGAAGAAGACGGCGAAGAAGAAGCAACTGCAGAAGTTAAAGAAGATGAACAATTAATTTTAGCGGTAACAGCATGTCCTACGGGTATTGCTCATACGTATATGGCAGCTGATGCTTTGAAGGCGAAAGCGAAAGAAAGAGGAATTGCATTTAAGGTTGAAACGAATGGGTCAACAGGTGTTAAAGGTGCATTAACGGCAGAAGAAATTGAAAAAGCAACAGCGATTATTGTTGCGGCTGATAAGCAAGTTGAAATGGACCGATTTGCAGGTAAGCATGTCATTAAAGTTCCTGTTGCAGCGGGTATTCGTAAAACAGATGAGTTACTTGATCGTGCTTTAAAGCAAGATGCGCCTATTTATAAAGCAACAAGTGAAACTGTTGGAACTACTGAAGAACCAACATCTGAAGGCGGGTTTAAAGAATATTTCTATAAACCATTGATGAATGGTATCTCTAATATGTTACCATTTGTTGTTGGTGGCGGTTTATTAATTGCTTTATCATTTTTAATTGGTGGTATTAACGCGGAAGGAACATTAGCTGAAGCTCTAAATACTATTGGCTCAGGTAATGCCTTTGCATTACTCATTCCTGTACTTGCTGGATTTATTGCTAGGGGTATTGCAGATCGTCCTGGATTAGCGCCGGGTATGGTCGGTGGTTTCTTAGCAGCATCTGGTGGTGCAGGATTCCTAGGTGGATTAGTTGCTGGTTTCTTAGCAGGTTATGTAGTAATTGGATTGAAGAAACTATTCTCACATTTACCTCAATCATTTGAAGGAATTAAGCCAGTATTATTATATCCATTCTTTGGTATGACAATTGTCGGCTTAATCATGATTTTTGTTGTTAATACACCAGTGAAGTTTGTAATGGACGGATTAACTTCGTGGTTAAATGGTTTAAGTGGAACAAATATCGTATTTTTAGGTATTATCCTAGCGGGTATGATGGCAGTTGATATGGGGGGACCAATTAATAAAGCAGCATTCACATTCGGTATTGCGATGATTGATGCTGGTAATTATTCTCCTCAAGCAGCAGTTATGATTGGTGGTATGGTTCCGCCTCTTGGAATGGCACTTGCTACAACATTCTTTAAAAATAAATTTACGTTAGCAGAACGTGATGCAGGTAAAACAAACTATGTAATGGGTCTTTCTTTCATAACAGAAGGGGCCATTCCATTTGCAGCAGCAGACCCATTACGTGTTATCGTAAGTTCTGTTGTCGGTGCGGCTATCGCTGGTGGTTTGGCTTTATTCTTCGGTTGTACATTACAAGCTCCACACGGTGGTATTTTCGTAATCTGGGCTGTTAAAAATCCATTAATGTACTTAGTATCATTAGTGATAGGTGCCGTTGTTACGGCGGTTATGGTTGGATTCTGGAAAAAACCAATTCAAGAAAAAGTGTAAGTTATAACGAGAGGGCGTCTAATTAGTTAGCTAAGTTGACTAATGGGGCGCCCTTAATTTGTTGAAATGTCTCATTATTAATTAAATTCACGTTATTTATGATAAAAAAGCATAGAATAAGAAAAATTTGCGTATAACAGTAAAAATTGCTTTATTTTTATTTGCAAACGCTTTATAATTGGTATAGACAACTATACCTGTAGTTGGGAGAGAAATTGTTTTTCTTATGGAGGTGTAAAATTGACCAATACACTTTTAATTTCAAATGTCACAATTGTGAATCATGATCAAGTTCCATTTGAAGGTGATGTATTCATTGAAAATGGTCGAATTAAAAGAGTTGGTAAAGCATTATCGGCTGTAGCAGAGCAAGCTATCGATGCGAAGGGCAAGGATTGGATTTTGTTCCCAGGCTATATTGATATGCATATTCATGGTTCTGCAGGCAATGATGCGATGGATGCAACAGAAGATACACTTCATAGTTTGGGACGTTCGTTAGTAAAAGAGGGTGTAACTAGCTTTCTAGCAACAACGATGACACAATCTTGTTCTGCTATTGAAAAGGCATTAGCAAATGTTGCACACTTTGAAAGTGCTGAAGATGAGGCTGAACTTCTTGGGGTACATGTAGAAGGCCCGTATATTTCAACAAAACGAGCAGGAGCACAACCCATTGAATATATTAAGCTACCGTCTATCCAACAATTTAATCGATGGCAGGAATTAAGTGGGCAACGTATTAAACAAATTACAGTAGCGCCTGAAATCGAAGGTGGTTTCGGATTTATTGAAGAACTTAGTAAAAATGGGATTGTTGTTTCGATAGGACATTCAGATGCCACAACTCAAGAAGTAGAACAAGCTGTGCAATTAGGGGCTAAGCAAGCGACGCATTTATTTAATCAAATGAGACCGTTCCATCATCGAGAGCCAGGCGTAGTAGGAAGTGTCTTAGTAGAAGATAATGTGAAAGTAGAAGTGATTGTGGACTTTGTGCATAGTCATCCAAAAGCTGTCGAGTTAGCGTATCGTTTAAAGGGTGCATTGGGGATTATTTTAATTACAGATGCAATGCGTGCAAAAGGGCTATCGTATGGAGAGTATGATTTAGGTGGTCAAGCTGTCTCTGTGACAAAAACGGGTGCACATTTATCAAATGGCGCACTAGCTGGAAGTGTCCTAACAATGGATTTAGCGGTGAAAAATATGCAATCTGTGACAAATTGTTCGCTACAAGAGCTTGTCGCAATGTCTTCAACTAACGCAGCAGAGCAATTACGTCTAACAACAAAAGGCTATATTACAGAAGGCTTTGATGCTGATTTTGTTATAGTAGATCAAAAATTGAATGTACAAAAAACTATTTGTCGAGGTAAAGTAGTATTTGAGAATGCTAAAGAAGAAGTGTAGTAAGGATGGTGCAAATTTTGTTAGATAAAAATTCTCATATACCTATCTATGTACAAATAGAAGAAATATTAAAACAACGTATTTATTTAGAAGAATATAAGATTGGTGAAAATATACCTTCTGAAAGGGAATTATCCTTGCAGTTCGATGTAAGTCGAATGACAGTACGCCAATCCATTACAAATTTAGTGAATAGTGGTTTATTGTATCGTGAAAAAGGGCGAGGCACGTATGTGGCTAATCCAAAATTAGAACAACCGTTAATGGGTTTAACAAGTTTTACAGAGGATATGAAAGCTAGAGGTATGGAGCCGAGTAGTAAGGTATTACGCTTTGAAAAAATCGTGCCACCGATGGATATTGCACGTGATTTACTCTTAGAACAAGGCGAAGAGGTATTCTTTGTTGTAAGGATAAGAAGTGCAGATTCAAAACCGATGGCTATAGAAAGAACGTATATCCCAGTCAAAGTGTATCCTGAACTGGATGAAAAGAAAATTATGGGTTCTCTATATGCATTAATTGAAGCTAAATTTCATCAGAAAATTGGTAATGCCATTCAACAAATGGAGGCTGCGATTGTCTCAAATGAGGATAGTAAATATTTGCAGATCAACAGCACTGCTCCTGTTTTAATCATAAAACGTACAAGTTTTTTAGCTGACGGTATCCCATTCGAATTAGTACGAAGTATATATCGTGCTGATCGATACAAATTCATAAGTGAAATAAAAAGGTGATAATATGCATACTTATTTTCAAGAAGTACAAAAACTTCTGTCTCGTGTTTTAGAGAAGGAGCATGTAAGTATAGAAAGAGCTTCACAAGTAATCGTAGAGCGACTTCAAAATGGGGGCGTTTTACAATTGTTTGGATGTGGACATTCACATTTATTGGCGCAAGAGGCATATTACCGTGCAGGAGGCCTTGTGCCAGTACGCCCAATCATTATAGAGCCGTTAACGCTTCATGCAGGGGCACTTACTTCTTCCACAAATGAAAAAGATCCAGACATCATTCACAGCTATGCAGATCAATTTAATTTTCATGAACAGGATATTCTGATGGTCATTTCCACTTCTGGGCGTAATAATGCACCGATTGATGCTGCATTATTAGCAAAAGAACAGGGGATACCAGTGATGTCACTTCAGTCGTTAGACTATAAAGAACATACAACACGACATAAAAGTGAAAAACGCCTTGAGGATATTGTTGATTTTGTGTTAGATACCCATGTTCCTGTTGGTGATGGATTACTTAGTCGTTCTGGCATGCAGTATGGCCCAGCTTCAACAGTTGTTGGCTCTACAATACTAAATACTTTATTGAGCCAAGTGATTGAAAAAATGGCGGACCAAATGGATGTCTTGCCTGTTTTTGAAAGCACAAATGTAACAAGCGATCAAAATCACAACACCTTAATGATTACCAAATATGAAGGTCGAATTGACTTTAAATAATAATAGGAGGTTTTATCTATGAAAAAAACATATAAAATTACTACGCCAGAAGGTTTACATGCACGTCCAACAGCACTTTTAGTTTCTGCCGTAACACCATTTGAAGCTGAGGTAGAACTAACTTATAAAGATAAATCAGTCAACCTAAAGTCTATAATGGGCGTGATGTCACAAGGTATTTCACCAGGGAGTGTTGTAACGATTTCGGCACAGGGTGCAGATGCTGACAAGCTTATGAAGACTGTAACAGAAGTAATCATTTCAAAAGGAATTGGTGAAGAATGCTAGAATTGAAGGGGATTGCTGTTTCCAACGGCATCGCCCTAGCAAAAGCTTATTGTTTAATAGAACCAGATTTATCATTTTCTAGGGTTGAAGTGTCAAATACAGAATCAGAAAATACTAGATTTAAGAATGCTGTGGCAACATCAAAGCTTGAACTACAAGAAATATGTGAAATGGCTAGACATAAGTTTGGTGAAGAAAAAGCAGCAATATTTTCTGCACATCTTTTATTACTTGAAGATCCTGAAATGCTGTCTGCTATAGAAGTAAAAATCAATGAAGGTATTAATGCCGAATACGCTTTGCATGAAGTATCTTCTATGTTTATAGCTATGTTTGAGTCGATGGATAATGATTATATGCGAGAAAGAGCTGCCGATATTCGAGATGTTGCAAAACGCATTTTAGCGCATTTACTGGGCGTGACAATACCCGATTATAGCCGTTTGACTACAGACGTTATTATAGTGGCAGAAGACTTAACACCATCGATGACTGCGCAGTTAGATACAAGGTATGTGAAGGGTTTTATTACAGATATTGGTGGTAGAACATCACATTCAGCGATATTGGCTCGTACAATGGAAATTCCTGCAGTCGTGGGTACAAAAACAGCGACAAAGACTATAAAACATGGTGCGCCCGTAATTGTAGATGGCACAAACGGAACAATCATCATGAACGCAACGGAAGAATTATCGCAATATTACATCAACCAACAAGAGGCGCATGAAAAAGAGAAACGAGACCTTGCGCAATATCGCTTCTTAGAGAGTAAGAGTGCAGATGGATACACTGTGGAAATCGGTGGCAATATCGGTAAGCCAGAAGATGTCGATACAGTTGTCACGAATGGCGGAGACGGTATCGGTCTATTTCGGACAGAATTTCTTTATATGGATCGACAGGAGTTACCGAATGAGGAAGAACAATTCGCTGTTTACCGGGCTGTGCTTGAGAAAATGCATGACAAACCAACTGTTGTACGGACTTTAGATATTGGTGGCGATAAAAATCTACCTTATTTAAAGTTGGCACCAGAAATGAACCCTTTTTTAGGCTATCGTGCGATCCGCTTGTGCTTAGATCAGCAAGAGATTTTCCGCACGCAGCTACGTGCCTTATTACGGGCTAGTATGTTTGGGAATTTGAAGATTATGTTTCCGATGATTGCTACAGTTGAGGAGTTCAGAGCGGCAAAAGCATTATTACTGGAAGAACAGCAAAATTTAAAAAATGAAGGATTTGCTGTGTCTGGAACAATTGAAGTCGGTATGATGATTGAAATTCCATCAGCAGCTATTATTGCAGATTTATTTGCAAAGGAAGCGGACTTTTTCTCTATAGGTACAAATGATTTAATCCAATACACATTGGCAACAGATCGTATGAATGAAAATGTCTCTTATTTATATCAGCCGTATCACCCTGCTGTTCTAAGACTAATTAAAACAGTTATTGATGCAGCCCATAGTCAAGGGAAATGGGTAGGCATGTGTGGGGAAATGGCGGGGGATGAGATTGCAATCCCTATATTACTCGCATTAGGTTTAGATGAGTTTTCGATGAATGCGTCGGCTATATTAAAGACCCGTGCGCAAATTACGAAGCTTTCGCGAGAGCCGTTAATGGAACATATCGAGCACATAATGATGCTATCAACTGCAGAAGATGTCGAGCATTACGTACGTAATCATCTGGTAGTCTATCATCAATAGATTGAAGATTTCGAGAATGGAAGGGGGTATCTATTATAGAAATTAAATCGATTCCACAAGAAGACTATCCACAAGTCCATCGATTAAGGGATTATTGTTTTCCAAACAAATATGTAGGGTCGCGTCGTGAGGATTTTCACTATTGGGTGCAGCATAGCCAAACGCTAGGTGCATATAATGGGGAAAAAGTTGTTGGTCAGTTATTGGTGCTCCCACTTAATATGACGGTGCATGGTATGAATTATGAGATGGGTGGCATTGGTTTTGTTGCGACATATCCTGAAAATCGTAATCAAGGAATTATGAAAAAACTAATGATTAAAGCATTAATTGAAATGCGTAACAATGGGCAATTCATATCTGTACTAGCCCCTTTCTCAGTGTCTTTTTATCGTTATTTTGGGTGGGAGCTATTTTTTGAAAAACTGCATTATTCGATCCCGACGGAGGCGTTTCCTAATTTCGGTCAACAGGTGGATGACGTAAAGCGAATGAGCTTTGAATGGCCAGACGAGGATGTTTTTCAGGATATCCAACAATTCTTTAATGAGCAAGCTTTACTAAATAACGGTAGTATGAAGCGCGATAGTGCATGGTGGCAACGTATAGCGAGGAGAGAACCGGACAGTCATTTAGCTGCCTATTACCGTGATCATCAAATAGCGGGTTATGTGCGCTATGAGATAAGTAATTTAACTTTCTTGGTTAAAGACTTTGTAGCAGAGGATATCGTAGCTGAACAAGCTATATGGCGCTTTATCACGTCGCATACTGCAAGTGTAAATAAAATTGAAGGTATTACCTCGAATGATTGCCGCTTTGGTTTTCATTTTGAGCAACCTCAATTTAAACAAGAAATTACGAAAGATGTCATGGTAAGAATAGTGGATGTTTTTGAATTTTTGAAACGTTATCCATGGGAGGATATAACTCAACCTTTGTATTTAAGTATTAAAGATGTATTTGGGCCTTGGAATGAACATCTCTATAAAATAAATAAAAATGGTGATGTGGAGAAAATCGAGGATAATTCGATCGAGGATAATCATATCTTAGCATTACCAATCAACATATTTTCAGCAATGATGGTCGGATACCTTTCTGTAAGGGACACAATTATATATGCAAACAAAGAGGTATTAAAGGAAGTGATCGATAATTGGCAAGATGCTATTCCTAGTAGTAGGCCAGTTTTTTATGAGTATTTTTAAGTAACCAGTGAACAGTCGTGAGATTCTGAAAAATTTTTTGAAGTTTTTTGTGGACTATACCAGTTGTGTTATATCATTTATTTACCAGTATTAAGGCAATAGCCCAATAATTTTAGTATGTTTTTATGGGAAAAAATGTGTAAAAAATGTGTAAAAAAGTGTTGTGGTATATACCAATAAATGCTATTCTCAGTGTACGAAAGCGATTACATTTTAATGAAGGGGTGCTAAATATGAAAAACATTATGTTAGTTTGTGTAGCAGGTATGAGTACGAGTTTACTTGTATCCAAAATGCAAAAGGCAGCACAAGAACAAAATATTGAGGCTGACATTTATGCCATCGCTGAAAGTGAAGTCGATAAAGTTTTAGCAGACAAAGAAGCGGATGTATTGTTACTTGGACCACAAGTACGTTATTTAAAAGGAACATTTGAAAAAAAATACAAGCAGCTGAATTTACCAATCGATGTCATTAACATGGCGGACTACGGTATGATGAACGGCGAAAATGTATTGAAGCAGGCACTAAAGCTTATCGGATAAGGGAGGAATGGCAATGGAAGAAGCAGTAATGATGGAATCCATTATGGGCTTAATTATCCATAGTGGAAATACAAAAAGTGAATGTATGGAAGCCATTCAATTAGCAAAAGCAGGCGAGATTGATGAGGCGAGAAAAAAGATTGAGTTAGCAAACGAAGCTTTAACAGCAGCTCATCATTCACAAACAGCTTTACTAACTCAAGAAGCTAGAGGCGAAAAAGTGGAAGTAACCATGTTGCTTATACATGCGCAAGATCATTTGATGAATTCAATCACTTTTCGAGACTTAGCAAAAGAAATGATAGATTTGTATGAACGTATCAAAGGGGAATAACATCTAAATTAGGTGTTAATGATAAAGAAAACACAAAGGGGAGTGTATACGATGTTCCGTTTTTTAGAAGAAAAATTTGTTCCGGTAGCCGCAAGGGTAGGAAGTCAACGTCATTTAGTCGCAATTCGTGATGGTTTTATTACAATCATGCCACTAACAATTGTTGGATCATTAGCAGTACTAGTCAACAATCTGCCTATTCCGTTTTATCAAAATGCGCTAGATTCAATTTGGAAGCATGAAACTTGGACGCAATGGGGCGGCAATATTTGGGGAGCGACATTCGGTATCCTCTCTCTATTACTAGCATTTTCTATAGCTTATAATCTAGCGAAAAGCTATGACAAGGATGGACTTTCTGCAGGGGTAATTGGTCTATCAAGTTATATGACATTTGGAACTTTTGGTGAAGGTGGTTTAACAGGTTTAACAACCGGCACTGGCGGGATATTTATAGCCATTATAGTCGCATTAATTTCTACAGAAATATTTTGTAGATTATCAGGCAATAGTAAACTATTAATTAAAATGCCAGATGGGGTACCACCAGCAGTTTCGAAATCATTTGCAGCTTTGCTGCCAGCAATTATTACTATTGGTATATTAGCATTAGTGCGTACGATTATTTCTGCAGGTTTCGGTATTCCGGATATTGTGGGTACATTCTATTCGACAATTCAAGAGCCATTTATGGGCTTAACAAATACATGGGTTGCAGCGTTACTCTTAGCGTTCATTCCAGCGTTCCTATGGACTTTAGGTGTTCATGGTGCAAATATCATCGAGCCATTTATGCAATCTATTAATCTACCAGCCATTGAAGCCAACGTTGCGGCGATTACAGCTGGTGAAGTTGCTCCATATATTGTAAACAAACCATTCTTCGATGCTTTCATAAACATGGGTGGATCTGGTACGACTATTGCACTCATTATTGCGATTTTCATTATCGCGAGGAAAAATAAACAATATAGTACAGTAGGGAAATTATCCGCAGCACCAGGGATATTCAATATTAATGAACCGTTACTATTTGGTTTACCAATTGTATTAAACCCAATTTTATTTATACCGTTTATTTTGACACCTATGATCAATGTTACAATTGCTTTCTTTGCAACAAAGTGGGGATTTGTTCCAGCGGCAACTGTTGCAGCACCGTGGACAACACCGCCAATTATTAACGGATTTTTAGTAACTCAATCTTGGCGTGGAGCTGCACTGAGTGTCGTGCTGATTGTTGTGGCAGTAAGTATTTATCTACCATTCATAGCGATGGCAAACCGTATCGCAAAACAAGAAGCAAACAAAGCAGCACAGCAAGTTAGTAAGCTTGAAGCGGTAAATGTGGAAAAAGTTGAAATGGAGAAAGTAAAAGTTTAACTTTTTCAATAAGCGATAGGACACTGAGTAAATAAATTCTAAGCCTCTGGCGGATGTCTAGATTCAGAAAACTGCAGTCGCATTTTTCTGAATCTAGACGGAATTACGCCGAGGCGTAATTCATTAAATAATCAGCGGAGGTATTTAAATGAGACAATTAGGTATTTCGCTATATCCTCAACATAGTACATTACAAGACATGCAAAACTACATTCAGTTAGCGCATGAAAATGGTTTTACTCGTATTTTCACATGCCTAATGTCGATGAAAAACGATGAGGAAAGAACAAAGCTACAACAAATCAATCTATTTGCTAAACAACTAGGCTTTGATATTTCTGCTGATATTGCACCACAAGTGTTTGAGGAACAAGGCTTAACGTATAGAGATATTGCTTATTTTAAAGAGCATTATCATTTAGCTGCGTTGCGTTTAGATATGGGATTCTCAGGTCAAGAGGAAGCATTCATGTCACTAGATGCTTGTAATTTGAAAGTAGAGCTAAATATTAGTAATGGCACAAAGTACGTCGAAAATATTTTATCTTACCAACCGAACAAAGAGAATATTACTGGTTGTCATAATTTTTATCCAAGACAGTATACAGGCCTTTCACGGCAACACTTTTTAGTGGTATCTAAACTGTTTAAAGATAATCATATTCGTACAGCTGCTATGATTTCTTCGCAGCATGCTAAATATGGTCCTTGGGAAGAAACGCCACATGGTTTGCCTACATTAGAAGAACATAGGCATTTGCCAATAACTGTTCAAGCTAAAGATCTGTGGCATACAGGCTTGATTGATGATTGTATTATTGGGAATATGTATGCTTCAGAGGAAGAACTACGGGCATTGGGGCAATTAAATCGGAATAAGCTAGAGCTAAAAGTCATACCTAATGCCGAAACGAATGCATTAGAAAAAGCAGTTATATTTAATGAACCACACTTTAATCGTGGGGATGTTTCAGAATATGTTATTCGTAGTACACAATCACGTGTAAAGTTTAAAAATGAAAGTTTTCCTGCACATGATACACATGATTTAGAGCCGGGTGATGTTACTATCGATAATGATTTGGATATTCGTTACAAAGGTGAATTACAAGTGGTCTTAAAAGAAATGCCAAATTCAGGTTGTACGAATGTAGTGGCAAAAGTGGTAGAAGAAGAGCGTTTTTTACTAAAACAAATTCAACCGTGGTCGTCATTTGGTTTTACAAAATAGTGTGTAGTGATAAAAGGGTTGAGTCTAGAAGTATTAGCTCGATCCTTTTACCTGTGAAAAAGAGAAGTGACGATTACGCTGAAGCATAATTGGTTGATAGAAAGCTTAGGGGGAGAGGCTATGTATGTATTAGCAATTGATGGTGGAGGTACAAAAACGACAGCCGTTATTTGCGATGAATTTGGTCAAGTGCACGCAAAAATCATAACAGGACGTAGTAATCCGACAGCGATGGATGCACAGCATTTTGAAGCTACGATTCGCGAGATGCTAGAGGCATTGCAAGTACAAAATCCACAAGCATTTGCAACTATTCACAGTTGCTTCGCAGGCATGGCAGGTGTTAAGGAGAAAACTGCGGAAAGAACTGTAGAGGCAATACTACGTGAATATATCGGTAAAACTGCAGCAATCGTTATTGAAAATGATGCTGTCATTGCTCTCTACTCAGGCACACTTGGACATGAAGGCATTGTACAAATTGCTGGGACAGGTACCATTACGATGGGTTACGATAGTATGCAAAATGTACATCGAGTAGGTGGATGGGGATATTTGTTTGATGATGAGGGTAGTGGATATGATCTTGGCATACAAGCACTTAGGGCTGTATTTCAAAGCTATGATAGGAGAGCGTTGCCGACAGCATTAAGTGATGCTGTATTAGAGCATTTTGCTGTGGATAGTGTACCGGAATTGATTGAATGTGTTTATCAGGAGGAACATCCGCGAACGATGATTGCGCCGTTAAGTAGGTATGTGCATCAGGCTGCTGAAAAAGGGGATGTAGTCGCAAATGTCATTATTCACGAAGCATGTGAAAAATTCTATCATGCGATTAAAACATGCTACTATATGATGTCGTGGGGAGAAGGGACAGTTCCAGTCGTATTAGCGGGTGGTGTATTTTCTAACTCGACACTTTTCCTACCGAAGCTAAAGCAATTAGCAACGGTGGAGCAGCTACCAGTACATTTCATCCCAACTTTGCTGGAGCCGATTGGTGGAGCCGTGGTAGGTGCGTTAAAAATAGAAGGAATCCAAATAGATAAGAACTTTGTAGAGGCATTTCATCTAAACTATACACAGTGGAGTGTTTAAGAGATTCTACATACTAAAATATATTGTTTGAAATCGTAAAGTATCCTTGTTGAAGGATACTTTTTCACTTTATTGAGTAACGAATATGTTAATAAATTCTTTGTAAAAGATTATTAGAGGTTGTTTAAGGCAACCGTTGATTTCCGCTACAGGCGGCGAGCTTTGAGCCTTCGTTCCTCTATTGCTCCTGTAGTGTCTCAAATTGCTCGCTGAACCCCTAGGAGTCGCCACCTTCCACTTCTATCAACTAGATATTTATTAGAAATAAGACATTTATTTTATGAGGGAGTGAACAAGAATGGACTAATCTAATTTTGCGAGTAAGTGGTTGAAAGCGGCAGACCTTATTCATATAATTACTATTGAAAATATTCTTCAGTTTGTAGACAACCACGGTGTTGTTTGCATAACACTGTATGGTTAAAAAATGAGTAAATCTATACTCTTATCTGCACTTTATCGTAGTCATAATAGAATGCAATTTTTGTTTAAGCTTTTCGCCTAGGTTATGATATGGGGAATAGTTGATTTTTGAGGAGAGTGGCGACTCCAGCGGGGTGAGCTTGAGCTGAAGCTGAAGCCCTGTAGGAACGCAGTGGCGAGGAGATTGAAGCCAAGCCCGCGGAAAGCGTCCGCTCGGAGCAAAAATCAGCTTCTGTCTGTTTATATTAATTCTTTTGTATCCCTATCCAAGGATACTTTTTTGATACCATTTTTCACTTAGAGAAATCCATGATAAAATATACAAATAAATTTGCCTTTTTCATAGTATATGACTAGGTTTACTTTTGATCAGTAGGTATAATGGATTTATGAAGAGAAAATTCATATAAATGGAGAGTGTAGTTATGTTACATCAATTTTCAAGAAACGAGCTAGCTATAGGTTCAGAAGGGCTCGATAAATTAAAAAATACAACGGTCGCTATTTTAGGCGTTGGTGGTGTGGGTTCGTTTGCGGCAGAGGCGTGTGCGAGAAGTGGCGTTGGTCGTATTATTTTAGTTGATAAAGATAACGTTGATATTACAAACGTGAATCGTCAGTTAGTTGCGTATCTTTCGACAGTCGGAAAATCAAAATCAGCTGTAATGAAAGAGCGAATTGCAGACATCAATCCTGAATGTGAAGTTATTGACATGCATATGTTTTATACAGAGGAGACATATGAAGATTTCTTCGCGCAAGGGATTGACTATGTCATTGATGCAAGTGATACAGTGATTTATAAAATTCATATTATGAAGGAATGTTTGAGACGCAATATCCCGATTATCTCTAGTATGGGGGCAGCCAATAAAATGGATCCAACACGCTTCCAAATTGCAGATATTTCAAAAACACATACAGATCCACTAGCAAAAGTGATTCGTACGAAACTTCGTAAAGAGGGAATTCATAAAGGTGTGAAGGTTGTATTCTCTGATGAAAGCCCGATTGTCGTACGTCAGGATGTAGTTGAGCATGTTGGAAAACCAGATGCAGCAATTCGTAAAGCGAAAATGCCGCCATCTTCTAATGCCTTTGTGCCATCAGTAGCTGGTTTAATCGCAGCGAGTTGGGTCATTAATACAATTTTAGCAGATGTGAAAATTACACGCGTTCAAGATTAAATGGAGAAAAAAGACATGCAGGATTTACTTTAATTGCATGTCTTTTTTTATGGTCTTCTTATGTTACAATAGGAACGTCAAAAAAGAGGAGGCGTTCATATGGAGCAAATTTATCAAATGGAATATCGAGGGTTAAATATATTCGATGAAATTAGTACGGTTGAATTAGCAATTGATGAAGCACAACAAACGTTACATATTTTTGACCCAGGAGAAGTGGTTGTGCCAATTTTTAATTTTGATGTTTCCGCTTATGAATTATCAGAGAACTTTTATAAAATGGCAGATGTCCTTCGCCATAAAAATATTTTAATTTCGCAGGATTCCGAGGGTGAGTTCACACTAAGCAATTGGCTTGTGAAAAACAATGTCTATTTTTATGTACCTAATAAAAGAATTAGAAAGTATGTAGATGGTTGCATTATGGAAATAGTTGATGTTAAAAAGGAACAGTCACTGTTTGAATACTATGTACAAAGAGTATAAATCTACCATAACTATGGAGCTTACGTCCATAAAATGCTATTAATTCACGAAATTGCCTTATTTTTTTCATGAGTTCACTTCTTCTTTTAGTTTATTGCTATAATTTGAATAATTCCAATAGATAGAGACATCAGGTCAATTTTTGTTTGGGATGTACATGACTGCTATAGGGGAAAGCAGGATTGGCGTTTTGTAAAAACAAATGGGAACATGGGAGAGTGGAGAGATGGAAATTCAAGTTATACGTGAGCATTTAGATATTGTGAGACTACAAGAAAAAATGAATAACATTGTGTTCGATAATATTGATACTTCAAATAATTATAGAAAAGCGATGAGAGATTTAAATCAAATGTATACGCAAGTGACTACATTTTATAAAGACTTTATCGATGGACGTGATGGAGAATTACCGCCAGCTAATACGTATTGGTATTTATTTATAGATTGTAGTGCGAAGCTCTGTTATTTCTTAGCTACTGCTACTTATTACGCTTCTAATGAACTGCAAGAAACACCAGGGAAAGTAGAGAAACTGCTAGAAACAGCTGCTCGCACTTTACCAAACATTGAGCAAGAAGAAAATGAAGAGTTTTTAACAGCTGTGTTATCTCTCCATTCGGAAATTGTTGGTGATGAATCCAAAACGACTTTACTACGAGAAGAAGTTTTGGAACAAAAAGGTAATGTCAAATATTGTTTGCAACAATTTAAAGCTTTTGTTGATATTGAAATAGATTAAGGTTATTACTATATAAACCACTATGACTGATTTTAGTCATGGTGGTTTTACTTTTCCCCTATTTAATTTAGAAAAGATTTACTATATTTGAATAGTGATATGGAGCGTTTGTTACATTTTCATTACTTATATAATCAATGGAAGGGAAATGCTGTTTTTTGTCGAAATAACTAAGGTGATACAGGAATAGTAAATTTATGGATTATTTAAGTGGAAAACTGCAAATTATTGAGGAGGAGGCGTCAAAGTGCTTTTACATAAAGACAAGGTTAATCTTAAACAATTAGAGGAACCTCTGTTGATAATAAGTGATGAGGATATTCTATTATTTCAGCAACTCATGTTTCCTGTACTAAAATTTGAATTAGTAGAATGTAAATTAGCACTATCGACGAGGAAATCTATTTCATTAATAAGGGATATTTGGCTAGCGCTATTTAAAGGTAGCGATACATTAATTATTAATAGTGAACAAGCCATGTTATATCCAATACGATTAGTACTTTTTGAATTCGTGTCAAAAGAAGAGTACTTTAAGCACTTGGCTGAGAAAGCTAGAGGCGATAAATGTCTGTCATTACTATATGCCATTATCTACATCCAATTTGTGTTGCAATGGCTAAAAGAAAAATTTCAGGGAAATGGACAGATCTGTGAAAGTTCTAAAATGTTATTACCACAAGCGGGTGGGAATAAAAAAGAAGATAATTATCTAACCATATCAAGAGAAATAACGGTTGCACAAGCAATAATCGTGAAATCTATACGTTTTGAAGTACAAAATAATCGGCAAGAGTTTTCAAGTTTATTGTTTCAGACCTATAATTTGATTGAATATTTACATGAAGAAGCTAGCTGTAAAAGTGCAGACACAAGAACGTTGCCATCTATGCGTCATGTTGCCGAAGACTTAGATACATTTTATAAAAAGCGCTATGTGGCAAATAAAACGAACTAGACAGGATGATTGAAAAAACAATCAATCCTGTTTTTTTTGTTTTTAAAATTTTCAGATAATTATCCCGTTGTTATGTCATGTATGTTATCATTGTTTATAATTTGTAAGTTTATTTTGGATAAAATGATAATTTGTGTTAGAAAATATGACATTACATAGGAGTGGTGCTTGTGGGTGTGTTTGGTTGGATACCTTTTAAAGAGGGATATCATTTATGGTGGAATTTTCTATTGAATAAGAAAACTGCGCAAACGAAACAGGAAACGTTTGAGGGTATCGCGAAAACTCGAGTTGATTTATTAGAAAGTTGGACGAGAGATCGATGGTTGTCTCTGGAAAATCGTGTGCAAGTTATTGTGCAAACTGAACAGCATGAGTTGAATGCTTTTTTGACAGAATCGAAGGAGAAAAGCAGCTATTTTACAGAGTTATTTTTAGTAAATAATGAAGTGGAAGTTGTAGCTTCGAGTTTTTCGCAGCATATCGGTAAGTTCTATAGTGTGACGAATGACCCTATGTATAATAAAGCCATTAAGCAGGTCATTCAAACAAAAGCACCTTTATTATACGGACCATTTATTGATCCCTTAACTGAAAAAATTGGTGCAAGATCATCTCGTTTTCATGATGCGGTGACATTGCTGTTTTTAAAACCAGTTTTAAAGGATGGTATTTTACACAGTGTATTAGTGGCGCGAGTGCCAAATGATGTCCTTGGTGACTTAATTCAACGTGAGGCTGGACATGTATTTCCAAATTCAGGGGATAATTATTTGTTCATGGCAAAATCAAATTTTAATCCTTCGATTGAGCAAGGAGTTGCACTTTCTCGTAGTCGATTTGAGGATAGTACATTTGCACTCGGTGATAATCTGAAATCGGGAATTAAGACGAAGGAGTGGGGAGTCGTTAAAGTAACTCGTCACACAGAGTTTGAGCTCACTTTTTTAAATCCTGCAACACAAAAATTACATTCAGGCATCTCAAGAACAATTACTAGAGGTCAAAATGTGTATGTAAATTTCCCAGGTTATGCAGATTACCGTCATATACCAGTCGTTGGAAGTGGTGTCCTATTTCAATTACAGCATTCACCAGATCAGTGGGGAATGATGTGTGAGGCAGATTTAGAAGAAGTGTATAACGAGCGCTCGATTGGTTATAAGTTAGCAAGCAGCTTTTTAGCCCTGATGATGATGAATATTTTAATGTTCCAACTTTTGTCATCACTACATTTGCCTAACTTGCTTATCTTTTGCATTAATGTAGTATACGGAGCAGCAGGAGCATGGTACTTCCTAAAACGTCGTTTAGCACCAATTACCCATCAACTTGAAAATATGACGAAAATGGTTCAGAAAATTGCAGAGGGTGCAGGCGATTTAACAATACGTACACCACAGGACATGCTCACGCGTGATGAAACTGGGGATATGGGACGTGCCTTAAATAATTTTGTAGATAGCCAGGGGAGTTTATTAGCAAAGGTACAAAGCTCGTCTAATGATGTTGAAGTGACGAACCAAGTATTACGAGAGCGCACATTACAGGTAGAGGAAGATTCAATGATCGTATTAGTGCAAATGAAGGAAATGCATATTGCCATTCAGCAACAGCTTTATGATGTACAGCAGGCAATGGCGCAAATTGAAGAAATTCAAGAGAAAATGCTTGCGATGGAAGCTGGTTCGGAAGAGCAACTACATGTGGCGCAACAACAAATAGCTGGAATTAATGCAAAAATGACAGGGATTGTTGGGAAAGTGCAAGATACATTACAGCTTACCTCAACCTTCCAGCAAGCCTCTGATAGCATTGGTAGTGTTGTGTTATCCATCAATGCCATTGCTGAGCAAACAAATTTACTAGCTTTAAATGCGTCGATTGAAGCGGCGAGAGCTGGAGAACATGGTAAAGGTTTTGCAGTTGTAGCCGATGAAATTCGAAAATTGTCTACCCAAACAAAACAAGCGACTGAGGGAATTCATACAACTTTACAGTTAATTGAAAATAGCTCTGCACGCATTCAACAATCCATTGGAGTAAGTAGTGCGGAAGTGGAGCAAGGTGCAAGCTTTATTCGGGATGTTCATGCGGTCCTTATGAAGATGTCGAATAATGCTTCGCAAAATTTTGAGACGGAGCAAATGAAAGATATTATCCAGAGCATTGCAGCAAGCAGTGAGCAAAATGTGCGTGTCGTGAACCTTGTTTCGCAGTCAACAGCGGAAATGATGGCACAAATTCAACGTGCACGTTTTGATACGGAACGTGCCTCACTAGTAATTGGAACATTGGCACATGCTGTATCGAAATTTCAAGTGAAATAGCGAAGTATCTCGAGCGAACAGATCATTCCAGTGTATAACGGCTCACACCAAAAAAAGTGAATCATCATATCTATTGTATAAAACATTACACACAAAAAGCATACTCATGCCGAGTATGCTTTTCAGTGTTATTTTTTCGTTTCTGTATGGAAAGCTTTTAATTTTTCGTAAATGCCTGCCATGCGTTTTTCTTCGCCAGCAATAACAGGTTTATAAAATTCTGTGCCTACTAATGAGTCGGGTAAATATTGCTGATCCACCCAGCCGCCAAATGTACCAATCGGGGTGTTGTGTGGGTATTTGTAGCCTACGTGTCCTAATTCCTTGGCGCCAGAATAGTGGGCATCTCTTAAGTGAAGCGGAATATCGCCTGTTTTCCCTTCATGTATACTCGCAATTGCAGCATCAATGGCCTGAATAGCTGAGTTTGATTTAGAGGCAAGGCACATTTCAATTACTGCGCTTGCGAGAGGAATGCGTGCTTCTGGTAAGCCGAGTCGTTCAGCTGCTTGAACGGCTGCGAGTATATGTGGACCGACATCAGGATTGGCAAGACCAACATCTTCATATGCCATCACTAGTAAACGACGATTGACAGCGACTAAGTCACCTACTTCAAGTAAATGTGCTAAATAGAAGAGGGCTGCATTTGTATCACTACCACGTACTGATTTTTGCAGTGCTGACAATAAGTTATAGAAATGAGAGCCGTTTTTATCACCGTAAACACCAATGCGACCGATTAGGTGTTCAATGACGTGATCTGCAGCAATAGTTTGTCCATTGACCTCATCACTTGCGTAGTAAATGGATTCGAGTAACGTAAGTGCTTTTCGAGCATCGCCGTTTGCAGCGTTAGCGATGCGAGCGATTTGCTCATCAGTTAGTGCAAAATTGTGTTTGCCGAGTCCTCGCGTTTCATCGGCTAATGCCTTTTCGATAAGTTCGACTAAATTAGCTGTTGTTAGTCGTGTTAGTTGATGAATTTCTCCACAACGTGAACGAATCGCGGGGTTGACATCGTGATAGGGGTTTTCTGTTGTTGCACCAATTAGCACAATGGAGCCATTCTCGACGTGTGGTAAGAGTGTATCTTGTTGTAGTTTGTTGAAACGGTGGATTTCGTCTAAAAAAAGAATGACTTTTCCAGCGATTCTTGCTTCTTGTACAATATCTTCGACGTCTTTTTTGCCAGCACGAGTGGCATTTAGCGAGAAAAATGGTAGTTTGGAGCTACCTGCAATGGCATTGGCAATCGAGGTTTTCCCGATACCAGGCTCACCAAATAACAGCATGGACGGTACATGTCCGTTTTGAATCATTTTATAAAGTGCTGTACCGTGGCCGATGAAACCTTGTTGACCCACGATTTCATCAAGCGTACGTGGACGCATACGATAAGCAAGTGGTTCGTTATGCAAAAGTAATCCTCCCTTCGTACGTTTGTTCTAATTGGTATTATATCATATACTTAGAGGAGTATTTCCGAGTTATACGAGAGGATATTATGATATACTGTTTTTAGTATTTTGACTAGACTAATTGAGGGTGATAAAATGAAAATTTCAACAAAGGGCCGTTATGGGCTGACAATTATGATTGAACTGGCAAAACACTACGGTGAGGGGCCAATTCCACTACGAAAAATAGCTGCAGAAAAAGAACTTTCAGAAGCATATTTAGAGCAATTGGTATCGCCGTTACGTAATTCTGGCTTAGTAAAAAGTGTGCGCGGTGCATATGGAGGGTATATGTTAGCGAGCCCACCAAGTGAAATTACAACTGCGAATGTCATCAGTGTACTTGAAGGACCGATTCAACCAGTAGAAGGAATCGAAAATGAAGAAGCACCTCAACGTGAGTTATGGCTACGTGTTCGTGATGCCGTAAAAAATGTTTTAGACACGACAACAATAGAAGATCTTGCGCAATATACAGAAGAAAATGCAACTGACGGTTATATGTTCTACATTTAACATTTTAAGTTGCATTTAATTTTTAAAGGAGCAATAACAATGAGTTCATTTATATATCTTGATCATGCAGCGACTTCACCAATGAACGATAAGGTCATTGATGCGATGACGGTCGCGATGCGTGAAGTATATGGCAATGCGTCTAGTGTTCACAGGACAGGTCGAGAAGCTCGTAAACATATAGACAATGCGCGTGATGTATTTGCACATTCGATAGGTGCAAAACCAGGTGAAATTATTTATACGAGTGGTGGTACTGAAGCTGATAATACAGCTATTTTTGGTACGGCATATGCGCGTGCAGCTGAAGGTAAGCATATCATTACAACACAAATCGAGCATCATGCAGTGTTACATTGCTGTGAAAAGCTTGAACGTGAAGGCTTTGACGTAACGTATTTACCAGTCGATACTAAAGGTCGGGTTTCTGTTGAAGCGGTAAAAAACGCACTTCGCGATGATACGATTTTAGTAACGATTATGTATGGCAACAATGAAGTTGGCACGATTCAACCAATTGCTGAAATTGGTGAGGTTTTACGTGATCATAAGGCGACGTTTCATACTGATGCTGTACAAGCGTATGGCGTAGAAAAAATCGATGTAGTGAATTTACATGTTGATTTATTAAGTGTGTCAGCACATAAAATTAATGGACCAAAAGGCATTGGCTTCCTGTATCAAAAGGCAGGCACGCCTCTTGCAAGCTATGCATATGGTGGCGCACAAGAGAAAAAACGTCGTGCAGGAACTGAAAATGTACCAGCAGTACTTGGCTTTGCAGCGGCTGTGCAAAATGCAAGTGAGTTGCGTGAGGAAAAGCGTGCATTGTACAATCGTTTTAAGCAAGTCATGCTAGATGTTTTCACACAAGAAGCACTTACATTCCATGTAAATGGTGATACACAAAACGTACTACCACATGTATTTAATGTTAGTTTTACTGGGATGGAAGTCGAATCGTTTTTAGTAAATCTTGATATGGCGGGAGTTTGTGCGTCAAGTGGTTCGGCATGTACAGCGGGTTCGATTGACCCATCACATGTTTTGGTGGCAATGTTCGGTCAAGGAGCAGAAGAATTACGTAATTCGATCCGCTTTAGCTTCGGTCAAGGCTTAACGGAAGAAGATGTAAGACTAGCAGCAGAAAAAACAGCAGCTATTGTGAAAAGACTGGTGAATTAATAAAAGAAAAGGTGACCTCAATGAAAGAAACAAGAGACCCTTCGCAAATACGTGTCGTTGTCGGCATGTCGGGTGGGGTAGATTCTTCGGTTGCTGCATACCTGTTAAAACAACAAGGCTATGAAGTAATCGGGATTTTTATGAAAAACTGGGATGATACAGACGAAAATGGAGTTTGTACAGCTACAGAAGACTATGACGATGTTATTAAAGTATGTAATCAAATCGGTATCCCGTACTATGCGGTGAATTTTGAAAAGCAATACTGGGATAAAGTTTTCACATACTTTTTAGAAGAATATAAAGCAGGACGCACGCCAAATCCAGACGTTATGTGTAATAAGGAAATTAAGTTTAAGGCTTTCCTTGAGCATGCGATGAGTCTTGGTGCTGATTATCTGGCAACTGGTCACTATGCGCGTATTGATCGCAGTGGTGATGGTGAAGTATTAATGCTTCGTGGTGTCGATGAAAATAAAGACCAAACGTATTTCCTAAATCAATTATCACAGGAGCAGTTAAAACATGTTATGTTCCCAATCGGTGATATTGAGAAAAAAGAAGTGCGAAAAATTGCTGAAGAAGCAGGGCTTGCGACTGCGAAGAAAAAAGATTCAACAGGTATTTGCTTCATTGGCGAACGTAACTTTAAAGAGTTTCTAAGTCAATACTTACCAGCACAACCCGGCAAAATGGAAACAATGGACGGCGTAGTGATGGGACAACACGACGGGCTAATGTATTACACACTTGGTCAACGTCATGGACTTGGTATTGGTGGTGACGGTGAGCCTTGGTTTGTACTTGGAAAAGACTTAGAGCGCAATGTATTGCTTGTTGGTCAAGGCTTCCACAATGATGCGGTATACTCTACTTCGTTAACAGCGGTGAAAATGAGCTATACTTCGACAAAAAAATTGCCCGGGAAATTTTCGTGCACAGCGAAATTCCGCTACCGTCAAACGGATACACCAGTTGAAGTGGAAATTTTAGAAGATGGTCGTACGCATATTACATTTGCAGAGCCAGTACGTGCAATTACACCTGGACAAGCAGTCGTTTTATATGACGGTGAAGTATGCTTAGGTGGCGGCACAATTGATGAAGTTTTCAAAAACAACGAAAAACTAACATATGTAGGATGAATTTGTGATGAGACTGCTTAGGCAGTCTTTCGCTACGTAGAGGTGAATAATATGGATTTTAATGAACAAGGTATTTTAGCTTTTCAAGAAAAGCGCTATGAGGATGCAGCACAATTTTTTACGCAAGCCATTGAAGCAGAGCCAGAAAATGCGATTGGTTACGTGAACTTTGGTAATCTATTAGCAGTATTAGATGATACGGAACGTGCAGAACGTTTCTTCCAAAAGGCGATTACAGTTGATGAAACAGTAGCAACTGCGTACTATGGTTTAGCGAATTTATATTATAATGTGGAACGTTATGCAGAAGCGGTGAAGTTGTATGAGTTGGCAGTTCAGCACAAAATTGAAGGTGCTGATGTTTATTATATGATGGGTAAATGCTTTGAGAAGCTTGAAAATCCAAAGCTTGCTTTACCATATTTACAACGTGCAGCCGAATTAGCGCCAGAAGATATGCAAATTCGTTTAGCGTATGCAATTGTACTATGTGCGTTAGAAATGTTCGATGAAGGGAAGAAGGAATTAGACTTCATCATTGAGCAGGACTGGAATAATGCAGATGCACATTATAATTTAGGTGTATTATTTGCGGTATCTACTGAAAATACAGAAGATGCAATGTACCACTTAAAGCAAGCATTTACATTACAACCTGAATACGATCAAGCGCGCTACATTTACGATATGATTGCACAGCGCTTTAACTAATGTGAAAAAACTCGTCAAGCTATTGAGGCTGACGAGTTTTTTTTGCGTATTTTTTTATATATTCCACAATAAATGCAATAATCGCGGGGATTAGGCCTGTAAATGAAATTAGTATTAGGGAAATAAATAGATTGTCTGCTACTACCGGAATATTTCCTAGTGCTAAACCTGTAAATAGCCAAACGACTGTCCAAATAAGTGCTCCGATACAATTATTTATAAAAAAGTCTCGGAATTTATAAGAAGTGAAGCCACTGACTAATGGCACAGTAGTACGCATAAGAGGTACAAAGCGAGAGAAGGTGATAGCGATTTTACCATAGCTTTCTAAAAAGTTTGTGGCTTTCGTTATCGTTTTTTCAGGAATGTATTTTAATGGTGAAAATCGTCCTGAAGTTGCTTTTGCACGTCGTATCATCACACCGATTGTATAATTTTGTGCATCGCCAATCACCGTTGCTAAGAAAAATATTAAAAATAGTACCCAAACATTTAAATGGCCGGTTGCAGCAATCGTACCGCTGGCAAAGACCGTAGAATCTCCGGGTAAAAATGTTAATACGACAAAGGCAGTTTTCGCATAAACAATGAAAAATAAAACAATATACATCACAAGGCCATATTGTTCAATATATCGATACAATTCGGTATCGATTGATTTTAAAAAGGTGAAGGCTTCTTGCATAGTTAGGGGAAATTCCTTTCTGGTTTACTTATTATTTAGTGAGTAATTCTACTTAACACGTGATAAATATTTAGCTAAGTCGACTATTGGTGTTTCACCGAAAGACGAAGGCTCAGTATCATGCTCTTTTAAAATATTTATTTCTTTGTTAAGTCTTTCCATTTTACGATCTAGTTCAGCTGCTTGAAGTGCAGCCTCTTTTAATTCATTACGAATATGATCAGGCATGTCTTTATTATATTTATAGTAAATTTTATGTTCTAAGCTTGCCCAAAAGTCCATAGCAATCGTTCGGATTTGAACTTCTGTATAAATTTTTTCCATACGATCAGACATATAGATTGGAATTTTAATAATAAGATGTAAACTTTGGTAGCCATTTTCTTTTGGCTCCGCGATATAGTCTTTTACGTCTACTACTTCAATATCACATTGATTGTGGAGCATTTCACTTACTTTATAAATATCTTCGACAAATGAACATGTAATACGTACACCTGCAATATCACGGATGTTTTCACGAATTGCATCAATTGTGGGTGGAAGCTTCTTTTTCTGTACTTTGTGTAAAATACTCTTTGCTGATTTTACACGTGTGGAAACATGTTCTATCGGATTATAGTCATGAATTATTTTGAATTCTTCTTTTAAAATATTTATTTTTGTTTCAACTTCACTCAGTGCAAATTTATAAGCTAAAAAGAAACGTTTTATATCGGTATGAAATGATTTAATGGTAGTTAGTTCAGTTTCATTTTTCATATGTCCTAGTATCCTTTCTGCTACAAGTAGTCATACTTCTGTTAAGAATAGCAAAAATCTCCTTGAAATAAAAATAAGCACTCCATGAAAAAACCTATCCCTCAGAAAATGAAGGATAGGTTTTCCGTTTACGCAATGATTTTGGCGTTTAAGTTATATCGTTTATTAAATTCATCGACAAACACTTGTAAATCAATATATGTACCGATATATGGTTCTGTTTCTTGATCGCGTAAAAAGCCACAAGTTGCTTTTAGAGATTTCGAAAATTCTAATAACATTTGCTCGTTATCTAATTGTACCTGTAGTGAAAGTAAGCCGTCTAACGTATTCACTTTAAAATATTTACCGTCAATAATGCGTTCTAAATTTGTTTCGTGGAATGGAAAAACGTAATCTTTGTATATCAATTTCACTTTGCTTCATCCTTTTTACAATAGTTTACAACATCTGAGTAGTTTAAGTCGCCACCGAAAATAGTAAGTGCACTTCCGATTGTGACGTGGAGCTTACCACCTGCTATTTCCTTGAATTTCTCTAAATCAGTAAGTGAACGTACACCACCTGCATAAGTCGTTGGAATCGATGTCCACTCAGCTAAATCACGTACTAAGCTTTCTTGCATCCCACCTTTTTTACCTTCTACGTCTACGGCATGGATAAGTAGCTCATCACAAAAACCTTCGATATAGGAAATTGATTCAGCGTTCACTTCAAAATCACTGAATTTTGTCCATTTATCTGTCACGACAAACCATTTTCCATCACGCATACGACAGCTTAAATCGATTACAAGATGCTCTTTACCTACTGCAGTCACTAGTTTTTCGAGACGTTCAGTATCGAGCTTGCCATCATGGAAAATGTAAGAAGTTACGATAACATGTGATGCACCAGCATTAATATATTTTATGGCGTTATCTGCAGTAATACCTCCACCTATTTGTAAACCTCGAGGATAAGCTACTAATGCGGAAAGTGCCGCTTCTTCGTTGCCGTCACCTAGCATGATGACGTGACCACCTGTTAATTTATCTTGTGCAAACATTTTTGCATAGTAGCTTGAATCATACTCAGAAATGAAATTTTCAATAATTTCTCGATCTGTATGACCTAGTGTACTGCCGACGATTTGCTTTACTTTGCCATCGTGTAAGTCGATGCAAGGTCTAAATTCCAATTATTCCACAATCCTTCCTTTATTCAAGACATTCGTAGTCTTTATCATAGCATGTAAAACATTCGAATGGCTGAGTATAGTTAATTGTCAAAATAATGTTAAATAATTTGATATGTTTCCATTATAGAGCGAATTTTCATGGCTGACTGTGGTAAAATAAAAGGATTGATTATGAATGAGAAAGGACGAACCGTTGATGACAGAAAATCTAGATTTATTTGAGCTTAATAAGCTTTTTATACTCGGCCGTCCCATCGTGTCAATTTTTCACAATACACAAAATATGTATTCAATTGTGCGCGTAAAAATTCAAGAGACAAATTTACAGTATGAAGATAAAGAGATTATTATTGTAGGCTATTTCCCGCCGCTGCAAATGGATGAGCAGTATCGCTTTACAGGTGTGCTCAAACAGCATCCAAAGTATGGCGTACAGTTTCAGATTGAAACGTTTGCTAAGGAAGTACCAGCCACAGAGCAGGGTATCGTACACTATTTATCGAGTGATTTATTTGTTGGAATTGGCAAGAAGACAGCCGAAACGATTGTTGAAAAACTAGGGGCTAATGCACTTCGTCTAATTTTAGAAGACCCAAGTGCACTGGATGTTGTGCCTCGTTTATCGACAGAAAAAAAAGAAGTAATCCGTAATACGATTGAACAAAATTTAGGTTTAGAACGTGTCATGATTCAACTAAATGAATGGGGCTTTGGCCCGCAGCTTGGTATGAAAATTTATCAAACTTATCGAACAGAAGCGATTCAACTTTTAACGGAAAACCCGTATCGACTTATTGAAGATGTTGAAGGAGTCGGTTTTTTCCGTGCAGATGAACTAGGTGCAAAGCTTGGTATTACTGGTAATCACCCTGATCGCATAAAAGCAGCTGTTTTCCACGTCTTAAATACCGCGGCATTATCGGATGGTCATGTGTATTTGGATGCTGAGCATGTGTTACCACAAGTGAAGGGCATGTTGGAACAAAGCCAAAGAGAAGACATTCCATTTGAAACGATTTCACAGGCGTGTATTGAGATGCGTGAGGAAAGTAAAGTATGTGGTGAGGAAACACGGTTATACTTGCCTTCCTTATATTTTTCAGAGGTTGGCATTGCCTCCAAAATTTTGGGCTTAATTGAGCGTAATGAAAAAGCGACACATTTTAGTAAAGACGAAATTCGCAAGGCAATAGGTGAGACAGAAGAATTTTTAAAAGTGACGTATGCAGAAACGCAAGCACGTGCCATTGAGCAAGCACTCAATTCAGCTGTCATGATTTTAACTGGTGGACCTGGAACAGGGAAAACGACAGTTGTACGAGGAGTTGTTGAGGTATATGCAAAATTACACGGACTGTCGCTTAATCCAAAAGAGTATGCACAAAAAGAAGAGCCATTCCCAATCATTTTATGTGCACCCACTGGAAGGGCAGCTAAGCGTTTAGCTGAATCAACAGAGCTTCCTGCGATGACGATTCACCGTTTACTAGGGTTTACAGGGCAGGAAAAAGAAGAAGAAACCGAGCGCGAAGTAACTGGAAAACTCATAATCGTCGATGAAATGTCTATGGTCGATACGTGGCTTGCTCACCAATTGTTAAAATCTTTGCATGAAGATGTACAAGTAGTATTCGTTGGCGACCAAGACCAATTGCCTCCAGTCGGACCAGGACAAGTATTAAAAGATTTACTTGCCTCTAAACAAATTCCAACGGTTGAACTGACAGATGTGTATCGGCAGGCAGAAGGTTCCACGATAATAGAACTTGCGCACCAAATTAAACGTGGAACAATTCCACAAAACTTAACAGCAAAAACATCTGATCGTTCATTTATTAAAGCATCATCTGAGCAAGTAGCAAGTGTTGTGACACAAGTTGTACAAAGTGCTGTAGCGAAGGGACAAGAAATTCGTAATATTCAAGTGCTTGCACCGATGTATAAAGGACCTGCTGGAATTGATAATTTAAATAAGATGATTCAAGAGCTCGTGAATCCAAATGATACAGGTACAAGAAAAGAGTTGGTTTTCGGTGATGTAATCTACCGCATAAAGGATAAGGTTTTACAGCTCGTCAACCAGCCAGAAAGCAATGTGTTTAATGGTGATATGGGTGAAGTCATCAGTATTATTAAGGCAAAGGAAACGGTTGAAAAGCAAGATTTACTCGTCGTGTCATTTGATGGTATAGAGGTTACGTATCAGCGTAGTGACTTAAATCAGATAACGCTCGCTTACTGCTGTTCCATTCATAAGTCACAAGGTTCTGAATTCCCAACGGTGATAATGCCAGTAGTTCGAGGCTACTCCAAAATGTTAAGACGGAATTTACTATATACAGGTATTACACGTGCGAAAAATTTCTTAATTTTATGTGGTGAGCCAGATGTGTTAGCGAATGGTTTACAGCGTACGGATGATTTGCAACGATTTACATCACTTCGTGCGCGTTTAAATCCAATGGATATGCCAGAGGATGTTGTAGAAGTGGTGGATACACTACCAACTGTTGAAACAACCGATGAAGAAAAAGCCGTGGTGGATCTGCACCTTTCTGTAGAGACGATGCCGCATATTCATCCGATGATTGGGATGGACGGAGTTTCTCCATATGATTTTATGGACGAGGCTAAATAAAAAGGGCTTTTTGAATTAGGTAGTTCATCACCGTAACTAGATGTGGATGTTGTAAAGGGTATTGTGTTCGTTACTTTGTGCAGTCGATGGTTTCACATGTTGCGGCTCAATAACCCTGACTTTCGGTGATAAATTATTTGTGTTATAATTTGGAAATTAATAGTATGAGGTGAATAGAAGTGAGATTGAAGTGTATGGCATTAGTACTGATGGTTTTATCGTTGCTACCATTTACGTTAGAAGCGCAGGCTAGTGGTACGGTTGTACAAACTAATGAGGAGACCGTTGTTTATGATAATCGATCGGGTTCGCTTATCCAAGTCGGAACTCTATCTGCGGGACAAACTTTTGTTGTGAAAAAAGATTACGGTGCCAATTGGTGGCAAATTCGTTGGGGTGATTTTGATGGCTTTGTGAGTAAGCGTTACACAACGATTGTACCCGCCAAGACGTATAAAAATGATGTGAAATGGCAGGTCAAAGTAACTAACCACATCACGGCTACTGGAGTAACACCGATTTTCGATAATACGGGTAATAAGCTTGTCCAATTTGCAACTTTATCAGAAGGAGTGAAATATCCGATATACAGTAAAGGTGGCGACTGGTATGGGATAGCTGTAAACAGTCGATTAGGGTTTGTACATAGTAAATATGTTGTGGAGGAGAAAAACGAGGTAACGACGGGTAAGCCAACAAAACCGCCTGTAGAAAATAAACCAACACCTCCGCCTGTGCAAAGCACTCCAAATGGCTACATTGAGGCAACAGAGAATGCTATACTGTACGATTTCCGTCGTGAAAATAAGACTATGGTGATTGCTACTTTACTAAAGGGGCAGCAATTGAAGGTTGAAAATGCGGAAGATCCCACATATGTAAAAGTTCGCTGGGGAAAAACGTTCGTTTATGTTGAAAAATCAAAAGTGAAGTTTGTGAATACACCGTCTTATAAAAATGTCGGCAAAGATAGTGCTATGAAAAACGAGTACTTCATCCCGATTTCGGGAAATAGTGAAATTTACGACCGTTCAACAGGGAAATTGATTCCATTTGCAAAGCTCGATACAAATCGTCGTTATCCGATTTTGCGTAAAGAGGATAGTTGGTATGTTACGACAATCGGGGGTCGAGAAGGCTATATCCATAGCTCGAAGATTGCGTTAGACCGTGGTGTCCCGGTCTTAATGTATCATCATTTATTGAAAAAACATGAGCTAGGACGTTTTACAAATGTAAGTACAACGATGACCGACGTACAATTTGCGAATGAAATGCAGTATTTAAAAAGTAAAAATTATGAAACGATAAGTATTTACGAATTACAGCAATTTATGCGCAATGAAATTACATTACCAGCGTATTCTATTGTCATTACATTTGATGATGGCTTACTATCAACACGTGAATATGCATATCCGATTTTGAAAAAACATGGCTTCCAAGCGACACAGTTTTTAATTACATACCGTAACGAGTATTCGCCAGAAGAGCAACGATTTGACTACACAGATTTACAGGCACTTTCACGACAAGATATAAACAATATGCGTGATGTATTTTCATATGAATCACACACATATAATTTGCATGATATGATTGGACGAACAGGGAAAATGTTATTAGTTCCTTATCGTGAAGTGGTACAGGACTTAAAGAGAAGTTTAGCGATTATTCCAGATGCAAAAGCACTAGCTTATCCATTTGGTCAATACAATACAAATACTATTTATGCGGCTAGAGAAGCGGGCTTTACGATGGGCTTTTCAACAAAACTAGGCTACAACAATCCGTTTGATGATATTTTCCAAATTAAACGATTATCCAGTGATCAGCAAACATCATTCGCACAATATCAAAAAATGGTTTCGCCTTTTGCGAAATAATAGAGATCCATTCCGTCACAATGACTGGAATGGATTTTTTTGTTGTTGGTTGTGACAAGTATTACAGCTCGTCTATTAGTGGAACGGATTTTTGCGGAAGGTCATATATTAAATGAGTACAAAAGAAACGGTGAAGTTTAGGAGGTGTGTATATGCCAGCAATAACAGGAAAACAGTATATTGATCGTATTGATGCATTGAAGACCTTTATTTCGTTAGATGGGGAAGTTATAAAAGGAAAAGTATCGGAGCATCCTGCGTTTAAAGGGGTTATGCAAAGTCAGGCGAGGCTTTTTGATTTGCAGCATGGTGATACGCAGCAAGGCATGATGACGTATTTGTCGCCAACGAGCGGTGAACAAGTGGGCATGTCGTTTTTACAGCCAGTGACGAAGGAAGATTTAGTGAAAAGAAGACATGCTGCACGTGAATGGGCATTGTCGACTCATGGTTTCATGGGGCGGAGTCCGGATTATATGAATACAACATTAATGGCGCTTGCATCTGCAGCTGAATACTTAAAAGGTAAGCCTAATTGTTTTCCGGAGCATTTACTTAGTTTCTATGAACTTGCGCGAGAACATGACCTTACGATGACACATACGTTTATTGAGCCACAAGTAAATCGGCATAAATTTTACTTTGAAGACGAAGAAAAGACGATTGCGGCAAAAATAGTAGGGAAAACAAGTAAGGGCTTAGTCATAAAAGGGGCGAGACTGCTTGCTACACAAGGTGGGATTACCGATGAATTGCTTGTAATATCTACAAATGGCTATGATGAAGGAAAAGGTTTCGCCTTCTCGATTCCAAGTGATACAGAAGGGTTAAAGTTTCTGTGTAGACAATCTTTTGTTGGTGGAACATCTACATTTGATTATCCATTAAGTGCACGCTTTGAGGAAATGGATGCGATTGTTGTATTTGATGATGTTGTTGTGCCATGGGAGCGAGTGTTTTATTATGAAAATGTGGAAGTGGCTAATCAGTTTATGAATATGAGTGGCTTCCAATCATTTTCATTGCATCAAGTATTGTCCCGCCAAATTGCTAAGACAGAGTTTGTTTTAGGAGTTGTGCAATCGATTGTTGATACAATTAACATTGGAGATTATCAGCATGTTCAGCAAAAGGTCGTTGAAGTGATTGTGGCTTTAGAAACAATGAAGGCTTTGCTGATTAAATCAGAGGAAGAGGCAAAGAGAGATAGTTTCGGTTATTTGAGACCTGATCATCCGACGCTTCAAGTTGCTATTCAAATTTTCCCGAAAGTGTATCCGACTTTTACGGAAATTATTCAACTTCTTGGTGCGAGTGGTTTAATGTCGATTCCCACTGAGAAAGCTTTTCAAGCAGATGAAGGAGACCTTGAACAGTACTTACAATCGGCTCATGAAGGTGGGGAGGAGCGGGTGAAAAAATTCCGACTCGCTTGGGATTTAACGATGAGTAACTTTGGTACACGTCAAACACTGTACGAACGATATTTTTTCGGGGACCCGGTGCGTTTATCGAGCATACTCTACCAATCATATAATAGAGAGCATCTTGTGAATCGGGTAGAGAATTTTTTGCGACAGTCCCAATGAATTAAATTGCAAATAAATTTTAGAATAGCTTGTGAAATCGTGCTGATTCTCACAAGTTATTTTTTTGTGTTGAATTATGATTGCGTTTTTCTTAGGTACAATTTGTATGTACCTGATATGAAAAAGCCGATTATTCTAAATGGATGTTATTTACCGTGGAGTGAACGACTTTACCTTCTAGTAATTGTAACAACCTGAAAACTGAAGAAATATTGAAATTTAATTTTGGTTTGCATAATACTTCTTCATCAATAATTTTTAAAAATTTTGTAACGAATAGCTTGTTACTTAGTCATATATATGTGAGGAGGTAGAGATGTGACAGATTTTGAGCAAATTTACAGTCAATATTTTCGGGATGTTTATTCGTTTACTTTGAAGCTATGTCAAAATGACAAGGTTGCTGAAGAAATTACACAGGAAACTTTTTTCAAGGCTTTAAAAAGTATTGATACATTCAAAGGTACTTGCAAAATCAATGTATGGCTTTGTCAAATAGCAAAAAATACATACTTCACGTACCTCGATAAAGAAAAACGGTTTGATATTGAAGATGTCCCAGAAAAAGAAAGCAACCATAATATTGAAGAAATGATGCAGAGTAAGGAAGAGACATTCCGTATTCATAAGGCACTCCATCGATTAGACGAGCCTTATAAAGAGGTATTTACATTAAGAGTATTTGGCGAGCTATCATTTAAGCAAATAAGTCAGTTGTTTGAGAAAACGGAAAGCTGGGCAAGGGTCACATTTCATCGAGCGAAACAAAAAATGCAATCTTTGTTAGAGGAGGAATAAAAATGAATAAAATAACATGCAATATCATCAAAGATATACTGCCTTTGTATTATGATGATGTTTGCAGCGAAGATAGCAAAAAAATGATAGAAGAACATCTTGTAGGGTGTGATGGTTGTAAAAGTGAATTAGCTAGTATACAAAAGGATTTTGAAATGCCGCAAGTAGAGCAGACGAAAAACAGAGCAGATGGGAATGTCATAAAGAATATAGCGACATTTTGGAATCGCTCAAAAGTAAAAGCCTTTCTGAAAGGGACTATTTTAACAGCAATTGCTTGTTCATTAATTTTTGGGAGCTATTATGGTTTATTTGAGTGGAATATTACGAGTATTCCATCCAGCAAGGTAGAAATAACAAACGTAAGTCAATTGGCAAATGGTGATATCGCATATCATGTTGACATAAAGGACGATTATTACTTGCGACATCTTAAATATGACATGGATGAAGACGGCAATTTTTATCTGATTCCCTTACGGCCAATTATTAAGGAGAAGTCACAGGTGCCACATCCGCTTAGAGGCTACGATTATTTTAATTTTGAAATGAACGAGATAAACCACGGGAAGGACATCAAAGCATTGTATTACGGCACACCAAAAGATAGCATTTTAATTTGGAAAGAAGGAATGGACTTGCCGAAAGCAAGTAAGGAAATTGAAAAGATGTTTGATTTCGAATAAATTAGAAACTGTTTTTTTGAATTGTTACAAATCACCATACAAGCAATCTTAACACTAAGATTTCTATGAAAAGCAGAACGTTGACACACCGCGAATTCTTTTTTATAATTCACTATATAATAGTAAAAACGACGATGGAATAAGTACGTATTTGCAAGTGTTCAGAAAGGGATTTCTAGGCTGGAAAAATCCTCACGATTAACAAATGCCGAAAGCTACTCCAGAGTGCAGCTAATCCCTGCCGTTCACTTACGTTACAAGTGCTTGAGAGGTAAGTTTTTAAAACTTACAACTAGGGTGGTACCGCGAGATGATTCTAAGTCCTCGTCCCTTTTTTGGGAATGAGGGCTTTTTTGCGTCTATAAGTGGATTCATATCGTAATTTTACACATATAAGAGGAGGAAATTTTCACATGAAATCAGCAGAAATTCGCCGCATGTATTTAGAATTCTTTAAAGAAAAAGGCCATCATCATGAGCCGTCAGCACCACTTGTACCAATTAACGATGCATCATTACTTTGGATTAACTCAGGTGTTGCTACACTGAAAAAATATTTCGATGGTCGTGTTATTCCTGATAACCCACGTATTACAAACGCGCAAAAATCAATTCGTACAAACGATATTGAAAACGTTGGGAAAACAGCGCGTCACCATACATTCTTTGAAATGTTAGGTAACTTCTCAATTGGTGATTACTTCAAAAAAGAAGCTATTCACTTCGCGTGGGAATTCCTAACAGATAAAAAGTGGATGGGCTTTGATCCAGAACTATTATCGATTACAATTCATCCGGAAGACCAAGAAGCATATAATGTATGGAAAAATGAAATTGGTATTCCAGAAGAACGCTTAATCCGTTTAGAAGGTAACTTCTGGGATATCGGTGAAGGTCCATCTGGTCCGAACTCTGAAATTTTCTACGACCGTGGAGAAGCTTACGGTAATGATGAAAATGATCCAGAACTATATCCTGGTGGGGAAAATGAACGTTATCTTGAAGTATGGAACTTAGTATTCTCTCAATTTAACCACAATCCTGATGGCACTTACACGCCACTACCAAAGCAAAACATCGATACAGGGATGGGTCTAGAGCGTGTAGTATCAGTTGTACAAAACGTACCAACAAACTTTGATACAGATTTATTCATGCCGATTATCGAGAAAATTGAACAATTCTCAAATCGTACGTACAAACGTCCGAACGAAATTGATTTAAATGAGATTTTCGGTAGCGAAGAGGATATTAATACACCATTTAAAGTAATTGCAGATCATATCCGTACTGTAGCGTTTGCGATTGGTGATGGCGCACTTCCATCAAATGAAGGTCGTGGCTATGTATTACGTCGTTTATTACGTCGTGCAGTACGTTATGCAAAACAAATCGGTATCGAAAAGCCATTTATGTTTGAATTAGTACCAACAGTAGGTAGCATCATGGAAGACTTCTACCCAGAAGTGACAGAAAAAGTGGAATTCATTCAACGTGTAATTAAAAACGAAGAAATTCGTTTCCATGAAACATTAGACGGTGGTTTAGCGATCTTTAACGAAGTTGTAGCTACGCAAAAAGCAGCTGGTCACAACTACATTCCAGGTGCAGATGCATTCCGTTTATATGACACATACGGTTTCCCAATTGAATTAACAGAAGAGTATGCAGAAGAAGTTGACATGACAGTAGATCACGAGGGCTTTGAAGCGGCAATGGAACAACAACGTGAACGTGCACGTGCTGCTCGCCAAGATGTAGACTCAATGCAAGTCCAAAGTGAAGTATTAGCGAACTTAACAGTAGCAAGTGAATTCGTAGGCTATGATACGTTAGAAGCTAAGACAACTGTCGCGGCAATTATTGTCGATGGTCAGGTAGTGAAAGTGGCATCTGAAGGTCAAGAAGCACTAGTTGTGTTAGCTCAAACACCATTCTACGCAGAAATGGGTGGACAAATTGCGGATAGCGGTGTCATTTCAAGTGATAGCTTTAAAGCAATTGTAAAAGATGTTCAGAAAGCACCAAACGGACAACCATTACACACGGTGGTCATTGAAACTGGTGAAATGAACATTGAAGATGCTGTAAAAGCGTCTGTTCATCGTGATGAACGTAATCTTATTATAAAAAACCATACAGCTACACATATTATGCAGCGTGCATTAAAAGATGTATTGGGCGACCATGTCAACCAAGCGGGTTCTTATGTTGGTCCTGACCGCTTACGTTTTGACTTCTCGCACTTTGGACAAGTTACAAAAGAGGAATTACAACAAATCGAACGTATCGTTAACGAAAAAGTGTGGGAAGATATTGAAGTTGTGATCGAAGAAAAAGCTATCGACGAAGCAAAAGCAATGGGCGCTATGGCTCTATTCGGCGAAAAGTATGGCGATGTAGTACGCGTTGTATCAATTGGCGACTACTCAATTGAACTTTGTGGTGGACTTCACGTAAAACGTTCTTCAGAAATTGGTTTCTTCAAAATCGTTTCTGAAGGTGGTATCGGTGCAGGAACTCGTCGTATTGAAGCTGTAAGTGGTAAAGTGGCTTACGAGGCTGTTAAAGAGGAAGAAGCTCTTCTAAACGAAGCGGCTGCACTACTTAAAGCAAACTCAAAAGACATTGTTACGCGCGTACAGTCTTTACAAGCAGACTATAAAGAATTACAACGTGAAAACGAAGCATTATCACAAAAAATTGCTAATGCACAAGCGGGTGCAATTGTAGATGCTGCGCAAACTTTCGGCGATGTTACAGTACTTTCTACAAAAGTAGACGCAAAAGATAATAACCAACTTCGTCAAATGATGGACGACTTAAAAGGTAAAATGGAGAAATCTGTAATTGTTTTAGGTGCTGTTGATGGCGATAAAGTTATGCTATGTGCAGGTGTTACAAAAGATTTAGTAGGTGGTAATTATCACGCTGGAAATATTGTCAAAATGGTAGCTGAAAGCTGTGGCGGTAAAGGTGGCGGACGTCCAGATATGGCGATGGCTGGTGCGAAAGAAGCTTCAAAACTTGATGAAGCGCTACTTTCTGTGTATGATTACATTAAATCCATTTAATTAATACGCTAAATCAGGTATAATAAAGAGAAATTGGAGATGAGCTTTGTTGCACATCTCCTTATTTCTGAAAGCGAGGTGCTGGTCATGAGTTCATTTGATCAAACGATGAAATTTAGTTTTCCAGAAGAATCAATGGAACAGGAAGTTAAGCAGGTAATGTTGAAGGTACATTCTTCATTAGAGGAAAAGGGGTATAACCCTATCAATCAGATTGTCGGTTACTTACTTTCTGGTGATCCGGCATATATTCCTCGCCATCAGGATGCTCGTAATTTAATTCGCAAGCTTGAGCGTGATGAAATTCTAGAAGAGCTTGTTAAATTTTACATCAAAAAGAATAACGAGGACTAGAAATGAGAATTATGGGATTGGACGTTGGGTCGAAAACAGTTGGCGTTGCAATAAGTGATGCACTTGGCTGGACGGCTCAAGGTATTGAAACCGTAAAAATTGATGAAGCAAATGGTGAGTTCGGTATTGAACGCATCGCTGAATTAGTAAAGGAATACACTGTAACAGAATTTGTTGTAGGTTTCCCGAAAAACATGAATAATACGGTAGGCCCGCGCGGTGAAGCTTCTGAAAACTTTAAAAAGTTACTAGAAGATACGTTTTCATTGCCGGTCAAACTTTGGGACGAACGTTTAACGACGATGGCTGCCGAGCGCATGCTTATCGAAGCAGACGTTAGTCGCAAAAAGCGCAAGCAAGTCATTGATAAAATGGCAGCTGTGCTAATCTTACAAGGCTATTTAGATAGCAAAAATTAACTTATGAGGTGACAAACATGGCTAAAGACCACAACCATGAAGAAGATTTACACGTACAACATATTACAGTTATTGACGAAAACGGTAACGAACAACTATGCGAAGTGATTCACGTACACGAATCACCTGAATTCGGCAAATCATACGTATTTTACGCAATGGTAGGCGCTGAAGAAGATGAAAACGGATCTGTAGAGATCTTCGTATCATCATTCGTGCCATCTGAAAACGGTGAAGATGGTGATTTAACACCTATCGAAACTGAAGCAGAGTGGGATATGGTAGAAGACGTACTTAACGCTTTAGAAGACGAAGACGAAGAATAATCGTCACGTTTTGTAATGCTTGAAACAAGGATGGCTAGTGCTTTCCTTGTTTTTTTTATGAATATCGGAGGTGCTTTATATGAATGAAGAAATTCAAGAGTTTATGATAATTGGTAAAGACGGTAAAGAGCAGACATGTCGCGTTGTCTTTACTTTTGATGCAGAGGAAAAATCGTATGTTCTTTTTTCATTGATTGATGAAAAGGGTAATGAAATCCCTGGTGATATTTCAGCAATGACATTTGATTATGATGATAACAATGGAGAAATGACTAATCTGCAAGCCGTAGAAACAGAAGCAGAGTGGGAAATGATCAACGAAGTTGTTTTAACATTATTAAATGAATTTGAGGAAGAACCTCAGCTTATTACTGTAACGGATGAAGAAGGTAATGACCAAGTTTGCGAGATTGTTCATACATTTGAATCTGATGAATTTAAGAAGTCGTATGTACTGTATGTTCCAGCAAATGATGAGCCATTTGAAGAACGTGATATTTTTGCAGCGCAGTACCTGCCTGGAGAAAATGGTGAAATTGTAGAACTGTTGCCGATAGACTCAGACGAAGAATGGGCATTTGTAGAAGATATTTTAAATGAATTGTAAACCGAACTCCGAGTGGTATATGCTACTCGGTTTTTTGTTTGCTTGAATGATAAAGGGATAGAATTAAAGAAGGGTTGCCTAGAATAGTAAAATAGATAATTAGCATCTTTTTTTTATTGTCAATATAATTGGAGATGACAATTGATTATAGCGCTTTGATTTTAGCACGCTCGTTGAGTGGAGGCTGGGCAACTCCTAGAGGATTAGCGTCCTAGATTAGACCCTGGAGCGTGGCTTGCCGAGTGAAACGGCTCATCGGACGCCTCCTGGAAAGCGCCCAGCTGGAACGGGAATCAAGCCCATTTTATAAAGATGAACCTTTTTTTACATTAATTACGTCATAAGTAGAGGTAATATATGGTGATTTATCCCTAATTGTCGATTTGTGTTTGTCGTGAAAGTTGATTTCTAGTATGATAATGGATAGTGATAGGGGGGAAACCCGTGGATAACGGTTCTAAAAAGCAAGAAATGAATGAAAAAAAACAAGTAATGTTTGAAAAAATGCAAGAAAGAAAAACTGAGGTAAAAAAAGTGAGGAAAATAGTTACCATTATAGCAGTTGTTTTTGTGTTAGTGCTAGGGATAGTAGGTTTAATCGGCTACAATTACGTGTCAAGTGCACTAAAGCCAGTGGACCCTGACGCTACAAAAACGATCGCCGTTGAAGTACCAATTGGTTCAAGTTTAAGCACAATTTCAGCACTGTTGGAGGAAAAAGGGATTATTAAAGATGCGCGTGTTTTTAAATACTATGCGAAGTTTAATAATGAATCACAGTTCCAAGCCGGGAATTATGATTTAACACAAGCGATGACTTTGGACGAGCTAATTGAAAGTTTGAAAACAGGGAAAGTGTATCGCGAGCCTGTCTTTACGATGACTATACCTGAAGGCTTTACATTAGAGCAAATTGGTAATGTAATCGAAAAGAAAACACCATATACACAAAAAGAATTTATGGATTTAGTAACAAGCGATACATTTGTACAACAAATGATGACGAATTATCCCGACTTAGTAACAGAAGCAGTATTGGCGGATAATGTTCGTTATGATTTAGAAGGTTATTTATACCCTGCAACATATTCATATTTTGAAGAAAAGCCGTCATTAGAGTCAATTGTAGAAGAAATGGTTGCGGCAATGAATAACGTTGTGAAAAATTACAGTGATGTACTAGCAGAAAAACAAATGACTGTTCATGAATTACTAACGTTCGCTTCGTTACTAGAAGAGGAAGCTACTGCACAAACAGATCGCGAAACGATTGCAAGTGTGTTCTATAACCGTATTAATGAAGGTATGCCGCTTCAAACAGACCCAACAGTCTTATATGCATTAGGCGAACATAAAGACCGTGTACTATATGAAGATTTAGAAATAGCAAACCCATATAATACTTACAAAAATAAAGGCTTACCACCAGGTCCGATTGCTGGGGCTGGGAAAACATCAATTGAAGCAACATTAAATCCAAGCACAACAAATTATTTCTATTTCTTAGCGGATAAAGAAGGAGTTAATCACTTCTCCAAAACATATGACGAACATTTACAAAAAGTGGAAAAATATCTACGTAAAGCGGAATAGTCTCTGGAATATAGAAAATAACATAGTGTGATGAGAGGGATAGAAGGAAAGAAAAATAGCTTTCCTTCTATTTTCATGCTATTATAAGTTGTGATTTTTAATCAATTAATACGTGTGGTGGCAATTGTTTTGATTGTATTCGAAAAACAATTGCTCATTTTTATATGGAAAAGTACCAAGACATCACGTTTGGTCCTTTTCTTTTTGTAGTAAATGTTGATGACGTATGGACAACGAAGCATTTTTCGTTGTAAAAATCATCTAGGCTAATAGCCCTTATGTTCGAGGTTGCGGTGAGCTTCATCGAGTGTAGAAGGGCGTTTTGAGGTGTGAAACTAATTATGGAATTATCAGATGCTTATATACAATCGTTTATTCAGCCACGTAACGACTTGCTTTTAGAAATGGAAGCATATGCGGAAGAACATCATGTGCCGATTATGCAACTAGCAGGAATTGATGCGTTAAATCAACTACTGCGCATTCAAAATCCTACAAAAATTTTAGAAATTGGTACAGCAATTGGTTATTCAGCAATGCGTATGGCTGAAGCTTTACCGCAGGTGCAAATTGTGACAATTGAACGTGACGTGGATCGTGTGGCTAAAGCGAAAGATTATATTGCACGCTCTACTGTGTCGGACCGTATTACGGTGATAGAAGGTGACGCATTAGAAGTGGATGATGAAGCGATTCATACGACGTTTGATGCAGTATTTATCGACGCAGCGAAAGGGCAATATCAACGGTTTTTTGAAAAGTATGCCCCCCTCGTAAATTCAGGAGGCGTCCTTTATATCGATAACATGTATATGCATGGTTTATCAGATTTAGATTTAAAGGATGTACCGCGTCGGAAACGTACTATGATTCGTAACTTAAAGAATTTCACTGATTGGATTATGCAACACCCGGACTATACGTGTGCATTTTTACCAGTTGGTGATGGCTTATTATTATGTTTGAAGAGGTGACTAGAATGAAAAAACCTGAATTGCTTGTCACACCGCAGTCGGTGGACCATGTGAAAGCACTTTTAACTGCGGGAGCAGATGCTTTTGTTATTGGGGAACAACAATTTGGCCTTCGTCTAGCAGGAGAATTTTCTGTAAACGAAGTAGAAGAAGCGACAAAATTGATTCATGCTGCAGGTAAAAAAGTTTATGTAGCTGTGAATGCTTTATTTCATAACGAAAAAATAGACGCACTAGCTGACTATTTAAAAGAAATGCAACGTATCGGCGTGGATCGTCTAGTTTATGGTGATCCTGCGGTTATCGTATTGTGCCGTGAGCAAGGTGTGACAATCCCACTTCACTGGAACCCTGAAACAACTGCGACTAACTGGTTTACTGCGAATTATTGGGGTAAACGTGGTGCGGCGCGAGCAGTCCTTGCACGTGAACTTTCTTTAGATGAAGTGTTAGAGATTAAAGAAAACGCTGAAGTGGAGATAGAAGTACAAGTACACGGAATGACGTGTATGTTCCAATCGAAACGTCCGCTTTTAGGTCATTATTACTTATACCAAGATAAGGCGATGGAAATCGAAAATCGCAAAGAAAATCGTAACATGTTCTTACATGATGATGAGCGTAACAATAAATATCCGATTTATGAGGATGCTAATGGTACGCATATTTTCAGTCCAAACGATATGTGTATTATTGACGAACTGGGCGAATTATTCGAGGCTGGCATTGATTCATTAAAAATCGAAGGCGTTCTCCAAACACCTGAATATGTTGTGACGGTGACAGAAGCTTATCGTAAAGCAATCGATGTATACTTTGACGAGTCAGAGGAAGCTTATGAAGATATTAAAGATGAATTACTAGCAACAATTGAAGAAATACAACCAGCTATTCGACCACTTGATACTGGCTTTATCTTCAAAGAAACTGTGTACTAGGAGGTGGCAAGAAAATGGCATTAGCATTAGAGCAAAATGACAAAATTCGTGGAATCGTCGACGGTAAACGTGTCATTACAAAGAAACCAGAACTACTTGCCCCTGCAGGTAGTTTAGAAAAATTAAAAGTCGCTGTGCATTACGGCGCGGATGCTGTATTTATTGGAGGGCGTGAGTTTGGTCTTCGTTCAAATGCAGATAACTTCTCGATTGAGGAAATGCGTGAAGGCGTAGAGTTCGCTAACAAATATGGTGCGAAAATTTATGTAACAACAAATATTTTCGCTCATAATGAAAACATGGATGGCTTAGAACAATATTTGAAAGATATTGAATCTGCGGGTGTAACAGGAATCATCGTAGCAGATCCACTTATTATCGAAACATGTCGTAACAGCGCGCCAAAGCTTGAGATTCACTTATCTACACAACAATCTCTGTCAAACTGGAAAGCTGTACAGTACTGGAAAGAGGAAGGCTTACACCGTGTCGTTTTAGCTCGTGAAGTCGGCGGCGAAGAAATGAAGCTGATGAAGGAAAAAGTCGATATTGAAATCGAAGCATTCGTTCATGGTGCGATGTGTATCGCTTATTCTGGTCGCTGTGTACTGTCGAATCATATGACTGCGCGTGACTCAAACCGTGGTGGTTGCTGTCAATCTTGCCGTTGGGACTATGATCTATACGAATTACAAGATGGTGAAGAAAAAGCACTTTATGACGAAAACGACGCTCCATTTGCGATGAGCCCGAAAGATTTAAAATTAATCGAAGCGATTCCGCATATGATTGAGCTTGGTATTGACTCATTGAAAGTGGAAGGCCGTATGAAATCAATTCACTATGTTGCGACAGTAATGTCTGTTTATCGTAAAGTGATTGATGCTTACTGTGCAGATCCAGATAATTTCAAAATTAAACGTGAATGGCTTGAAGAGCTAGACAAATGTGCGAACCGTGACGCAGCAGAAGCGTTCTTCCATGATGCACCAGGTCATGAAGAGCAAATGTTTGGCGTACATGGTCGTAAAACAACGTATGAGTTTGCTGGGCTTATTTTAGATCACGATCCAGAAACGAAGATTGTCACAATGCAACAACGTAACTACTTCAAACCAGGTGATGAAGTCGAATTCTTCGGACCTGAAATTGAAAACTTCCGTTTCACAATGGGAGAAATTTGGGATGAGGACGGAAATTCTTTAGATGCGGCACGTCACCCACTACAAATTGTGAAATTCAAATGTGATACACAATTACAGCCGCACAATATGATGCGAAAGGAGAATAAGTAATGGTACAGAAGCGTCCAGTTGTTATCGGAATCGCTGGTGGATCATGCTCAGGTAAAACGAGTGTGACACATGCCATTTATGATGTTTTCCGTGATCATTCAGTTGTCGTTATCGAGCAAGATTTTTACTATAAAGATCAAAGTCATTTAACTTTTGAGGAGCGTCTAGGAACTAACTACGACCATCCTCTTGCGTTTGATAATGATTTATTATTAGAGCATATTAATATGCTTTTAGAGCGTCAAGCGATTGATAAACCAGTCTATGACTATGTACAACATACACGTGCGAAAGAAGTCATTCATGTTGAACCTGTGGATGTTATTATACTTGAGGGTATTTTAGTATTAGAAGATGCACGTTTACGTGAATTGATGGACATTAAATTATTTGTTGATACAGATTCAGACTTACGAATTATTCGCCGTATTATGCGTGATATTAAAGAGCGTGGACGTACAACCGATTCAGTCATTGAACAGTATTTATCAGCAGTTCGTCCAATGCATAATTTATTCATCGAGCCAACGAAACGTTATGCTGATATCATTATTCCTGAAGGCGGGGATAATGAAGTAGCGATCGACTTAATGGTGACTAAAATTAAAACTATTCTTGAAACTGACAACGTATTGTAATAAGATAGAATGGTATTGACAATATTTTCATGTTTTTAAATGCATACATTTGCATGATAAGCATACTATTAGGTCAAAGAGCATTTTGAAAATGAGTAAAAATAATAAAATTCGATTAAATGCATCTTTCGTTATTGTCACTATGTTCAAATAAGTGGCGTAACACTCGGTGCATTTGGTCGAGTTTTATGTTTTTATACTGAAGGATTAGGAGTGAATTATTTTGTCAAATGAAAAACAATACCCAATGACTGCTGAAGGTAAAAGAAAATTAGAAGAAGAATTAGTGAAATTAGAAACAGAAACACGTAAAGAAATTGTAGAACGTATTAAAATCGCGCGTGACTTCGGTGACCTTTCTGAAAATGCTGAGTATGATTCAGCTAAAGAAGAACAAGCCTTTTTAGAAGGTCGTATCTCAACATTAAAATCAATGATCCGTAATGCATTTATCATTACTGAAGATGAAACAGATAACAGTGTTGTATCACTAGGGAAAACTGTTACATTTGTAGAAATTGTAAATGGAAAACCTACAACTGATGAAGAATCATATACAATCGTTGGTTCAGCGGAAGCGGATCCAATGGAATTCCGAATTTCAAACGAATCACCAATTGCTAAAGGTTTACTAGGAAAAGCTGAAGGTGATGAAGTAACTATCCAAACACCTGGTGGCGAAATGAAAGTGAAAATTGTATCGATTAAATAAGTAATATGTACAAGCAGCTAACGTCTCTCATATGAGAGAGGCTAGCTGCTTTTATTATGCAAGTGCGTCAGAACTTGATAAAATAGAAGCTAGAGAGGAGGAGACTTCATGAGTGAAAAACAAACGCGAAGCAGTCGCCATCTGCAACCAACTCCTAATAAAAAGCTTAACGGATGGTTAAATATTTTAATTGGAGTTGTTGTTGTTTTAATTGCTATTACAACTATATTTATATTTAAATGGCAAGACAATATAGAAGATACCGCGAAAGAAGATACAGAAATAACTGAACCAGAAGAAAAAGTGGAAGATCCTGTTAAAGAGGGAATTGTAACGGATGAAGAAGAACCGCCAGCTGAAGAAGAACAACCTGAGCAGGAAATCGAGCAGGAAAAGGCTGTAGAATCATCGTCAGACGATCCAATTGTTGACCGTGTCATTACGGACGAAAATTGGCAACCGACGCCTACAACGCAAACTGGTGAACATGTGTCGTCCTATGATGATCAGTCTGTCGATTGGGCTGAGAAAGTTGCAACGATTACGGCTGTAACAGGCATAGAAAAAGACAATATGATTATTTGGCGCCTGAAAAATAACGGGGGTGCAAATAAATCAATTGCAACGGTTTCTACAAATGATAAAACAGAGATGTACCGTGTCAGCATGGAATGGGTAGACAATGAAGGTTGGAAGCCTGTAAAGCTTGAACAATTGAATACTTTAGAAGGTGCCTATTGACGAAACTCGTTGTTTTGATTATTTTTAATAGAGTTGAAAGCAGAAAGGAAGTAAATTATTTATGAAAATCGCAGTAATCGGCGCAATGGAAGAAGAAGTAGAACTTCTACGCGCATCTTTAGAAAATGCTGAAAAAACAGTTATAGCAGGCAGTGAGTACACAACAGGTACGTATGAAGGCAAAGAGGTAGTCCTTTTAAAAAGTGGCATTGGTAAAGTAAATGCAGCTATGTCAACTACGATTTTATTACATGAATTCAAGCCGGATGTAGTCTTTAACACAGGTTCTGCAGGTGGTTTCGATGAGGCGCTAGAGGTAGGAGCAGTCGTGATTTCTGATGAAGTACGCCACCATGATGTGGATGTTACAGCTTTTGGCTACGAAATTGGTCAAATGGCGGGTATGCCAGCTGGCTTTAAAGCAGATGATAAGCTAATCCAAGTTGCAGAAGAAGCTGTAAAAGCAGTTGGTGAGCATCAATATGGCGTAGGTCTTATTTGCTCTGGTGACACATTTATGAATGATCCAGTACGTGTAGAAACAGTACGAGGATTTTTCCCACAAATGAAAGCAGTTGAAATGGAAGCGGCTGCTGTAGCGCAAGTATGCTATCAATTTGGTACACCATTTGTAGTCATTCGTGCGTTATCTGATATTGCAGGTAAAGAATCGAATATTAGCTTTGATGAGTTTTTACCTGTCGCAGCAAAACATTCGACACAAATTGTGTTAAAAGCTATCGCATCACTATAATTTACACAAAATAGACATAATGATAGCGTTGAGAGTGAGAAAAATCACAGTGTTTTTTTTAGTCCAATGTTACACTTAAATCAATAAATTCTATGCAAATTTAGGTGGGAGGCATTGACGATGTTACTTTTGACAGCAGGTGTAGTAATTATAACAACGCTAGTTTGTTTACTGATTTCAGCTGAACTTGGTGAAACAATCCATTAATTTGTGTATGAAGCTCCTTTGCGACAGCAAAGGAGCTTTTTGTCTTTTATAGGGGATTTAGAAAGGTGATCAGTATCGCTCCGTCTTGAATAAAAGTGATCCGTGATGCTGAGAAGTGCTCCGTATCCTGAAATTCACTTCCTACATACCTTAAACCAATCATTGAATTCCACTCGACAAACTTTTACAATATTTATTCAATAGGCTTTTGATCGCGCTTATAAAATTGATATAGTTTAATAAGTGCGCGTTTTTCGATTCGCGAAACATAACTACGAGAAATATGCAGACGAGCAGCAATTTCTTTTTGTGTTAAGGCATCTTGATGGTTTAAGCCGTACCGAAGCGTGACAATTTCTAATTCCCGCTCATCGAGCATGTGGAGGTAGCGATAGAGCTGGGCTACATGCTCTTTGTGTTCAAGCTTCTCTGTGGCACTTTCTTCATCACATTGCAATAAATCGCGGATTTGCAATGCGTTGCCGTCTTTATCTGTACCAATTGGTTCAAACAAAGATACATCTTTTTGTACCTTTTTTTGCGTACGTAAATGCATTAATATTTCGTTTTCAATACAACGTGCTGCATACGTGGCAAGACGAGTTTTTTTGTCGGGCGTATAGCTTTCAACAGCCTTCATAAGTCCAATTGTGCCGATGGAAATATAATCATCTAACTGCTCATGCTTTGGATGGAACTTTTTCACGACGTGTGCCACGAGTCTCATATTACGTTCGATTAAGTCGAGACGTGCTTGTTCATCACCACCTAAAAACCGTTCAAGACAAGCAGCTTCTTCTTCTTTTGTAAACGGTTTATGAAATGTTTTACCCTTTAGATAGCCAAGTAAGGCAGGGATCTCAAACCAGAGTTGCATCAAAGACGTAAAAAATCCGCTCATTGAGTGTTTTCATCCTCTCACCATCATTTTTCGACATTATATGATGAAAAAGTGAGTTAAATGAAAAAAATGCAACAGCGATGTCGCTGTTACACTTTTTTTAGCGTAAAATTACTAATCATGAGTAATGCTAGTATGGGAAACAGGAAAAGATAAAATGCAGGTTGGAACGTATTTGCAGCGAAGTACGTCAATGTTAAAAACGTACCTGCAGCTGTAATAGGTAATCCTGTGAAATAGCCGTTTGGTTCACTAATGTTGAAACGAGCTAAACGCATTGCCCCACAGACGATGTAAAGAACAGTCATCATCATTCCGGCAAAACCAAAATCAACCATGACAACCTCGTACATTAATAATGCAGGTGCCACACCAAATGATATAATATCACTCATAGAATCTAACTGTTTACCTAATTCGGATTCTTGTCCGAGGGCGCGTGCTACTTTACCATCATAGCGGTCGAGTAAAGCTGCAATAAAGATAAACAGGACACTATAACTATAATATTCATGTAAAGTGGCCATGATTGCTGCACCACCAAAAGACATATTACTAATTGTTATGAAGTTAGCTGCGTGCGATTTCATTTTCTTAACCGTGGTATCCACCAACTTGTGATAAAAAAACAAGGGGGATCACTCCTTTGCACTTAAGATATTGTATCATTATACTTCGAATGAAAAAAAAATGACAGTCAAATTTAATCGATAGGAGTTTTGCTTTATGAAAGAAAAACTATATCAGCGCTTAATAGAATTAACGAATGGCAAACAATCCTCCCATCTTTTACAAACAATTGCAAAAGCGAAGTGGAGCAAGCGTATAATTCCAAGCTATATGAGAGTATACGATATAAACCTTGAAGAAGTTTCAAAAAAACCACAACAATTTTCTAGTTTGCATGACTTTTTTACAAGAGAGCTACTAGAAGAGGCACGTCCAATTACACAAAGTCCGTCTACTTTTGCAAGTCCAGTAGATGCTAAAATCGAGTCATTTGGGCGTATTGAGTGGGATATGACGTTTCAAGTAAAGGGAAAACCGTATGCATTACAAGATTTATTAGGCAATGATGAACGTGCGACTCAGTATACAGACGGTTATTATATCGTGTTTTATTTAAGCCCTGCGGATTATCACCGTATTCATAGCCCTATTGACGGCAAAGTGCTTCGTCAGTATACGCTTGGCAACACATCCTATCCGGTAAATAAGCTTGGTTTAACTTATGGAAAAAAACCACTTTCACATAATTACCGCCAAGTGACAGAACTTAAACTTGCGGATGACAAGCAAGTAGCATTTATTAAAGTGGGTGCAACGTTTGTAAATTCGATTGTTCTGACAAATAGATCTGAATATTGGCAAAAAGGTCAAGAAGTTGGCTACTTTTCATTTGGCTCAACAGTTGTCATGTTATTTGAAAAGGATTCAATTGAGTTTACAGAAAATGTTGTTAAGGGAAGTCCCATTCGAATGGGTGAAGCGTTCGCAAATATGATATAATAGGCGAATAATACGTTTAGATTAGGGGTCACTATTTTGTATAATTTTTTATTACCAAATGAATTTGTCACGAGTGTTTTCGACATAACACCAGAAAAACTTCAAGACTTAGGAATTAAAGGGATTATTACAGATTTAGATAATACGCTTGTAGAATGGGATCGTGCAGACGCAACGGAAGAGTTGATTGTATGGCTCCGCATTATGAAAGAAGCAGGTATTCGTATTATCATTGCATCTAATAATAATGAGGCACGTGTAAAAGCTTTTGCAGAGCCACTGGATATTCCGTATATTCATAAAGCAAGAAAACCACTACGCAATGCGTTTTATGGTGCGATTATTCAATTAGGGCTACGACCAAATGAAGTAGTAATGGTGGGAGACCAGCTACTTACAGATGTGATGGGCGCTAATCGTTTAGGCTTGCACACAATTTTAGTAAAGCCTGTTGCACAATCAGACGGTTTTGTAACAAAATTCAATCGTTTCATTGAACGACGTGTTTTCAATGATTTAAAACGAAAAGGTAAACTTACTTGGGAGGACAAAGAATGAACGAAATGCCAAATTGTATTGGCTGTGGTACAACAATTCAAACAGAAGATAAAACAGCAATCGGGTATGCACCCCCATCATCCTTAGAAAAAGACGTGGTTATTTGCCAACGTTGCTTCCGTTTGAAAAATTACAATGAAATTCAACCGGTGTCATTAACTGATGACGACTTTTTACGTATTTTAAACGGTCTTGGAACACAGCAGGGCTTAATCGTCAAAATCGTCGATATTTTTGACTTCAATGGTAGTTGGTTACCAGGGCTACACCGCTTCGTCGGTAAAAATCCGGTACTACTTGTGGCAAACAAAGCTGACTTACTACCAAAATCAGTGAAGCCTAAAAAGGTTATCAACTGGTTAAAACGTGAAGCAAAAGCTCTTGGCCTACAACCAATTGATGTGCTATTAGTAAGTGCGCATAAAGGAAAAGGTATGGCGGAAGCGATGGAAGCAATCGACGAATACCGCAATGGTCAAAATGTGTACGTCGTTGGTTGTACAAATGTTGGGAAATCAACATTTATCAACCGTATTATTAAACAAGCAACGGGTGAAGGTGAAGTTATTACGACATCTCATTTCCCGGGAACAACACTGGATATGATTGAAATTCCACTTGATGACGGTAGTTCATTATATGACACGCCAGGCATCATTAATCACCATCAAATGGCTCATCATATTGATTCAAGTGAATTAAAATACATTATGCCGAAAAAAGAAATTAAGCCAAAAGTGTATCAGCAAAATGCTGGTCAAACGTTATTTATCGGTGCATTGGCACGCTTTGATTTTATTCAAGGTGAGCGTTCGGCCTTTACGGTACACATCGCTAATGATCTACCAATTCACCGTACGAAGCTTGAAAAGGCTGATACATTATATGCAGAGCATAAGGGTGAATTACTGGCACCACCAACAGCTGACTTTATCGACCAACTACCAGAATTAGTACGTCATGAGTTTTCGATTAAGGAAGCCAAGACCGACGTGGTGTTCTCAGGATTAGGCTGGATAACAGTACAGCATCCAAATGTTGTGATTGCAGCATATGCGCCAAAAGGTGTCCAAGTTTCGATTCGACCTTCACTAATTTAGGTTGTAGAAATGGCAAGGAATAGTAGAGAAGAGGGACAGGAAATGAAGAAATGGTTTGCGGTTATTGGTGATCCCATCGAGCATTCGAAATCACCAGCAATGCATAATGCTTGGTTTGAAGAAATGGCAATCGATGCGGCATATATTCCAGTACATGTGACACCTGAAAGCTTAGAAGCTGCAGTTGCAGGCTTTAAAACTTTAGGTGCTAGTGGCTGGAACGTCACAATTCCACATAAAACAGCTATCATTCCCTATTTAGACGAGTTAGATGAGCTAGCAGCAAAAATGGGTGCGGTCAATACTGTCGTTCGAACTAAAGACGGCAAGTTAAAAGGCTATAATACGGACGGCGTTGGCTTTGTCCGCTCGCTTGAAGAAGCGGTTGGCACACATCATAAAGACAAGCCTGTTCTACTGATTGGTGCTGGTGGTGCAGCTCGTGGAATTGCCTTTGCGATGCAGCAACAAGGCTATACGAACTTGACGATTGCCAATCGAACGGTTGCAAATGCACAAAAGATTGTTGATGAGATGGGCACAGGTCGTGCGATTTCATTGGTAGAAGCAGAAGAAAACCTAGCTGACTTCGGTATTTTGGTACAAATGACGTCGGCTGGCCTTGCTACGGGCAATTTTTCGATGCCTTTTTCACTTAATCGACTCACAAAGGGCGCAATTGTCGCGGATATTGTGTATAATCCATTAATGACGCCTTTTTTGCAAGCGGCTGAGGAAAAAGGTGCATGTGTAGTAACAGGTCTTGGAATGTTTGTTCATCAAGGGGCAATAGCTTTTAATTATTGGCTTGGTGAATATCCAAATACAAATTCAATGATTGCGCAATTACAAGCGTAATTGGGAGGACAATAGATTTTATGTTAACAGGTAAACAAAAACGTTTTTTACGTGCTGAGGCACATCATTTAACACCGATTTTCCAAGTAGGAAAAGGCGGCGTGAGTGACGAAATGACAAAACAAATTCGTGAAGCATTAGAAGTACGTGAACTTATTAAAGTCCGTATTTTAGATAATTGTGAAGATGAAAAACAAGAAGTGGCAGAGGCTCTTGCAAAAGGTGCACGCGCAGAACTTGTCCAATTAATCGGCTTAACAGTTGTTTTATATAAAGAATCACGCAACAATAAAAAGATTGTGTTACCAAAAGTAGCGAAGTAAGGTGAGACGATGAAAAAGGTCGGTTTACTCGGTGGGACATTTAATCCACCACATATCGGGCATTTAATGATGGCTAATGAAGTTTTTCATGCGCTGGACTTAGATGAGGTTCGTTTTATGCCAAACGCATTACCACCACATAAGCAGGCACGTCACGATGCAAGTGACGATGAACGCATTGAAATGGTAAAGCGCTCAATAGCACCGTATCCACATTTTCGAACAGAGTTGTTTGAGATAGAAAAAGGCGGTGTGTCCTATTCGTATGAGACACTAGCTGCGCTTTGTTCGAGAGAGCCGAATGTGAAGTTTTATTTCATTATTGGCGGAGATATGATCGATACACTTCATACATGGTATTGTATTGAAGAATTGGTCAAAATCGTACAGTTCGTCGGTGTTAGACGACCTGGTACAGCGGCGAAAACGGATTTCCCTGTTACAATGGTGGAAGTACCACAAATCGATTTATCGTCAACGTTAATTCGTGAACGCCTTGCTACTGGAGGGACGGTTACATTTTTACTGCCAGAAGCAGTAGAGTCGTTCATACGAGAGGAAGGTCTTTATGGAACGCGAACAATATTTAGCGGCGATTAAACCTCGCATGCCAGAGAAACGCTATATTCATACGATTGGTGTGATGGAAACAGCTATTTTGTTAGCTGAGCGTTATGGTGAGGATGCAAAAAAAGCAGAGACAGCAGCCATACTACATGATATAGCGAAATATGCAGATATCGATTGGATGGAGCAAATTGTTCGTGATGAAAACTTGGATCAGCGTCTTCTAGGTTGGGGTAGTGAATTACTACATGGACCAGTAGGAGCGTATATTGCAGAGAGTGAGTTCGGCATTACCGATGCGGATATGCTGAATGCAATTCGTTTTCATACGACAGGGCGCGCCTGCATGAGTAAGCTTGAAAAAATACTTTTTGTCGCAGATATGATTGAACCCAACCGTAACTTTGATGGTGTAGACCGTCTGCGTAAAAAAGCACAGAAAGACCTAGATAAAGCAGTAAGTGCTTGTGTGCGTCATACAATATCTTTTTTAATCGATACGAAGCAAGCAATTTATCCAGTTTCAATAGAATGTTATAACGATATAACCAAAAGAGAGGAAAGTGAAGGATGACTTCTACTTTATTACAAGCAGCATACAAAGCAATCGATGACAAACATGGTGAGGACATTGTCGTCTTAAATATGGAAGGAATTTCACTTTTAGCAGATTATTTCATCATTGCACACGGTAATTCAGATCGCCAAGTACAGGCAATTGCACGTGAATTACAAGATGTAGCAGTGAAAGAAGGGCATGAAATCCGTCGCGTGGAAGGCTTTGATGGCGCACGTTGGATCTTAGTAGACCTTGGTGATGTAGTAGCACACGTATTCCACAAAGATGAGCGTTCTTACTATAACCTAGAACGTCTATGGGGCGATGCACCGCAACTAGACATTCCACAAGCGTAAGTTTGAGTAGTTATGAACGATTTGCAGAGGTGTATGATGAACTGCAAACAGATATTCCGTATGATCGTTATGTGGAATGGATCAAACAGCATGCACCGAGCAAAGAATTCCCTACCCTTTTAGATATCGGCTGTGGCACAGGTGTGCTTGGTCTGATGCTTGCAAATGCCGGCTACAAGGTGAGTGGAATTGATTTATCCGAGGATATGCTAGCGATGGCAGCAGAGCGATTTGCTGAAGCAGGACTGCATGTACCACTATTTAGCATGTCAATGCATGAATTAGACGGTTTTGAGGCACTAGACGCTGTGACAATCGCGATTGACTCATTGAACTATGTCGTGGAAGAAGCAGACGTATGTGCAACGCTAGAACGTATCTACGCGGCATTACGTGATGGGGGTCAATTATTTTTTGATGTGCACTCATTATTTAAAATGGATGATATCTTTTTAGATGGACCTTTTACGTATGATGATGGTGACATTAGCTATGTGTGGCATACAGAGCCAGGCGAGTTTGACCACTCTGTTGTACATCAAATGACGTTTTACGTGCGTGATGTTGCAAGTGGTTTGTACGAACGTTTCGATGAAGAACATAAACAACGTACATTCTCAGTAGAACAGTATATGACATGGCTTCGCAATATTGGCTTTACTGATGTTGAAGTAACGGCTGATTTTACAGACGAAGCACCGGAGTATGAAAGTGAACGTATCTTTATTCGTGCGGTCAAATAATGAACAGCTTGTTGGATTAATTTCCGACAAGCTGTTTTTGATTTGTAAGTGTTTTTCCTTAATTTCATATTTTGTTTTGTGAAATGCTTATTGAACTAACCCCCCTAATAATTTAGGCGGAAATTTCACGAATTGTAACAATCAAAAAATTATTTCAGTTTGAAAAAATCACTCGTTTTTGATATTATGTTTCCATTATAGGAGGCGTTTATTATGACAAATTACAACATGGGGTTTAAAAATATCTAGTATTCGAGGAGAAACACCTAATAACCCATAAACTGTGTCTTCTTCTCTTAATTTTCTATGAGAGAGGTTTTTATTAATGAAGAAGAGTTCAGTTAAATTCTATGATTATCATGTATGGGCAAACAAAAAGATTTTCAATCACTTACAATCGTTACCGGAGAATGTATGTACTGATGAACTTACTAGTGTATTCCCATCGATAAAAGATGCATTAGTGCATACTTATGTTATTGAACAAGGTTGGCTTTCTACTTTATTGGGTGATGAAAGTTCGGACCTTAATGAAATGGCAGAAAGAGTTAAGACTTTAACAAAAAAAGCACAAAGTAAAAACATTAGTGGTTTAGAACAACTATTTGATGATTTGTATGAAGAATTTAAACGAGCTTTTGACAAAATTGATGACTTTAACCAACAAACCACCGTCTTCTTTGGTCAATTAGAATGTTCATACAATGATATAGTTACACATGTAGTCAATCATGGAACTTATCATCGTGGAAACATTACCGCCATGTTAAGACAGCAAGGTTATAATGGTTGTGCCACAGACTATGGTTTATTCCTTTTTGAACAAAAATAATACTAAAAAAACACTGCTCTTTGGGCAGTGTTTTTATTGACCTTAATTATTAATGTTCAATATTATGTTCCTTCTTTTCACTAAAAGAATGGTTTAGAAATTCTAGACTCCACTAATTTACACATTTTTCATCATACTCTCGTACATTAATTTTTTTTTGATTAATTTAACAGTATTCTCCCCTGGAAAAAGCCCGGTCTGAACGGAAATCAACCCAAAGTTATGGTGTTGAAACAAAATTAGGAATTATGCTAACCGCTTTTCAAAACGACTTTTCAAATGGCAGGGAAATATTGTATGATGAAGTTGACTCCATATGATTTGCCTTTTGCATAGAAGGGATGTTTTTTTATGATCCAATCTTTATGGCAAAAATACGGCAAGAGTGTGCTGCTCCCTAGCATACTAGTTATCATTGGACTTTGTTACTTCTATTTTTCGAGTATTGACTCTTCACCTCCCCAAGAAGGGCTCATCGAAACAATCCAACCTACTGAACAAACAGAAACGAAAGGGCCTGTAGAGAAAGCGGTCTTACAGCAGGTGCTAGTCGATGTAAAAGGTGCTGTTTTGCATCCTGGTGTCTATTCACTCAATGAGGAACAGCGCATTATTGATGCGGTGCAACTCGCAGGTGGCTATTCAACAGAAGCGGACACACAGCTTATTAATCATGCGCAAAAAGTGCAGGATGAGATGGTCATTTATATTCCAATGAAGGGTGAGAAGCTTGACGAAGTAACGTCAGGTTTTGTTTCGATGCCAACTGCTGACACATCTGCTGGAGGCGGAAGTGCTAAAGATGGTAAGGTCAATTTAAACAAAGCTGACGAGGCTGCACTCACAACACTTTCTGGTATAGGTCCTTCAAAGGCACAGAGTATTATCTCTTACCGGGAAGAAAACGGTGGCTTCCAAACGATTGAGGATTTAAAAAAGGTTACCGGTATCGGTGACAAAACATATGAAAAACTAAAAGATTCAATAACAGTTAAATAGGGGGCATTACAAAAAATGTGCTTGATTTAGAGTAACCCCACTATAGGTAAGTGCATGGAACGAAAGGCGGCGACTCCTAGGGGATTAGCGAGCAGCTTGAGACCCTGCAGGAGCGAAGCGACGAAGCGGCTCAAGGCTCGCCCCCTGGAAAGCGTCCGCCTGTAGTGGAATGTGCTGTCGTGTACAGATTTTAGTGTAGAGCCTTAAATAGACTCTTCAAAACGTTGTTATATTGACGATTCTTTTTAAAAAGGGCTAAACTATAGTAGAAAAATGCTGTAGCCTATATACTAGAAAGAAAATATTTTGGAGGTAGTCATATGGAGCGTATTACTTGGGATCAATTTTTTATGGCACAAAGCCATTTACTAGCACTACGAAGTACTTGTACAAGACTGTCAGTGGGCGCAACGGTTGTGCGTGATAAACGTATTATTGCAGGGGGCTATAACGGCTCGATTACAGGCGATGAGCATTGCATAGAGGAAGGTTGTTATGTGGTAGATAATCATTGTGTACGAACAGTGCATGCTGAGATGAACGCCCTCTTACAATGTGCAAAATACGGGACACCAACAAAGGGTGCTGACCTTTATGTGACGCATTTCCCTTGCTTACCATGTACAAAATCAATTATTCAAGCAGGAATTCATCGCGTCTATTACGCGACAGATTATAAAAATAATCCGTATGCACAGGATTTATTTAAAAAAGCAGGCGTGGAAGTGGTACATGTTCCGTTTGATGAACGCAAAATTGATTTTTTAAGTGATGACAAGCTAGCTTTGTACATAGATATGCTGAACGAACTGCGTGCAAGTGGTATGCCAGCAGAAAAATTGCTCCCGTATGAACAGAAGGTGAGCGAACTATTTGGAAAAACGCTTTAGAGCAAAAATGGATTTACGTTGCACTAGCTGTACTTGTGGCGTCAATTGCGGCGCATAAGTCAGCTTGGCTACTTGTAGTAGTATTAGTTTTAGCTGTGTGGCTTACTGTAAAAGGTGAGCCGCGCATTACTTCGACACTCGTAGTGTGTGTCGGATTCCTATCTTTTTTCTTCATTTCAATTATTCAACTGACGGAACCTTCCCCTTTACCGTCATCATTTCAACTAACATGGACAAGTGAATACAAAATTAATGGACAAAAATTGCGTGGCTTTGCCAAAAATGAGTCAGGCGAGAAGTTGTATGTTGTTTATACTTTTGCCACTGAGCAAGAGAAAACATATTATGAGACAACACCCATTACTGGCTTTACGTATCGTGTGCAAGGGGAACTTGTGCCGCCCAATCCGCCTGCGCATATTTATGCCTTCTCAATGCAAGATTATCTTGTAAGTAAAGGTGCAAGCGGAACATTTGAAGTATCGAGCTGGACGTTTGTGTCAGAGGAAAAGTCGATTCGTTCTTTTCTCGCGAAGCAACGTTTTCAATTGAAAAAGCATATAGAAGAGACATTTCCACCATCACTATCAGCAGAAGCACAGGCATTACTGATTGGCTTGCAGGACAATGTGGATGAAGAATTACAACGTGCCTATCAAAAACTTGGTATTACGCATTTATTTGCGATTTCAGGGCTTCATGTGGCACTTGTTTCGTGGTTGTTTTTCGAGGGTCTACTTCGTATTGGTGTACGTAAGGAAATGGCGACGATTGTACTGCTTATTATTTTACCTGTATATGGTTTTATAGCGGGTGGTGCGCCATCAGTATGGCGTGCGGTATCGGTCGTAGAGTTTGTCATGCTCATGCGCTATGTGAAGTGGCGCGTACCGATTGATGATGCGCTGGCAATTAGTTTTATCGGATTTGTTCTTCTTGAACCGGGTGTTATATTTCAAATAGGCTTTCAGTTGTCGTATTTAGCAACGGCTAGTCTTGTTTACTCAGGTGTCATTTTTAAACAAGTCAAAAGCTGGTTTATGCAGTCATTTCTACTAACCTTCGTGTGTCAGTTACTAGTTTACCCCTTATTACTCCATCATTTTTACGAAATATCGATTTCCTCATTATTAGTGAATATTGTTTTTGTACCGCTTTTTTCTTTTGTCATTTTACCCGTAAATATTGTGCTGCTTGTAGTAACATTTGCTTCGATGCCTATAGCGAAACTATTATTCTTGGTTTATGAGCCTCTGCGTGTATGGTTGACGGAGGCAATTTTATATTTGCAGGCATTGCCACTCCAGTTATGGGCACCAGGAAAACCTGTAATATGGCTTGTCTGTGTGGCATTTATCAGTGTCCTTTTAGGGTTTTATTTGTTAGAGGAGCGGAGGTATGGCAGATTCGCGATTGTATTATTAGTACCTATTTTTTGTATTCATTTTGCACCGCAATTTTATAACGAGACAAGGTTAACGTTTTTAAATGTAGGGCAAGGTGATTGTACAGTCATTGAATTGCCGTTTAGGAGGGCTGTATACGTCGTTGATGCGGGTGGGGTGCTACGCTTTGACCAAGAGGCGTGGAAGGCTTCAAATAGCTCGTACGAGGTCGGAAAGCAGATTGTTGTTCCATTTTTAAAAGGGAAAGGAATACGAGACATTGATATTTTTATCGTAACACATGCCGATGCAGATCATGTAGAGGGTGCTGAAGAAGTATTAGAGGAAATACGGATACGTGAAATTCATGTGACACCAGGCACTCTTGACAAGCCTGTGATGAATGATTTGCTGTCGGAAGCGGCAAAGCAGCGAGTACTAGTGAAGGAAAAAATGCAGGGAACGGGTTGGCAATTAGGGGAGATGAGCTTTCATTATTTATGGCCACAGGATGTTGACTATGAGGGCAATGATGATTCAATAGTGCTGTACATGCAGCAGGCATCGTTTCGAGCACTGTTAACAGGTGATTTGGAGGAAAATGGGGAACAACAGCTTATCAAGCTCTATGACCGTCAGCTAGCGAATATGACGCTTTTAAAAGCAGGACATCATGGCAGTAAAACGTCGAGCATTGAACCGTTTGTGGAGCTATTAAAGCCGGAGCTAACCATATTTAGTGCGGGGATTAATAATCGTTATCGCCATCCACATGATGGGGTGGTCGAGCGTTTTACGAGCCGAGATTTGCCTACTTTGACAACAGGTACAGATGGTACGATAGAAGTTCGTATACGTGGTGATAGCTGGTCAATCCATAAAGAAAAAGACCTTGTCCCATGACAAGGTCTTTTTCAATATTACGTATAAGTGCTAGATTACATAGATACGAAAGCTACTACTGTTGCGATAATGAACATAACAGTATAGACTCCAAAAGATACGCCAAAACCAATCCCTGAATCGATTGCGTCGTTACGTCTGCATTGAATGTTTTTACCTTCAAATGGATTCATTGCTATCCCTCCAATTCTGTTATTTATTATAAGACATCGTTTTCATAAAAGCTATATCGAATACAATAAATAGCAGTGTTTGTAAGAATAGACACAATTCGGTCAAAGTCACAATCACGCATAAATCATGTATACTACTAGTATTGCTATTTGGAGGGAAAATTATGATTTCAACAGTTTGGAACAACATAAAAAAAGGAGAACTTGCACCAGTTTATTTGCTCGTTGGTGAGGAATCCTACTTTATAGATGAGACGGTACAACGTTTAAAGGATGCACTTGGACCTGAAGAAGACATAGAATTAAGTACATTTGATTTAGAGGAAGTACCAGTGGATGCAGTAATAGATGAGGCGGATACGATTCCTTTTTTCTCAGAGCGTAAACTTATCATTGCGAAAAATGCATCGTTTTTAAAAGCAACAGAAAAAGGTAAGGAAAAAATCGACCATGATGTGAAACGTTTAGAGGCATGGCTTGCAAATCCTTCTGATTTTTCTGTGACGGTCTTTATTGCACCCTATGAGAAGCTAGATGAACGAAAAAAAGTCACAAAAATGATGAAAGAACATGCTTTATTCGTACAGGCTGAAACGCCGAAAGAACAAGATTTAGCAGTTTGGATAAAAGGTCTTGTGAAAGCAGAGGGTAAAACTATTACACAGGACGCGTTAGAATATCTTGTAACGATGGTTGGACCAAATATGTTACAACTTCAAATGGAGATTGAAAAGTTATCGCTGTATTTAGGTGAAAGTGGAGAAATTACTCCTGATTTAGTCGAGGATTTGGTAGCAAAAACACTTGAGCAAGATGCTTTTAAAATGTTGAATGCATATTTTGCACATGATCACGTAGGCGCGTTGTCCATTTATCATGATTTATTGCGTCAAAAACAAGAACCAATTATGCTAGTTGGTTTACTTGCTTCTAATGTACGGACGATGTCTAATGTTTTTTATTTGCAAAAAAAGGGCTACCATCCACAACAAATTGCTAAAAACTTAAAAATCCATCCTTATCGTGTGAAATTGATGGTTGAACAACGAAATCGTCCATCGGAGGAAAGTTTATTAAAAGCTTTGTATCAGCTAGCTGAAGTCGACATGCAATTAAAAACAGCTGGTGGCAACCGTGAGAGATATTTAGAGTTGTTTTTACTGAAACCTTTGTAAAAAATTTTATCATTATGGACATAAATGGTTGTATAATGTCGTAGGGGGTTTTTGAACATGCAAAAACGAATTCAGTATATGGACAGTTTACGTGCCATTGCGATACTAGGTGTGCTGTTATTGCATGCTGCGACACCTTATGTAGTGCTTTACGGCAAAATAGATGCTGGAGATTGGCAAACAGGTATTATTTTTAATGCACTATCTCGCTGGTGTGTGCCGATTTTCTTAATGATCAGTGGGGCATTATTACTCGGGCGTAAAGAAGAGCCGCTCGGGGATTTTTTTAAAAAACGGGCAAATAAAATTTTGTTGCCGTTTATCGTATGGTCTCTTGTGTATTATGCTTGGGCAACGTATATGTGGAATCCAGGATTTTCGGTGAAAGAATTTTTAATCCTATTTTTCAATAATAAAGTGTACTATCATTTATGGTATTTTTATGCGCTTATAGGAATTTATTTACTTGCGCCGATATTTAATATTTTTATCAATCACGCATCTCGTCAAATGATTGGTTATTTAGTCGGCTTATGGATACTTTTTTATGGGGGATTCCGTTATTATTCTTACCTATACAGCAATGATTTTACACTCTTTTTCCCGTTAAGTGAGTACATAGGTTTCTTCTTACTTGGCTATTATCTGGCGAAATTTGAGATAGAAAAAAAGTGGCGCATTCTCATTTACGCAATTGGTGTCATAGGAGCTATAGAAACGATCGTGCGAACAAATGCGTTAACAGAGGCGCAGGGGCAATTTACTAGTTATGCGTTCTCTTATTCAAGCCCGAATGTAATTGCGATGAGTATTGCGTTATTTGTATTCTTCAAATATTGGGTCAATAATAGGGTCGAAAGTGGTACTTATCAAACGAGTCGACTTGTAATGCTCATTGGTCAAACAAGCTTCGGTATCTATTTAGTACACGCTATGGTGTTAGATAAAGTGCGTACGTTATTTTTTGAAGGCAATGTGCTATTTATGAAACCGCTATTTGCCATTCCGCTACAAGTGTTAATTGTATTGGTCATTTGTACAACCGTTGTATGGATCATCCAAAAGATTCCGGGATTACGTAAAATTGTATAACTCAAAACGTCTATCTATGGAGATAGACGTTTTTTTACCTTGAAAATAAAAAAAGACCAGCTACTCAATGAAGAGTAAACTGGTCTTTTATCAACAATTACGCTTTTTTAGCTAGGCGAGACTTTTTACGAGCCGCCGCGTTTTTGTGGATAAGTCCTTTTGAAGCTGCTTTATCTAAAGATTTGTAAGCTGCTTGTAAAAGTTCTTGTGCGTTTTCAGCTTTTTCAGCAACAGCGTTTTCAGCTTTTTTCACTGTAGTACGCATTGCAGATTTAGCTTGAGTGTTAGCAGCGTTAGCTTTTGCGTTAACTTTTACGCGTTTAATCGCAGATTTAATGTTTGGCATATCTTTCACCTCCTAAATTAGGTACGAGATGATAACTTCTCATTGATTTCTTGTGTCAATACAACAAAAATCATTTTAACAAACACACGCCTAAATTGCAATAGATAAATGCAAAGAATATTTACTTGACAGTTTGAACAAACTAAAAAGCGAGGTGAACTATATGCAAAAATTAAATTGGCAACGTACGGATTTAATTGATGAATCAGAAGAGATTGTCTTACATCAGACCAAGGAACAAAAAGACACACTTAAACAATCAAGTGGAGTCCATATTGAAGATCAAACTGAAGGGCGCGTCAAAATAACACATGTTCAGGTCAATGATGAAGGTGAAAAGCAGATTGGTAAAAAGGAAGGAGAGTATATAACGCTTTCCGTACCTACACTTACACCGGAAGACAAGGACGGCTTTGGGCAGCTTGAAGAGTCGTTACTCAAACAATTTAAAAAGTTGCACGAATCGATAGCTTTGGGAAATGACGATAAAATATTAATAATTGGACTTGGCAATCGTACGATTACACCGGATGCTGTAGGTCCTTTTGTAATCGACCATTTGCATAATCTAGAGCAAATCGATGATAAGTTTGTTATGTATGCACCAGGTGTGACGGGGCAAACAGGCTATGAAACTGGTGAATTTGTTGCAGCGCTTGCAGACCGAATAAAGCCAAAATTAATTATTGTTATTGATGCACTTGCTAGTAGATCAAGTGAACGACTATGTAAAACCATCCAACTAACGAATACTGGGATACATCCAGGGTCTGGTGTAGGTAATCAGCGTCAAGAAATCTCCTATGAGGTGCTAGGAGTCCCTGTTACAGCGATTGGCGTACCAACTGTTGTAGACGCACCTGTCTTAATAGCAGATGCTGTAGAACTAATGCTAAGGTCTATAGCGGCACGTGTTGCAGAACGAGGTAAACCATCTGCTAAACTGTCACTTTCTTCATGGCAACCGGATATTCATAAAGAACTCGATATGTCGCTAGTAACGCCGATATTTGGCGAATGGGCTACTTGGTCGAAGGAAGAGAGACATCAACTGTTTGAGGAAACGATTGCAGCTTCAAATTCACAACTCATGGTAACGCCGAAAGAAGCTGATTCTTGGGTTGAAAAGTATGCCACGCTTATTACATCGATGCTCACAAATTGGGCAGACACTCTATAAATTTATGATAATTAGTTGGTGCTAAAACGCCAGCTTTTTTTTTTCGTTTTCCGCGAAAAATAATCAAATTGATGCAATTTTAATGAGTCAAATTTCATCGTTCTAAAAGACACCTTCCCTCCATACGATATGGGGAGGAGGGTGTAATCTTTGCTAAAAAAACTACAATGGTCAGCTGGTTTACTATTGTTCTTCTTCGTATTACCCGTCATTGCAGGGCAACTTCCGTTCAATAAGCAAGCATCGACTCCGATAGAGCAGGAAGAAGAAAAAAGACAGGTAGTGTATGCTGCTAATAACTCAGATAAAGAAAGTACGATGGATAGTACGTTGGAGACTACATTGGAGACTACATTGGAAAGTACGAAAGATCCGTTTCAAGTGTTGATCTTATTTACACATTCACATGAAACGTATGAACCAATGGTGCAGAAAGTTAGTGGGAAAGTAGCAAGTTATGATGGTCTGACGAATATTTACAAACTAAAGGACTCTGTTACTGAGAATTTTCAATCAAATGGTTTGCAAACTGATGTACTAGATGTTGATGTTATGGAACTCCTAAAGAAAGAAGGAAAGGATATGGGTTACGCATATAGTACAGTACGCCCATATCTAGCAAATCGATTAAAGGAACAATCCTATGATCTTGTTCTAGATCTGCATAGGGATGGTATATCTAAAAAGGCATCCACGGTATCTTACAATAATGAAACATATGCCAAAATTGCATTGGTAGTAGGGGAAGAGCATCCAAACTTCAGGTGGAATACAGCGTATGCTGATAGTTTGTCCACAGCTCTTAATAAGCTTATCCCAAATATTTCACGGGGTGTTATCTCGAAAGACGGCGAAGGTGGAAATGGTCTCTACAATCAGGATTTGGCGAAGGAAATGATTATCGTTGAACTTGGTGGCGTAGAGAATACGGAAGAAGAGATAAATCGTACGATTGCGATATTAGGAAAGGCGATTTCTAATGCTTTTGACTCGGATACGGTAAATTAATTGTAAAAAACTTCTCGTTTACTCTATAAATTCACTCTGTCATTGCGCAAACTAGCGTGAGACTGCTATAATTCAGTATAGTTTAATTAGGAGTGGAAGATATGAACCGAGAAGCACGTTTAAAAAGACAAGAGAATATTCGAAATTTCTCTATTATCGCACATATTGACCACGGGAAATCTACGCTTGCTGACCGCATTTTAGAGCAAACGAAATCACTAACTTCCCGTGAAATGAAAGCACAGCTACTCGACTCAATGGATTTAGAGCGTGAGCGAGGCATTACCATTAAATTAAATGCAGTACAATTAAAATATGCAGCAAAAGACGGAGAAGTGTATACATTCCATTTAATCGATACACCAGGACACGTCGATTTCACATATGAAGTATCGCGTAGTTTAGCGGCGTGCGAAGGTGCTATTTTAGTCGTAGATGCAGCACAAGGCATCGAAGCGCAAACACTAGCGAACGTTTACTTAGCGCTTGATAATGAACTTGAAATTTTACCAGTCATCAATAAAATCGATTTGCCAGCGGCAGACCCAGAGCGTGTACGTCAAGAGGTCGAGGATGTTATTGGTCTAGATGCTTCTGAAGCAGTTTTAGCTTCTGCTAAAGCAGGTATAGGCATTGAAGACATTTTAGAACAAATCGTAGAAAAAGTACCAGCGCCTTCAGGTGATCCAGATGCGCCTTTACAAGCACTTATTTTCGATTCAGTGTTTGATCCGTATAAAGGTGTTATCATCTCTATCCGTATCATGAATGGTACAGTAAAAGCGGGCGATAAAATCCGTATGATGGCCACTGGTGCAGAATTCGAAGTTATTGAAGTCGGTATTCATACACCGAAGATCACACCACAAGCAGAATTAACTGTGGGGGATGTTGGTTATTTAACAGCGTCAATTAAAAATGTAGGCGACACTCGCGTAGGGGATACAGTAACATTCGCAAAACGCCCAGCAGCAGAAGCATTAGCAGGTTACCGTCGTTTAAATCCAATGGTATATTGCGGTTTATATCCTATCGACACTGCGAAATATAATGACTTACGTGATGCACTAGAAAAATTAGAGTTAAATGACTCTGCGCTTCAATTTGAGCCTGAAACATCACAAGCACTTGGCTTCGGTTTCCGTTGTGGATTCTTAGGACTTTTACACATGGAAATCATTCAGGAACGTATCGAGCGTGAATTCAATATTGACCTAATTACAACGGCACCATCTGTAATTTACGATGTACAATTGACAGATGGCTCGTCTGTGAAGGTAGATAACCCGTCAATGATGCCAGATCCACAAAAAATTGACCGCGTAGAAGAACCATATGTCAAAGCGACGATTATGGTACCAAATGATTATGTTGGGGCTGTTATGGAACTTTGCCAAATCAAACGCGGTAATTTCATGACGATGGATTACATCGATACTACACGTGTTAGCATCATTTATGAAATGCCATTATCAGAAATTGTCTATGATTTCTTCGATTACCTAAAATCGAACACAAAAGGTTATGCATCGTTTGACTATGAGTTAATTGGTTACAAACCATCGAAACTTGTAAAAATGGATATCCTTCTTAATAGTGAACAAGTCGATGCACTTAGCTTCATCGTTCACCGTGACTTTGCTTACGAGCGTGGTAAAGTAATCGTTGAAAAACTGAAAGAATTAATCCCACGTCAACAATTCGAAGTACCAGTTCAAGCAGCGATTGGTCAAAAAATTGTAGCACGTTCAACAATTAAATCAATGGGTAAAAACGTACTTGCAAAATGTTACGGTGGTGACATTTCGCGTAAACGTAAATTACTTGATAAACAAAAAGCGGGTAAGAAACGTATGAAACAAGTAGGTTCGGTCGAAGTCCCACAAGAAGCGTTTATGGCGGTTCTGAAGATGGATGACACGAAGTAACTCAGTCATACCAAGGAACGAAGCGTTCTTTACTGCACTGAGTGATAATTATATTTAATATCAAGTGCCTCGCAGGCTTTGCGAGGTTGGTATTTTGAAACGGAGGGATTAATCATCTCTCCGTTTTTTTTTTGTCCATAACTAAAAGTCAGGGTTGATACTTATGGTTTTGTCCTTAAATTAGCGCTTCCTTGAATATTCTGCTAAGGAATGATCCGGGGTTTTTCTATTTTATCGGTGATTTCAAGTCTATCTATATAGGAGAAATGATTTACAAGATTTTACTCATAATTTTTATCAATACAGAGTTATGGTGATGAACCAATATTGATAGATTTTCAATATACTGTATACAAGGCTATGCCTCTATTCCTGCAATCCCAAATCCTCCAGGACCAGAATGAGTAGAAATCATAGCACCGGCTTGAATCCAAATTATATTTTCGAAATCATTTTCATTTGCAATCTCATTCATCCGTTGCTTGATACTTTCACTGAGTCCAATTGAGTAAATAAAATAAATTTGCTGTCTATCAATGTTATATTGATTTAAATAATCACGCATTAATTTTTCCGCAACAGTGCTCATATTTCCACGATATTTTTTAGTTGAAACAAGCTTTCCTTCTACTAATTCAATGCATGGTTTTATTTTCAACAAAGCACCACCGAGATAAGCTACATTACTTACTCGTCCACCCGCTCTTAAAAAATCCAAGCTACCAGGAACGAAAGCGAGCCTCGATTTAGGAATCTTTGATTCGATTTTTTCTATTAAGTGAGTGGGGTCAATCATAGGATCTTTCTCTAGCAAATTAACAGCATATATTACAACGGCCGTTAAACCACCTGTTACGTTTAATGCATCAATTAAATAAAGATCCTTAAAATCTTCCGCTGCAATTAACGCATTTTGAAAAGAAGCAGATGCCTTTGACGTATAACCAATGTGAATAATGATACTATCAGGAAAATCCTTTCTAATTTTTGTGAAAAACTCATGATACTCATGGACATTAGTGGCGGATGTAGATGGTATCGTTTTTGTGCGATCATGATAATCAAAAATTTCTTTAACGGGTAGATGACCATCTAGATAATCTTGACCCTCCATGATGACATGCATCGGTACTACTTGTACATCATGTTTGTCGGCTAAGATTTTCGGTAAATCCGCTCCACTCTCAGTCGATAAAATAATCCTTCTCATTGTATATCTCCTCCAATTTACATCCAATTGGTGCATAGCTTTTAAAATGTACTCTAACTATACATTAAAAGGGTAAATTATCCAATTGGATTACTATAGACATTCTAGAAAAATTGAAGAGAAATTCCCTCTGTATGCATCATAGGGTGTCGAGAACTTTCAAAAGATATTTTATGTTGAATTAGAAAAAGACGATCACTCGGCTCATAAAACCGTCTGTGAACATCTTTATTAATGACTGTTTTCAAAAGATTGTTGCTCTTCAACTAACGACGCAGAATACTTTATGAAGGAATGACATAAACAGATGGGAATATTATACTTAGGCTGTCTAACATTTTATTTCGAAAAAGGAAGGAATAATAGGTGAAAAAGCTGAATATGACATTTCTTCAAATTGGTACATTATTGGGCGTGATAAGAATAATGATTATTTAACAATTGACCTAAACAAGTTACGTTTAGGTAGATGTTATGATAGCAATTGGCAGATTCACGGTGTAGCTGGGAGCTGTCCTATAATTTCCAATTCCTTTACAGAGTTATTAAAACGCCTAGTAATGAATAACGGTAACCATTGGTACTGGCTTCAAGATGATTTTACATTAATTGGTGATGCATATGACGAATAAATGAATGAGCTAACGAAGCAGAATAGTTCAACAAGATTCTTAATTAAAGTGGTAAAATATGTTTATGGAAGGGCGAGTTGAATGAGTGTTTTTTTCTTAATCCTTACGGGCTTTTTTATTGTTACTGCAAATATTATTGGGTTTATATCCTATATAAAAAAGAAAAATCTATATTTTGCTGCTTTTACAATATTATTACTAGCGGTTTTCTTTGGTACAATAGGAAGTGTATTAGCGATATTTATTATCCAAGATGCTTTTGCAATATTTTATGGCATGCAACTAGGGTACTTTTTAATAATAAATAGTATGATTGTTTTTATTATTGCAATTTCAGTAACTTTAGTAAGAAAAGTTAACAACAGTAAAATGTAATTTATGATTATATTCAGCTGATGGAGTTGCATAGGTAGCTCTTTTTTCCTATTGTGCTAACGGAGCAGGTTAGTTGAACAAATGAGTTTTTTAAATTCTTTCGAGAAAGAGAAAAGGATGCAACTCTGTCAATGACAGAATTACATCCTCTTTCTAGGAAAAAGTTACTTATCCTTTTTGAACGTTAGTTGCTTG